>CAYLPT010000059.1:0-3964 GCA_964385645.1 uncultured bacterium
CCGCTTCTCCATCACATCTCTCTGCGCCGCCAGGTAGTCGGCGATGCTCCCGATGTCCCTCCAGTAGCCCCGCAGCGCGAACCCATAGAACGGGGCCCCCGCCGCCACCAGCGCCGGGAACGCGTCGAAGCCGAAATCATACACCCGCCCCGGCGGGATGAACTCGAAGATCCCCGGCTCGAACAGGTAGATCTGCGTGTTGGCCGTCCGGGTCGGCGGCGGCTCCTTGGGCTTCTCCAGAAAGCGGCGGATCCGCCCCTCTTCGTCCGTCACCACGATCCCGAACTGCGAGGTCTCCTCCACCTCCACCAGCCCAATGCTCGCCAGCGCACCCACCCTCCGGTGCTCCGCCAGCAGCGCGCTCAGGTCCATATCCGTCAGATCGTCGGCCCCGATGACCAGGAACGTCTCGTCGCCGAAGAAGTCCCGGCACCGCCGCACGCCCCCCGCGATCCCCCACAGCTTCTCCTCGTACGCGTAGCTCAGGCTCACGCCGTACTCGGATCCGTCGCCGAATGCCTCCACGATGTCCTGGGCGCGATGGTGCAGGTTCGCGATCACCTGCGTGAACCCATGCCGCGCCAGATGCTCCAGAACATAGCCCATCACCGGCCGGTTGGCGATCGGCAGCAGGGGCTTGGGCAGCGCGTCCGTCAGGGGCGCCATCCGCTCCCCCCGCCCCGCCGCCAACACCATCGCCTTCATGCCTCTCACCCCGCCGCCATCACCTGCTTGATGGCCACCGCCAACTGCTCCACCAACACCGGCTTCGTCAACACCAGCCGCGCCCCGGCCTCCCGCGCCCGACGCACCCGGTCGTCCCCGTAGGCCGTGATCACGATCACCCGTGTCGGCGCCTCCTCCATGATCGCCCGGATCGCCTCCACTCCGTTCTGGCCGGCCAGCCCCAGGTCCATCAGCACCACGTCGGGCCGCAGCCGCCTCGCCATCTCGATCGCCCCCGCGGCATCGCGCGCGGCGCCAACGACCTCGCACCCCAGCGCCCGAAGCTGGCCCCCCAGCGACATCGAGATGATAGACTCGTCCTCCACCACCAACACCCGCGTCGCCCGGCCCCCCTCCTCCGGTTTCGTCTCCTCAACCATAGCCTTGCTTCTCCACTCAGCAAGCACTAGTAAGTCAATGGCGCGGGCCTCCGCTCGCCCGCCCCGTGATGCCTACGGTTCTCCTCTTCGCTCCTCGACCAGCCGCCTCCTCGCGTGCGCCGCCCTGGGCGACCGCAGCGCAGCACCCTTCCTGCCGGCCCGCGCCGGCCCGGGGCGCGGCGCCGCGCCGGACTGCGCTGTGCCCCACTGTGTGCAACATTTCCCACTCCCGCGCTTGACGGACGGGGCCATGGGGGCTATAATGCGGGCGTTGCACATATGCATATGTGGGGGGCGCTGTGCGTGCCGACCTGCTCAACCACCTGCACCCCATGGCTGATCTGCTGGCTCGCTGCCCGGGCATGACCAAGGAGCATGTCTACTACCTCGAACAGCGCGGCTATCTGAGGCCCATCAAGCAACGCCACGGCAAGATCCACCGCAATCTCTACACCACCGAGCAGCTCCAGCTCGTGCAGGCCATGTGGCGCCACCGCCAGGCCGGCCTCCCCCCCAGGGAGGCCTACCGGCAAGCCCTCCGCGAGCAGTCTCGCGGCCAGCTGCCCATCTGGCCGGAGGAGGCTCCGGGGGAGTGATCCCGCGCACGCATGAGACACAGGCCGGACCGGGGCTCAGCCGGGGAGTGCAGCCCCCGGACAGCCAGGAGGCGGCCGGTCCGGCCACCCCCCGCCTGCTCATCCATGAGGTCGGCGTCCGCCTCGGCCCCCAGACCCTGGAGGCCCGCGCCGTGCTCTCCGCCGGCCCCCATCGCTTCACCGGCGCCGCCACCGCCGGCGCCGGCGCCTCCAGGCAAGACGCCTGGCAACTCGCGGCGGCGGCGGCTGTGGCCGCCATCCAGCAGTACCTGCACCACTGCACCACCGACCCGCCCACTCCCCAGCTTCACCTCACCCATATCGCACTCACCACCTCAGCCAGCGGCCAGGAGCTGATCCACGCAGCTGTCCGACTCGCCCAGGGCAGCTTCGAAGCCGACCTGCTCGGCTCCGCCCCACTCCGCAACGACCCCTGCACCGCCGCAGTCGCCGCCGCCCTCGACGCCGTCTCCCGTCGCCTCGGCCTCTTTCCCCTGCGCGCCTCGGGCCCCTCACCTGCTCCACCGGCTCAGGCCCACCAAAGTGCCGAACCCGCCCCACCGCCTCTGCCGCCCGAACAGCCTCCGGAGCTCGAGGTCGCCTCCCCCTCCGCACCCGCGCCTCGCGAGAGCGCCTCCGAGCCGGCCCTCGCCATCCATGTCTCCGCTACCGCCATCCGCGCCGCGGCCATCGGCGCGGCCGGGCAAGTGCTGGCCGAGGCCCGACGGCCTGCACGCCCCACCGCCGAGCCCCGGGTCAACCTCTCCCTCGCCATCGAGGCCGCCCGCGAGGCCCTCGCCGGGCTCAACCACTCCGCGGCCAACGTCCGTGCTGTGGGAGTCGCCCTGCCGGGGCGGCTCCAGCCCGACCAGGGCCTCTGCCTCGCCTCTGGCGACTTCCCCTCCTGGCACGATGTCCAGGTCGCGGGCCCCATCTCCGAGGCCCTTGAGCGCCCCGTCACCCTCATCGGCGCCGCGCAGGCCGCCGCGCTCGCCGAGTCCCGCTACGGCGCTGGCGAGGGGCTCGACGACCTGCTCCTCGTGCGCGTCGGCATTGACATTGACCTCGCCGTCATCGCCGCCGGCCGGCCCCTGCTCGAGGAGCGCCAGACCCCAGGGCAGGCCGGCCACATGGTCATTGACGCCGACGGCCCCCGCTGCTCCTGCGGGGACCTCGGGTGCTGGCAAGCCCTCGCCAACCGGGATTCCCTCGTCGCCCGTGTCCTGCGCGCCCTGCGCGCCGGCCAGCCCAGCGCCCTCCTTGCCGCCGTGGACAACCACCTGGGAGCCATCACCCCCGCCCTCATCTGCCGCTTCGCCGCCGCCGGCGACGACCTGTCCCGGCGCGCCCTCCAGGAGACCGGGCGCTACCTCGCCCTCGGCCTCGCCAATCTCATCGCCCTCTTCGACCCCCAGGCCGTGATCCTCGACAGCTCACCGCCCGCCGTCGGCGCCGCCCTCCTCCAGGCCGCCGAGTCCACCCTCAAGAGCAGCCCGCGCGCCCGGCTCTTCTCCCGCTGCGTGCTCCTCTCCCCATCACTGGGCGATACCGCCCCCCTCATCGGCGCCGCCCTCCACGCTACCGCCCGGCTCAGCACCTGACGCCACGCCCCCGAAGCCCGGCGGCAGCGGCTCCCCGTAGCGGTACTCACACCAGGCCACCAGCTCCCGCTCCCCCTGCCTCTCGGCGAAGAGCTCCATCGCCAGCAGCAGCCTCGTCTCCGGCTCCAGCACCAGCCGCCCCGCGCGCCACTCCCCCACCAGTGCCAGGTACGCCACCAGCAGCCCCGCCCCGGCCAGCAGTCCGCCCAGCACATCCGCCGGCCAGTGCACTCCCAGATACAGCCGCGAGAGCGACACCAGCACAATCACCGCCACGACCGCCAGGCGCACCACCCGCCGGCGCGACCGGAGCCCGATCAGCCCCCAGACCGTCATCGCATTCTCGGCGTGGCCGCTGGGGTAGGCCTCGCCACCCGCTCCGGACTGGTAGAGCGCGTGGATACGCTCCGGGAACAGCTCGAAGGGCCGCTGCGTGCCGAAGAGCCATTTGAGCTGCGCGTTGCTGTAGACGCTCACCAGGAAGAGCACCAGCAGGTGGAAGCCGAAGCGGTGGTTATAGCACAGGTAGACCCCGACGAGCAGGACCATGTAGGCCATCTCGGACCCCAGCGCCGAGGCGGCGTAGAACAGCGCGTCACCCAATGGGGTGCGAAAATGCTGCAGCAGCTCGAGAAAGGCAAGTTCGGGCATGGGCGTGAAC
>CAYLPT010000060.1:0-5455 GCA_964385645.1 uncultured bacterium
GGGGTGGCGGACACCTTCGGGGAGTCGGGGCGCGCGGAGGAGCTGCTGGACAAGCACGGGCTGACGGCGAAGGGAATCGCGGCCGCGGCGCGGGAGGCGCTGGCCGCGAGGGGGAGGTAGGAGGCTGGGACAGGCTGGGACAGGCTGCGACAGGCTGGGACCCTGTCCTACCGGGGCGGGGAGGGTGTGAGGATCACCTTGATTAGACCGGCCTCCCGGCGGCGCAGGCGTGCGAACCAGTCGGCGCCCTCGGCGAGGGGCGCGACGGCGCTGATGAGAGGGTCCACGGCGACCGCGCCGCGGGCGATCATGTCGAGACAGCGGGGGTACTCGCCCCGGGAGCCATAGGAGCCGATGAGCCGCAGCTCCCGGGTCACCGCGGCCTGCAGGGGCAGCTCCACCGCGGCCGAGACATTGCCAACGAGGGCGAGGGCGCCGCCCTTGCGGAGGCAGCGGGCCGCGTGGCCCACAGTCTCTCGGATGCCGACGGCCTCGATTCCGAGGTCGGCGCCGAGCCCGCCCGTCAGCTCTCGCACCGCCGACAGGGGGTCGCCTGTGCGGGGGTCGAGGGCGACCTCCGCGCCGAGCTGGAGGGCGAGGGTGCGCCGCGTATCGTCGGGCTCGATCGAGATCACACGCCCGCAGCCAGCGGCGCGCAGGGCCTGCACGGCCATCAGGCCAATGACACCCGCCCCCACCACCACCGCGGTGTCGCCGAGGGACCGCGGCAGGAGGTTGACGGCGTGGACGGCGACCGACAGGGGCTCCACCAGCGCCGCCTGTCTGAAGGAGAGCCCGTCTGGCAGGGGGTGGACGACCTCCTGGGGGACCGCGATGAACTCCGCGAAGGCGCCGTCCATGCGGTACTCCTCACAGGAGACGCCGAGGACGCGGCGGTGGTCACAGAGGTTGGTGAGGCCACGCCGACAGAAGGGGCAGGCGCCGCAGAACAGGGTGGAGTCGAGGGCTACCCGGTCGCCCACCTTGGGTCCGGCATCCCCCTTCGCCAAGGCTGCGGGGGACAGGCCCGCCTCACCCCTTGCGGGCGGTCTGGCCTCGACCACCTCGCCGGCGGCCTCGTGGCCCATGATGAGAGGGGGCATACGGCGCCCGGTGGAGCCGTCGAGGCCGTGCACATCGCTTCCGCAGATGCCGCAGGCGGCGACCCGGACGAGCACCTGGCCCGGGCCGACCTCGGGGTCCGGGACATCGGTGTACTCCAGCCGGTTGTAGTCGGCGAGCAGGAGTGCTTTCATGGGGGCCGGCTTCGCCGGCCGGATTGCGATTGCCTGCGCCCGGACGAGCCAGGATTCCAGATAGGCCCGGCAGGTGCGCGCCCCGCGGCCGGACAACCTGCCTGCCAGCTTGTTTGGTTCCCCCGGAGAACCCATGGATAGCGCGAGTCGGCATGAGGATGTTCGGGATGTCGTCGGAGCGGTGCTGGCTGGCCGGCCGGCGCCCTTCGTGCCGGTGGCCCAGGTGTACGAGTGTCTGGGGCCGCTGGAATCCTACCACAAGAGGCTGCGCTGGCAGGCGTGGTCGCGAAGGCTGGAGGAGGCGGGGGCGGAGGCGCTGGCGGTCGGGCATGAGGACTGCCTGGCGGTGGAGCTTGAGGTGTGGACGAAGATACTGGAGGGGCCGTATCCGCCGCCGACGTGGCTGGGCTTGCCCACCATGGCGACGCAGGAGGAGGTGGCCGGGGCGGCGGTGGTGCGCCGCGGCGGGGAGCTGTTCTGGGTGACGGCGGAGGGCCGGGAGAGGTGGCTGCCCCCGAGCCTCGCGGCGGAGCATGAGGCGCTCGCCGCCGGGGCGAACAACCCCTATGCCGCGGCCAGGTGGGAGGGCGCCGACCTGCGCGATCTCGAGGGGGAGCAGCCGGCGGGGCCGCTGCCAGACCCTCGGGCGCTCGCCGGGTCGAGCCGGTACGCGCTGGCGCGGGAGCTAGCGGCGCGCTACGGGGAGGGGCTGGCGTACTACTCCTCCTGCCCCAGCCCGTACTGGTCGCTGGAGCTGGGCTTCCAGCAGCGGATGCGCGCGATGGTGGAGCAGCCGGCGGCGTTGCATCGCCTGCTGGAGCAGAGAGTAGAGGCTCCTCTGCCGCACCTGGAGGCCGAGCGCGCGCTGGGCGTGCAGATCGCGTTCGTGGAGGAGTGCATGGCCTCCGCGGACCTCATCTCGCCGCAGATGTACTCGGAGTTCAGCTTCCCCTATACCAAGCGCCTGCTCGATAGGCTGGCGGCGATGGGCTTCGCCACCGTGCTGTACTTCTCGGGCAACCTGATGCCGCTGCTGCCCCGCCTGGCGGAGCTGCCCTTCACCGCGCTGTCCTGTGAGGAGGACCGCAAGGGGTACGGCATAGACTTGGCGCAGGTGCGGTGCGCGCTCGGTCCGGACCGAGTGCTGTTCGGGAACCTGGACGCCTCGTTCGTAGAGCGCGCCGCAGATTCCGAGCTGCTCGCCGCCGTGGAGCGGCAGATCGAGGTGGCTGGGCCGCGCCGGTTCCTGGTCTCGGCGGGCAGCCCGCTCACGCCCGACACCTCGCTGGCGCGGGTGCGCTTCTTCGTGGAGTCAACCCGCCGGCTCGCGGGGCTGCTGCCGGCCGGGGCGTGAGCGCTCCTCAGCCGCGCGAGAGGGGCGCGCGGAGGCGCCCGGCGCTGGCCCAGGAGGCGCAATCGAATGGCCCGGGGGGCCGCGCGCCGGCGGGCTCGTGGAGGGCCTCGACCGGCGGGCAGGCGGGGAGGTCTCCCTCGACGGCCCAGGAGAGCTCCAGCTCCTCGGGGTCGAAGCTGACCTCCAGGCGGGCCTGCGTGGAGTGCTGGTCGAGCTGGTAGTACTCCTGCCAGGCCTCGAGGTTGAGGGTGGCCGCGGGCTCGGGGTAGCGGATGCACAGCGACGCGGCGTCGTCGCGCTGGCTGTAGAGGTTGCCGTCGGAGGCGTTGTCGGCGCGGCGACCGAAGAGCACGCGGCGGGGGCAGCGAGCGAAGACGTTGTTGAGGACGCGGTTGCGCCGGCACAGCCCGACGCGGCCGAAGATGACCCGCTCCGCCTGGTTGAGGTTGGCGGAGACGGCGTAGTCCTCGATGTCAACGAAGAGGTTGTGTGCGATGACGACGTTCTCGCCGGAGTCCACCTTCACGCCGATGCCGCCCGAGGGCGACCCCCCCGGCCAGGGGGCGCGGCGGATGCCCGAGACGATGTTGCCGTCCACCAGGTTGAGGTCGTGGCTGCACTCGATGTAGATGGCGCCCTGGAGGCTCTGGATATCGGCGAAGACGTTGTCGCTGATACGGCAGTTGCGATTCTTGACATCCAGCCAGAGACCGCAGGCGCCGGCGATGTGGCGAAAGACGTTGCGCCGCAGGAGGGCGCCGGTGCAGGTGTGGAACTTCAGCCCCGCGCACTCCCAGATTCGCTCCACGTTCAGCGACCCGATGCGCTCGATGACGTTGTCCTCGATGAGGCTGTGATCCGGGCTGGGGCCGGCGATGCCGCAGGCGCCGCAGTCGGAGATGGTGTTGCGCCGGATGATGTGGTGGCCTGGGGTCCGCTGGTAGACCGCGTGCCAGGTCTCCGCGCCCACGTCCATCCCGCACGCGTTGGCCCAGCGGATGGTGTTGTCCTCGATGATCCACCGGTGGCCGCGGCTGGTGCTCAGGAGGGCTCGCTGGGGGACCGGGATGCCGTCGGCGGCGTGCTCCAGCCGGAAGCCCGAGATACGGAGGTAGCCGAGCTCGCGCTCGCTGGGGGCGAAGACCTGCTCCCGCGCGGTGATCTCGAAGTGCGCCTCGTTGGGGTCCGCGTCGTTCCACAGCCGCAGGTGGATGCGCAGCCCCGGGTCCTCGACCCAGAAGGCGCCGTCGGTGTGGGCGAGGTGGGCGCTGCGGAAGACCTGGCGGAGCGGGCGCCCGTTGGCGAAGACCATGCCCCTGCGCATGAGGAAGCGCTCCACCTCCTCCTGGCTCCAGTCGCGGGTGAACGTCCAGAGCTCGGCGGAGACGTTGAGCGCGGCGAAGGGGTTGTAGCCCACAAACACCTCTGCCGGCAGGTCGGCCATCCACACCTTGGGGGTCGGCGCGCCTGGCTCGGCGCCCCAGGGCTGCAGCCGAAACCCCTCGCTCGGCCTGAAGGCCGGCTGCCAGACCTCCGACCCTCTGATGCACACCTCCTCGCCCGGGGCGGCCTCGTAGGCGATCATGCGGTCGGGTCCCTCGCCGCCCCGCGCGGGACGCACACACTCGCGATAGATTCCCCTGTGGACGATCACCTTCTCGCCGGGCTGGAGCAGCTCGGCGGCGCGGCCGATGGTGGCGAAGGGCCGCTCCTCCGTGCCGGGGTTGTCGTCGGAGGCCAGTGGGTGCTCCTGCGCCACGTGGTAGACCTTCGTGTAAGTGGTCTCGTCGCCCCAGAACTCGAACTTGGTTCCATCCGGCATCATGGTCATGGCTGGCCCTCCGGTGCGCCGCCCGCCCCGGTTCGACCGCGGCTCGCCGCGACCTTCCGGCGGCGGGGAGGTCGGTGAGCTCGGGAGTCGAACGGGCCCGCGGTGCGGGCGCGCTGGGGGCCAGAGGGAGGTTGGGGGATGCATCTGAGCTGCTCGATGTCTGTGGTCGCCGATCGGGAGGCGCCGGCTGCGCTGGCACACATTGCAGAGCTGGGCTTCCGGCGCTTCGACCTGTTCGCGCTGGAGCGCTACGGCCAGGTCTGGCCCTCCCGGCTGGCGGCCGAGGGGCCGTGGGGGGCGCTGGGCCGGGCTATCGTGCGCGCGTCGGCGGAGGCGGGCCTGCAGGCCGCCTCGTTCAACTGCTCGTTCAGCCAACCTGTGAACGATCCCGCGCCGGAGGCGCGACGGGGGGTGGAGGCGGAGTTCGGCGCCCTGCTGTCGCTTGCCGAGGAGATGGGCTGCCCGAACCTGACGCTCCAGGTGGGGGGCCGAGCGGACGGGGTGACGGCGGCGGAGGCGCTAGACGCGGCGCGAGCGGGGCTGGAGCGGCTGGCGGAGCTGGCCGGCGACAGCGTGGGGCTGAGCTTCGAGCCGCACCAGGGGTCGGTGGCAGAGCGGCCGAGGGATGCGCTGTCGCTGGCCCGGCGGCTGTGGCCGGGGGTGGGGGTGACCTATGATCCGAGCCACTTCGTGATGCAGCCGGAGGTCGGGAGCCTGGTCGAGAGCGAGCCGCTGCTCGAGTACACCCGGCACGTCCACCTGCGCAACGCCGCGCGGGGCCGGATGCAGGCGCCGATGGCGGAGGGGGAGGTGGACTTCGGGTGGGTGATCGAGGCGCTGCGCGGCCGGGGCTACGAGGGTGCGGTGGCGATCGAGTATCTGGAGGCGGCGGAGGCGGACGCGCTGGCGCTGAGGGAGGTGCTGTTGGGGCTAGGGGTCTCGCCCTGAGGGGCTCAGGCTCCATCCGGCGCCGGACCGGAGGGGGCGGCCGCGGCGGACCGTACGGGGCGGCGG
>CAYLPT010000061.1:0-4798 GCA_964385645.1 uncultured bacterium
GGCCGGAGGGTCCTCCTGTGCGGCGAGGTCAAGTGCTAACCACGCCACCGTGGGGATCTGCACTCCCTCTGAACGAGCCGACTCGACGGCATGCTTGAGATGGGTGACCACCCACTTGCCGGTCCCTCCGAGACCCACAACCAGAGACTGCGGCATGGCTCTTGCCTCCTCTCGGCTAGCTGAACGTCAGCGTTTTCCCACCGACCTCTCGCCTGTCCCCTGGCGTGATCGGTCCCGACGAGTCGTACCCACGCCAGTTCCACAGGTGGAGCGCAACTGCGCCCCCGACCCCAACAAGACCCATCCAGGACGCGGCAAGCGTCCAGTGATAGAGAGCCGCCGCGACCGCCAACACCCCGGCCGCCAGCGCGAGCAGGAGCCGATCTCGCCGACTGCGCGCCACGTCCTCAGGAGTTGCACGGATCCTGATGGATGGGACAACCGTCGGCCGCCCATACTCGTCGCTGCTGGGTACACCGCGCAAGTACCCGAGGCGTGTGCATATCCCCCGACCCAGACGCAGGGTCCCGTCTCTACCGAAGCCCAGTTCGATGCGGCGTTCTCCAGAAAGGCTGACTGGATCCTCCCCGTTGTCAATCATCACATTTCCGTGCATCATGGGGAGGCGTCGTAGCCAGGCTGCGTACATCGCCCATGAGAGCAGACCCAGAGGAAGCGTGACGACCCAGAGCAGCGACAGCCGGTCCAAGACCGTCCGGTGCTTCTCGACCAGGACTGTCTCGACTACGCTTCGATACTCCTCTCCGGAGGGGAGGACCGCCGCCAAGCGAAGATCGAACCGGTACCGTCCCACATGATAGGGCTCTGGCAGGCGATACTCGAAGAAGTCGCCGGCTGGTCCCCGAACAGGCCGCATGAAGTCCACGAAGGGCGTGTGACCGTCGGGAGTCTCGCCCACGCGCACAAGAGCAACACCGCTTGGGTCCTCGCCGAACTCCGCTTCTGCGCGAGTCGGCACACCGTCCTTGAGCAGCGCCGCGCGCACCACCAGAGGAGCCCTGAGCCCTATCCTGTCACGGTCTGGGGCAGTCACCGACAGGTAGGGCTGGGAGCGCACCTCGACAGGATGCCGCTGTTGCAGTATGGTGAAGTCGCCGCCCTTGACTCGCACGTCAACTGAGTAGGTGCCTTCCTCGTCAGCCGGGACAGCATCGGTCGACACAAACCTGGTTGGCAGACTGGGGTCTGCCACGAGTTCCACGGGGACCGCGCGGCCCTTGCCTGGAGCGCTAACTGCTGCACCCACGTGCAGTGGGTGTTCGGGGAGCGGCTCAACGGGACTGCCGTCTCGACGGGAGAACTCGACTACGACCGACATGGGTCGGCCCCGCGGATAGGGAGACAGGGGAGCGATGACACGGGCCGCCAACGGGAGTCTATCCCTGAACACCTGAACCTGACCCGCTCCTTCCACCAACTCCAAGGTCCATGTCCCAGGAACCGGCTCACCTATGCTGTAGGTCTCGAATCGGCCACTCGTCGCACTCCCCCGGTAGAGCACATCGGCGTCTCCCTCGGAGACGAGAGTGCCGTCCGGCCGGGAGATCTGCAGTCGCACCTGAGGGGATTCCTTAAGGACGGTGAAGCTCACCCTCTCGAGGTAGGGCTCCACGTCAACTCTAGTGGGGCCGCCTCCCGGTGTGACAGCTACCCGCTCCCACTGGAACCCGATGATGTCGGCAACTACGTGGTGGTAGACTGACTCCAGTTCGGCCATGCTCGATATGCGGTACGTCGAGGCAGCGATCTCCTGCCAGTACGGGGCATTCCGGGGCCAGTATGAACCGGTGGAGTCGACGGCAACCACATACACCGGGCAGTTGCGTGGGGACAGCTCTTGGCGGACGAAGCCAAGGATCTCCGGAAACAAACTCACGCCCCGGCGTGATCCCACGTCTGGCTCTCCATCTGTCAGGATGACCACCGCCGGCTGAGCCTCGCCTTCGTAGCTACCCATCTCTGCGAAGTGCGCGTGCGCCAGCCGCAGGGCAGCCAGGAAGTTCGTGTCTCCCAGGTTGGCCGTCCTCACCCGAGACTTCAGAGACTCCCCATCGTCGGCCGCGGATACCAGGCGAAGAAGCTGATCGGGACGGGCGTCGCTTCCGAAGTTGACCACCCCCACACGGTGGTCCTGGCCCTCGGTGGCATAGAGGGCGAGGTAGTCGATCAGGAAGCGAGCGGCGTCCGCCCGAAGTCCCTCACTATCGGTCTGTAGCATGCTGCCCGATTGGTCGATCAGCACCAGTACATCGGCGCGACGGAACTCGACCAGATCAGCGAAGGCTTGTTCACCAGCGGTGCCTTGGACTCCTCCGGGCGGCCCACATCCACGGCATCCCGGCAGACAGAGAGACACCGGCACTGCCACGAGTACCAGCAGGACACATGCTCCCCGCCAGCCCCGGAGTACAGCCCACCAGTTGACCGACGCGCAAGTCAGATAGGGCATAGACGAACCCCCGCCGTCGCCTTCCGGATCCGTCTGCGCCGACTCACCAGTCCGGATCCACGGCGTCAGAGTCTGACACGCCCACCGTTTGCCGGTTCACCGCCATTCTCCTGCTCCTTGTCCCAGATGCCCTGGGGCGGAAGCGCTGACGATGGGTTCTCCGTTCACTGCGGCACAGCGTCCCTGGCGGGGGCAGCGGAAGACTCGGATCCCGTTCAGGCATCGCGGCGGAGGCAGACGGGGCGCCGCCGCGGTCCGCGGATCGGAGACGCTGGTGGAAGACCCCTACTTCCTTTTCTTCTTCTGCTGCTCTCGGAGCTTCCTCATCAGCTCCGCTTCCCGCTTGCGCATCTCCTCGTGCTTCCTGCGTGCCCATTCCTGTGCCTTCTTCTCGTCAGGACGCATGCCGCTCCTCCTAGGACAGCAGGATACGCCAGCCACAAGGCACCGCCTGGCGCCAGCTGGCGTGTGGTGCATTCGACTGCGGGGGTGACCGCACCTTCCTGCTGCAGTGCAAGTCCGTGGCCCGGCCCCGCGCTTGGAGAGGCCTCGACGGCATGGACCATACGAGAAAATCACCGTGAGACCTGGGGAAGTGAGGACAGCTGGCTACCGAGCCCGGGTCTGAGGCGGTGAACCATGTGCGGGGGTGGGATGGGCCGACGGCGTAGGCAACACGCCACTCGACAGTCGACGCACCGGCCTTTCCCCCACCTCCAGTTCCAGGCACGAGCACCATCATCCCGGTAACCACCCCTCAGGACCTGGCCGAGGAGGCGCGCGTACAGGGTAACTGCGTGCTGAGCTACGCTGACCGCAT
Source organism: uncultured bacterium (assembly GCA_964385645.1). Lineage (GTDB taxonomy): Bacteria > Armatimonadota > Hebobacteria > Hebobacterales > Hebobacteraceae > CAYLPT01. The sequence goes on from CAYLPT010000061.1 coordinate 3,291, forward strand.
CGCAGGCGGACAGGCCTACGTCTACCGTGTCATCGCCTCTGAGGAGAGAGCGACCTTGTCTCTCGTCCGCGCAGGCGGCGGGTGGCAGCTGGATCAGCTGAAGGCCGCTCGGAACTCCGAGGTGCGCCGTACCACCGCCGAGATGGTAGATGAGTGGCTTGGTCGCAGATGAGCAGGGACTTCCCACTGTGACGGGCTTCCACCATCGCCGTCCCCCTCACCACCCCACCGGCCTCTGCGCGCTCCCCCGCGGCAGGGGCCGCTTGCGCACCTGCCAGGCGATCCCGATCGCCAGCACCCGGTCGTCGTGGTGGCCCTGCTCCGCCTCCTGGCTCCCTGACTCGGTTACCACGAATGTCCTGCACTCGTCAACCAGCGCCCCCGATCGGATGCCGATGTGGCCCTCGGCGATCGCCGTCGCCAGCTCGTTGACTCCGCCGCAGGCCGATGCGCCTGTGGCGCACAGGATCGGCTTCGTCGCCGCGTCGGTCGGCCAGCCGAGCACTGGCGCCTGCCCCCGGCGGTGGTCATAGCGCACGTGGCGGTAGAGCCGGGGATAGCGGCACACATTGCGCAGGGTGTTGAGCGTCGAGTGCCCGTGGTTGTTGCGCTCGACCGCCAGCAGCGCCCGCCGGTACCAGTGGCCCAGGGCGTCCAGCAGGTGCCCGAAGCGGTCGGGCGGGATGTGGCCGTGCAGCTCGGCGACCTGCGTGCCGGCCTCGATGTCCAGGACGACCGCACAGGAGGCGTCGCCGTCGATCAGCCCCTCGCCCACGTCGGCGCCGATCACGTAGGACTTGCCCTCCATGGGCAGCTCCCACACCAGGAGTGTCGCCCGCGCCACCGCCACCGAGGCCTGCGCCTGGGCGGGGGTCGGGATGGCGGGGATGGCGCGCGCCGGCGGCGCCGCCGCGATGCGGGCCGCATAGTCCTGGAGCGCCTCCACGTCGAACACCGCCCGCGTGCTGGCCAGGAAGCAGGAGACGTCGTCCTCGGGATACTCCTGCCGGAAGCGCTCCCCCAGGTCCCGCTGCTTGAGCCGCCGCCACTTGAGCTGGCCGGCGCTCAGCCCGTGCTGTCGCACCAGCTCGCGCTCCTCCGCGCTCAGCGAGGCCATGATCTCGCGGGCCTCAGCATCCCCCACCGGCGCTACGTACTCCTCCGAGTGCCACCACATGTAGTAGTGGCCCATGTATCGGGTCCGGTCCTGCCGGGTCTCGTTCCACAGCTCGTGGAAGTAGCTCCCTATGCCGTTGGGCGTCGACTCGATCACGATGCGCCCGGTCTCCGGCACTGCCTCGCTCAGCGCGGTCAGCGCCTCCTCGGGTCGGCTCCAGCGGGCGATCTCGGAGCAGTGCAGGTTCTGGATGGTGAGCCCCTGGCCGAAGCGCCCGCCCTTGGACTCCGCGGAGCCGACCCACAGCCGGCTGCCGTTGGGCCAGACCAGCTCCCGCCTCGACTCGCGGACCGGATCGCCGCCGGCCCGCGAGTCGAGGCGGGAGCTGGTC
>CAYLPT010000062.1:0-2651 GCA_964385645.1 uncultured bacterium
GCCCAAGCAGGCCCCTCAGCAGGGCCAGCGCCGCCCGCTTGTCCGGCACCGGGTACCCGCGCCCCAGATCGGGGTCCATCTGCTGCGCGGGCTCGGTCACCGGCAGCCCCACGCACGACGGGCACCCGTGCTCGCACTGGCAGGCCTCGATCGTTTCCAGGCACCGCCGCATCAGCGCCTCGAACAGCTCGTAGCCCTTCTCCGCGAAGCCCAGCCCGCCCGGGTGGCGGTCGTAGAGGAAGAGCGTGGGCGTCCCCTCATTGCTCGAGTCCACGATCCCGCCCACATCCCGCCGATCGCACATGGCCAGCAGGGGCAGCAGGTTCACCGCCACGTTGCGCACCCCAACCAGGCCCTCGATGGGCTTGAGCCCGAGGCCCGCGATGTGGGCCAGCGCCTCCTGGCCCGGCGCGAACCAGCAGGAGGCCGTCTCCAGGTGCTGGGCCGGCAGCTCCAGCCGCGACCAGCCGATGCTCTCCTGGCTGTAGAACTTGATCTTCTTGAACGCGGTGGTCTGCCAGGCGACGGTCGCCTCCCCGAAGCGCAGCCGCCCGCCGGCCCACTCTCTCTCCATCTGCACCTCGCCGGCGTGGATGCTCGCCTCCAGCACCGCCTGCGTGTAGTAGTCCACGTTCTCCCGCTCCACATAGGCGGCGCGGGCCTCCAGATCCAGGCGCCGGACCAGATAGGTGTCGCCCTCGTGCAGGTAGACGCCCCCGGGGTAGACGGTCTCGGGCGCGCTGATGGAGTCCACCACCCCGATCACCTCATTGCCGCGAGAGATATCCATGATCGTGTAGGTGTCGTCCGACTGGGTGCGCAGGCTCACCTGCGCGGCCGGGTAGTCAGTGGAGGCCCAGTACCAGGCATCATCGAGGCGGCTGAGCTGCCCCAGCTCCTCCAGCACGCCGGCGATCTGCTGGGTCTGCGGCCCGAAGAGCGCCGCGTCCTCCCGCCGCAGGGGCAGCTCGAAGGCCGCGCAGCGCAGGTGCCCCGCGAGCAGATATGGGTTCTCGGGGTCCACCACCGCGTGCTCGGGCGAGCGGCCGAAGAGGTACCCCGGGCGCTGCATGAGGTACTGATCGAGCGGCTCGTCATAGGCGACGAGCACCGCCAGCGCCTCCTCGCGCTGGCGCCCCGCGCGGCCCGCCTGCTGCCACAAGGAGGCGATGGTGCCGGGGTAGCCGACGATAAGGGCGGCATCGAGGCTGCCCACGTCAATGCCCAGCTCCAGCGCGTTGGTGCTGGTCACCCCGAGCAGCTCGCCCGAGAACAGCCGGCGCTCGATCTCCCGGCGCTCCTCCGGCAGGTAGCCCCCCCGGTAAGCGCGCACGCAGTCCGCCAGCCGCGGGTCAATCTCCCGCAGAGACTCCGCCGCATATCGGTACAGCAGCTCGGCCACGATCCGCGTGCGGGCGAAGGCGATGGTCTGGATGCGGCGGCGTAGCAGCCGCACCAGCAGCGCGTGGGCCTCCTCGTTGCTGGAGCGCCGCGCCAGGCGCCCTCGGTCCAGGCACGGCGGGTTCCACAGCACGAAGCGCATCCGCCCCCGCGGCGAGCCGTCCTCGTCCACCAGCGCCACCGGCAGCCCGATCAGGCGAACCACGTGCTCCTGGGGGTTGGCGATGGTCGCCGAGCAGCACACAAAGGTGGGGTCGGCCCCGTAGTGGGCGCAGATGCGCCGCAGCCGCCGCATCACGTTCGCCACATTCGAGCCGAACACGCCCCGGTAGGTATGGACCTCGTCGAGCACGACGAAGGCGAGCTCCGAGAAGAAGCCGCCCCAGCGGCTGTGATAGGGGAGGATCCCCTGATGGAGCATGTCCGGGTTGGTCAGGATGACGTTCGCGTCGTTGCGCAGCCGGCGTCGTGTCGAGCCGGGGGTGTCCCCGTCATAGGCGCCGGCGCGCACCAGCTCGGCCAGAGCCGGATCGGAGTCGGCGAGCCTGCGCAGCCCCCGGAGCTGGTCCTGGGCGAGCGCCTTGGTGGGAAAAAGATAGAGTGCCCGCGCCTGGGGCCGCGCCAGCAGCCGCTCGAGCACGGGAAGGTTGTAGCAGAGAGTCTTGCCGCTCGCGGTGGCGGTGACGATGGCCGCGTGCCGCCCCGCGCGCAGGCAGTCCAGGGCCGCCGCCTGGTGGGAGTAGAGCCGCGCGATGCCCAGCCGCGCCAGCGCCGCCTCCAGCGCGGTCGGCAGGGGCTCCTGCGGCTCGGCGTACATCGCCTCCCGCGCCGGCACCTGCTCGACGTGCACGATCTGGCCGGCATAGCCCTCCCCGGCCGCGACCTGCTCGAGGAACTCGCCGAAGTCCGTGCTCACACCACATCGCCCCAGTCAAGCTGGCGCAGTATAGCACGGACGTTTGCCAAGCGCAAGGGCGGGCGCGAGTCAGACGGGCATGTGGCAGGGCGCCCTCCCAATGGTCACCCCTCGCGCATCCTCTGCACGATCGCCTCCGCCATCTCCCGGGTGCCCACCGCGGTCGGGTCGTCCCGGGTGGGCTTCAGGTCATAGGTCACTAAGGCGCCCTCGGCGATCACCGCCGCGGTCGCACGCTCCACCCGGTCGGCGGCCTCCCGCTCACCCAGGTGCCGCAGCATCAGCACCCCCGAGAGGATCAGCGCCGTCGGGTTCACGCGATTCTGTCCCGCGT
>CAYLPT010000063.1:0-3599 GCA_964385645.1 uncultured bacterium
AGTCGGCGCTCGGGGACGCGCGGGCGAACGTGCGCCGGTGGGGTGCGGGCAACGTGCGGCTCCACCGAGGGCGGGTGGAGAAGGTGCTGGCGCGGCTGGCGCGGGAAGGCGAGCGCTTCGACGTGGTGGTGCTCGATCCGCCGCGCAGGGGGTGCGGTCCGGTGGTGTGCGCGCAGGCGGCGCGGCTGGGGCCGCGGCGAATCCTCATGGTGTCGTGCCATCCGGCGACGCTGGCGCGCGACCTGGCCTCCCTCGCCGAGCACGGCTACCGGTGCCGGCGGGTGCAGCCGGTGGACATGTTCCCCCAGACCTGGCACGTGGAGGCGGTGGCGCTGTGTGAGCGGGTGTGAGCGGAGCTACAGCCCGGTCATGAACTCGAAGACCGCGTCGGCGGCCCCCGGGAGGGTCTCGTGACCGAAGTCGGGGTAGAGGAGCATTCGCTTAGCGGAGCCGATCTTGTTGTAGGCCGCGAACTGCGTTGAGGGAGGGCAGATGGTGTCCATCAGCCCCACGCCCATGAGCACCTCGGCGCGGATGCGCGGGGCGAGGTGCTGGCAGTCAATGTAGCCGAGCTTGGTGAAGATCTCCTGCTCTCGCTCGTGGCGAGGGTCGAACATGCGGAAGTAGGCGCGCAGCTCCTCATAGGCGGCAACCGCCAGATCCATCTCCCACACCCGCTGGTAGTCGCAGAGGAAGGGGATGAGGGGGGCGGCGCGGGCGATGCGGGGCTCAAGCGCGGCGCAGGCCAAGGTGAGCCCGCCGCCCTGGGAGCCGCCGGTGCAGCCGACTCGGTCGGCGTCCACCTCGGGCATGTCCATCACGATGCGGGCGAGCTGCGCGGTGTCGAGGAAGATCTGCCGGAACAGCAGCTTCTCGGGTCGGTCGTCGAGGCCGCGGATGATATGCCCCCTCAGCGTGTTGCCGACCACGCCGCCGACGTCCTCGGACAGCCCGCCCTGCCCGCGGCAGTCGAGCGCCGCAACGGAGAAGCCCTGGGATACGTAGTGGAGCTTGTCGCACCAGTCGCCGCTGCTGCCGGAGTAGCCGTGGAACAACAGAACGGCCGGGTGCGGCTCGGCCGCGGCCCTCGGGCGGAGGTACTTGGCGTGGACGCGGGCGCCGCCGACGCCGGTGAAGTAGAGATCGTAGCACTCGGCGGCCGCGGTCCTGGGGCCGGCTGGGCAGAGGTCCACCTGTGGGTCGAGGGAGTGCATCTCGGCGAGCGCCGCCTCCCAGTACTGGTCGAAGTCGTCGGGGCGAGGGTTGCGGCCTTGGTAGGTGCGGAGCTCCTCCAGGGGCATCTCGAAGACGGGCATGGCGATCACCTCGGATGGTTGATGTGCGGTCTCCGGTTCTTCTCACGGCCAAGCAGGAAGTCCTTCCAGCGCCCTCAGCGGCTCCTCGCGGCCCGCGGGCCGAGGACTGGCGACGGGGCGCCCTTGTCAAGCGCCGGGCGATGATATACAATCTAGCGGGGAGGTTCCCGCATGTCCGGCCATTCCAAGTGGCACAACATCAAGATTCGCAAGCAGGCGCAGGATGCGCGCAAGAGCAAGCTGTTCGGGAAGCTGTCGCGCGAGATCATCGCCGCGGCTCGGGAGGGGGGCGGCGACCCGGATACGAACGCGCGGCTGCGTCTGGCCGTCGAGAAGGCGCGCGCGGCGGGCATGCCGCAGGACAACGTCAAGCGCGCCATCCAGCGCGGCACGGGCGAGATCGAGGGGGCGAGATACGAGCCGGCGACCTACGAGGGATACGGGCCCGGCGGGGTGGCAATCCTGGTGGAGGCGCTCACCGACAACCGCAATCGCGCGGCGGGCGAGATCCGCAGCATCTTCGGCCGGCACGGGGGCAACCTGGGCGATGCGAACTGCGTGGCGTGGCTATTCGAGCGCAAGGGCGTCATCATCGTCCCCAAGCAAGAGGTGGGGGAAGACGCGCTCCTGGAGGTGGTGCTGGAGGCCGGGGCGGAGGACATGCAGAGCGACGAGACCTGCTATGAGGTCCGCACGGCCCCGGGGGACCTGGAGGCGGTGAAGAGCGCGCTCGAGCAGGCGGGGATCGCCTACGACTCGGCTGAGGTCACGATGCTGCCCCAGACGCGGGTGACGCTGGATGAGAAGGACGCGCAGCGGGTGCTGAAGCTGATGGACGCGCTCGAGGAGCAGGAGGACGTGCAGCAGGTCTACGCGAACTTCGACATCCCCGAGCGCATCATGGAGGCGGTGGCGGCCTAGGGGCCGGCGCCGCGGTGGCGCAGCCCGGAGGGTGGCGGCCGATGGGGTGACGTGGGAGGGGCGGCGCGGGCCGCCCTTTTCGCACGCTGGGTGGCGATGCAGGATTTGACGCTGGACGACGTGCTGGCGCGGGTTACCAAGCCCGCGCGCTACACCAACGGCGAATGGAACGCGGCGCACAAGGGGGCGGCGGGCCTGCGCGCGCGCGTCTGCTTCATCTACCCCGATGTCTACGAGGTGGGCATGTCCCATCTCGGCCTGCACATCCTCTACCATGTGCTCAACTCCCACCCCGACTACGCTGCGGAGCGCGCCTACGCGCCCTGGCCGGACATGGCCCAGGAGCTGCGGGCGCGCGGGCTGCCGCTGGCCAGCCTCGAGTCGCGCACCCCGCTGCGCGACTTCGACGCCATCGGCATCACGCTGCCCTACGAGCTCACCTACACCAATGTCCTCGAGACGCTCGACCTCGCCGGCATCCCCCTTCGGGCCGCCGACCGCGGGGCCGGCGACCCCCTCGTTATCGGAGGCGGACCGGGCGCTGTGAACCCCGAGCCGCTGGCCGAGTTCTTCGACGCCGTTCTGGTGGGGGAGGGGGAGGAGGCGATTCTGGAAATCGCCGAGGCGGCCGCCGCGCCCTCGCGGGAGGCCGCGCTCGAGGCGCTGGAGGAGGTGGAGGGTGTCTACGTGCCGTCGCGCTACTCCTTCGAGCCGACCGGCCCCGGCCCGCGGGGCTCGGTGAGGCCGCTGGAGGGCGCGCCCGCGCAGGTGGCGCGGCGGGTGGTGGAGGACCTCGACGCCGCTCCCTTCCCGACCCGCCAGATCGTTCCCTTCCTCGACACGGTGCACGCGCGGGCGACGCTCGAGATCATGCGGGGCTGCGCGCGGGGCTGCCGGTTCTGCCAGGCGGGAGCGGTCTACCGGCCGCGTCGGGAGCGCAGCGTGGAGACGCTGCTGCGGCAGGCAGGGGAGACCGTCGCCGCCACCGGCTACGACGAGATCTCGCTGCTGGCCTTCACCAGCCCCGACTACAGCCGGATCGGGGAGCTGGTGTCCGCGCTGGTGGATCGGTTTGCGCCCCGCGGCATCGGTGTCGCCCTGCCGTCGCTGCGGGCGGACACCTTCTCAGTCGAGCTGGCGAACATGATCCAGCGGGTTCGCAAGACCGGTCTGACCTTCGCCCCCGAGGCCGGCAGCGCGCGGCTGCGCCGCGCCATTGGCAAGCAGGTGAGCGAGGACGACCTGTTCGCGGCCGCCGAGGCCGCCTTCTCGTCCGGCTGGACCCGCCTGAAGCTGTACTTCATGATCGGGCTGCCCACCGAGACAGAGGAGGACGTGGTTGCCATCGCCGACCTGGTGCAC
>CAYLPT010000064.1:0-6924 GCA_964385645.1 uncultured bacterium
GGCGGAGCCGGAGGTGATATCGCGGGGCCGGCTGACCTACCCCGCGGGGGCGGCGGCCGACGGGGTCGAGGGGAGGGTGAAGCTGAAGGTGCTGGTGACCGAAAGGGGGGACGTGGAGGCGGTGGAGATCGTCTCATCGAGCGGCGACCGGCGGCTGGACGCGGCGGCGCGAGAGTGGGTCGCGCGCTGGCGGTACCGGCCCGCCGTTCAGGACGGCAAGCCGCGTCGGGTCTACACGTATGCGACAGTGGAGTTCGAGCTGAGGTAAGGCGGCGGAACTGGTGCGGCGGCGTCCTCCCCTGGGGCTGGGAGCGGCGGCGGAGCCCACCCAGTACACCTGGGCCTCGTCAAGGGAGTCTGACCATGAGGGCAACATGGGCGAAGTGGAGGACGGCGGCGCTGGCCGCCGCGCTGGCAGCGTTGCTGGCGGGTCCGCCCGCATGGGCGGCGGTGACCGGCGTGATCTCGGGGACGGCCGCCGACGTGGAGACCGGAGCGGCCCTCTCCGGCGCGAACGTCGCCGTGCTGGGAACCGGCCTCGCCACCGTGACCGACGCACGGGGGCGCTTCACCATCACCAACGTGCCGCCGGGGACCTATACCGTCTCCGTGAGCCTGGTGGGCTACCGGGACCAGCACATCTCCGAGGTGGTCGTGGTGCAGGGACAGGAGGCGCGCCTGGAGGCGGCGCTCGAGCCGACGGTCGTCGAGGCGATCGGCGCCGAGGCGAAAGTGACCGCGCCGCGGGTGAGCCTTCGCTCCGACGTCACCGGCGCCGTCTACGTGGTCACCGCGGCCGACGAGCAGATGACGCTCTCCCAGCCCAACGACCGCTATCAGTTTCCGGGGCTGGTCTTCGCGCAGCCCGGCGTGGTGCCCGACAACACCTTCTACCCCCACATCCGCGGCGCGCGCGCCAATCAGGTCGGCTACTTCATTGACGGCATCCCCATCACCGAGCCCAACGCCAACGTCTTCGCCACCAACGCCGTCTCCGTCGGCCTGGATCGGCTGGAGCTGTTCACCGGCGGCTACCCGGCGGAGTATGGGGGCTATACCGGCGGCATCATCAACCAGATCGTCAAGCGCGGCGACCAGGTCCGGGGCGGCCTCGTCGAGGTCGGCGCGGGCACACCCTACGACTACGGCGGGCTGCTGCTCGAGCGCGGGGACGTGGACGGGCCGCTGAACTGGTACTACGGCCTCTACACCTGGCACTCGCAGTTCAACGAGAACCTGTTCACCACCGAGTGCCCGGTCTCCTCGGACCACATCGCCAAGGTGCTCTACGACCTCGGCGAGCGGGATCGCCTCACCGTGCTCTCCCTCCACGGCTACGCCCGCTACCTGCTGCCCTGGGAGCGCATGTGGACCTTCGATCCCGACCTCGCCCGGTGGGCCACCGCGCCCCCCGGCCACGACTTCGGCCGCCAGGGGCATGCCGTTGACTCGATCGCGCTCAACCGCACCGTGAGCCCGACCGCCTTCTGGAACCTGCGAGTCTCCCGCCTGCGGCGCTTCCTGCACCTCGAGCTCGGCGACCCGTACAACGCCTTCTGGCAGCGCCGTGACGAGCGTATGCTCGTGGGCCAGCTCGACTATCAGCAGCAGCTGGGCGACCATCGCATTCAGGCCGGGCTCTGGCAGATCAACAGCGATAACTCCTCCCGCTTCAGCGTCTTCGGCACCCAGTACAGCCCCTTCGGGCTGCTCGACTCCGTCGCCAACAACGACACCAGCAACACCCAGGCCTACGTCGAGGACCGGTGGCGAGTCGGAGAGCGCCTCACCCTCAGCCTCGGCGGCCGCTACGACCGCATGGTCTACCGGATACCCGACGCCGACAGCGTCTCGCTCTCGGAGCACAGCGCGCGGGCCGGGCTCACCTACTCCTTCTCCCCCGAGCTCTTGCTGCGCGCCTCGGCCGGTCGCTACGTAGGCTTCCCGCGGGCTAACCTGATCGCAGCCAACTATGTGCCTCACCCGACCGAGAACCCCGACTACGCGGATTGGGGCCTCACCTGGGACCTGCTCTTCTTCCCCAGCTTCCCGCTCCGGCCCCAGGTGGACCGCATGTGGGACCTGGGCGGTGAGTGGAAACTCGACGCCAGCACCCTGCTCTCCGCCACCTGGTTCCGCCGCGAGAGCCGGCAGATGATGCAGCGCTGGCACGGCGTCCAGCAGGACGCCTCCGGCGAGTGGATCCTCGACGAGGCCGGCAACCCCATCCCCTCCTTCGCGCTCGCCGACTTCGACCCGGAGGCGCCGGTGTGGTTCGCCGCCAACGGCACCGGCACGGCCCGCGGGCTGGAGCTCAAGCTGGATCGGAGGCTGAGCGGTGATCTCAGGGCCTGGCTGTCCTACACTTACCTCAAGGCCAAGGCGACCAGCCCCGAGGACAACGCCTATCCCTTCGGCTACGGCTTCCTCGACCGCACCGATCCCGAGGGGCTCGCCCAGGAGTTTCCCCTCGACTGGAGCCAGAGGCACACCCTCGCCCTCGCCGCGCGCTACACCCGGGGCAAGCTGACCGTCAACCCCTGGGCCGTCTACGGGAGCGGCTTCCCCTACGGACAGAGCGGCCTCGATGTCGGCGGCAGCGACCCCGCGCGCGTGCCCAATCCCTACTGGGACCCGGAGGACCCGGCGAGCCCCGCCGAGCTGCTCGTGCCCGAGAACCTCACCGACCCGGCGGACCCAACGTCCTTCATTGCCCCCAACTCGCTCAGGACCGGCAAGAACCTCACCCTCAGCCTCAACCTCTCATATGACCTGGGCCGCGGTCGTGAGGCTTACCTCCAGATCTACAACCTCCTGGGCCGGGACGATGTGACGAGCTACGTCCTCTACCACCCGCGCACCGGGGGCGTCATCGGCCGCATCGAGGACGATAGGCTGTACTACGTCCCGTTCTCACGCACCCCGCCCCGCTTCGTCGCCTTCGGCCTGCGCCAGGAGTTCTGAGCGCGGCCGGGCGCTCCGCCCACGGCACACACCGAGCGGGGAGCCGCAACTGCGGCTCCCCCGCTCCATCTTGGGCCCCTGCCGCGCCTGCCGCCTTCCTACTGCGGCGCGGGCGCTCGCAGCGTCGGCGCCCGGCGCTCCCCGGGCATGATGACCGTGGGCCCGGGCGGCTCCTGGCGCGTCACCGCGAAGGAGGGCGCTCGCCGCATCGGCCGCACGCTGCCGTCCACGAAGGCCACCAGGTTGCCTGCCGGGTGTCGCAGCTCCTCGGGCCAGCTCTCGCCCCCGTCGGCCGGGTTCGCGCCGTGCAGGGTGGAGGCAAACAGCATCGGCGTCCCCGCGGGGTTGGCGACCTCCCGCCTGCGCAGGCCGGCCAGGTTGCGGTTGAAGGCATAGCTGACGCCGGCCTCGCGGTCGGCCGGACACCGGAGGCTGAGGTCGGCCGGCAGGAAGCGGTGAAGTTGGTCGAGCCAGCGGTCGGGGTCGGGGAAGCGGCCATCGGAGGCCGCCAGGTACATCTGCATGGCGCGGGCGAGCTGGCGGAGCTGCTCCTCACACGCGCTCTGCTCGAAGCTCGCGGCGGCCGCCGCCAGGGGATCCTCGGCGGTGGTGTCCACGGTCACCAGGGGCCGCGCGGTGTCCACCATCCACCCAGGACCGGCCCGGGTCTGCCGGAGCACGAGGTCCACGGGCACCTCGGCGCGGAGCGTGACGAGCATGCGGTTGTCCCCCAGGTCCTCAGCGGCCACCGCTTGGTAGCCGGTCGCCTCGGCCGCCAGCACCGAGCGCATCAGCGGCAGGTTGGCCGCCGGCACCATCTGGCCCGGGCGCGGCGAGGCCGCCCCCTCGGCGGTCAGTATCTCCAGGAAGCGCAGCGCCGCCTCCCGGCTGCTCAGCTCGTCGGTGGCTGACAGGTCCACTCGCCATCCCACCGACTCCCTCACGAGCACCACCTGACGCGTGATCGGGATGGCGCCCGAGAGCTGGACCAGCGCCTCCCCCGGCCGCACGTGCACGGCCGGGATCTCCGGCGGCTTCTCCTCCGAGGCCAGCGCCCGCAGCAGGGCATGCGGCGCCGGGCGGCGGGGCGGCCCCGGCGCAAACGCCTCCTCCCACTCCACAGGCGACATCTTGGCGCGCGAGGCCGAGGAGAGCAGGTCCCACGCCTGGCGCGGGTTCCCCGTGGCGAGCGCCTCCACATAGCTGATGGCGGGCTCGGCGACCTCCGCCGCCACCTGCCCGCCCGCGGCGGCCGTCCCCAGCCCCGCAGCCACGATCGCGATCACCACCCAGATGAGCGTCCGCATAGCCTCCTCCTCCGTCCCTCCCCGAGCGGCCGCCGCGGGCCCGCGCTCACATGCGCGCCAGCGCCTCCCGCGCCGCGGCCTGCTCGGCCTGCTTCTTGCTCTTGCCGACCCCCCGCCCCAGAGTCCGGCTCCCCACCTCCACCTCGACCACGAACGTGCGGTCGTGATCGGGGCCCGAGTGATGCACCAGCCGGTACGTCGGCGGTGTCCGGTGCCGCTCCTGCACCTGCTCCTGCAGCAGCGTCTTGTAGTCCCGCTCGTGCTCGTTGCGCTCGATCGCGCGCAGGTGCTCCATCAGCAGGCCCAGCACCACCCGCCGCGCCGCCGTCAGCCCCCGGTCCAGGTAGATGGCCCCAAACAGCGCCTCCAGCGTGTCCGCCAGGATGGAGGGCCGCTGGCGCCCACCGCTCTGCTCCTCCCCCTTCGAGAGGATGAGATAGCGGCCCAGGCTCAGGCCCCGCGCCACCTTCGCCAACACCGCCTCCGAGACCGCCGCTGCCTTCACCTTCGTGAGGTCACCCTCACTCAGGTCCGGGTGCTCCCGGTAGAGATGCCCCGCGACCACCAGCCCCAGCACCGCATCGCCCAGGAACTCCAGCCGCTCGTTTCCGGGCAGCCCCATCTCGTGCTGGGCCGAGCGGTGGGTGAGGGCCTGCCGCAGGAGATGGACCCGGCGCGGTTCGTAGCCGATGCGCGCCGCGAGCTGCCCTACGTCCGCGGGCCGCCGGGGCGCAACCGAGCCGGAGCTCCGCGCGCCCGCCGCTGCATCCTTGGCCGACTTACGAGCCACCGCTCTCTTCCTCGCGGCGCGTGATCGCCAGCCCCAGCTCCTCCAGCACCTCCGGGGGCACCGGCGAGGGCGCCCCCATCAGCGGGTCCACCGCCGCCGCCGTCTTCGGGAAGGCGATCACATCCCGGATGCTCTCCTCCCCGCAGGCCATCGCCACCATGCGGTCGAAGCCGAACGCAATCCCCCCGTGTGGCGGCGCCCCGTACTGGAAGGCCTCCAACAGGAACCCAAAGCGCCGCTGAGCCTCCTCCGGCGACATGGCGATGATGCTCAGGACCCTCTCCTGGATCGGCCGCTGGTGGATGCGGATGGAGCCCGAGGCGATCTCCACCCCGTTCAGCACCAGATCGTACACCCTGCCCCGAACCCGCAGCGGGTCGCTCTCCAGCAACTCCACATCCTCCGGCCGCGGCGAGCTGAAGCAGTGGTGCATCGGCTCGATCCGTCCCTCCTCCTCATTGTACTCGAAGAGCGGGAAATCTGTCACCCGCAGGCCCCGCCAGACCGACGCGTCTATGAGGCCCAGCCGCCGGCCCAGCTCCAGCCGGAGCCGCCCCAGCGCCCGGCAGGCGGTCGGGAAACGGTCGGCGACGATCAGCACCAGGTCCCCCACCTCGGCCCCGGTCTCCCTCCGCAGCGCGGTCTGCTCACCCTCGGAGAGGAACTTCGCGATCGGCGACCTCAGCCCCTCCCCGCCCACCTGCACCCAGGCCAGCCCCTGCGCGCCCATCTGCCGGGCCTGCGCCTCCAGCTCGTCGAGCTCGCGGCGAGACAGCTTGCCGCCCCCAGGCACCCGCATCCCGCGCACGACGCCGCCCTCGGCCAGGGCGCGGGCGAAGGCGCGGAACTGCGTCTGCGAGAACACAGCGTCGAGCCCCACCAGCGTCATCCCGAAGCGCGCGTCGGGCCTGTCCGACCCATAGGTCTCCATCGCCTCCCGGTAGGTCAGCCGCGTGAAGGGCCCTGGCAGCTCCAACCCCGCCTCTCGGAAGACATGCCTCGTCAGTTCCTCGCTGAGGTCCAGCACGTCATCCTGGTCCACGAACGACATCTCGATATCTATCTGGGTGAACTCGGGCTGGCGGTCGGCGCGCAGGTCCTCGTCCCGCAGGCAGCGGGCGAGCTGGTAGTAGCGGTCCAGCCCGCTCACCATGAGGAGCTGCTTCAGGAGCTGGGGCGACTGCGGCAGCGCGTAGAAGCTGCCCGGCCGCGTCCGCGCGGGTACGATGTAGTCCCGCGCCCCCTCCGGCGTCGAGCGCACCAACAGCGGCGTCTCCACCTCGATGAACCCCCGCCCGTCCAGGAACTCCCGCACCGCCCGCGCCATGCGGTGGCGCACCTGGAGGTTCCGCAGCATGCGCGCGCTGCGCAGATCGAGGTAGCGGTAGCGCAGCCGCACCGCCTCGTCCACGCGGTCCGTGTCCCCGACGCCGAAGGGCGGGGTCTCGCTCGGGTTCAGCACCTCCAACTCCCCCGCCCGCAGCTCCACCTCTCCTGTGGCCAGCTCCGGGTTCACCGACCCGGCCGGCCGCGCGGCGACCTCGCCGGTGATGCGCACCACATACTCCAGGCGCACCCGCCGCGCCGCCCGGTGCGCCTCCGGCGCCGCCGCCGGATCGAAGACACACTGCAACACCCCCTCCCGGTCCCGCACATCCAGGAAGATCAGCCCCCCGTGATCCCGCGTCGCCGCCACCCACCCGGCCACGGTCACCGTCCGGCCCACGTGGGCAGGACGCAGCTCGCCGCAGAGATGGGTGCGCATCATGCGGGGGCCTCCGCGCTCAGGCCGCGCTCTCGCAGCCGCGCCGCCACCTCCCCCCGCGGCGCCGCCTCCTGTTCCCCGCTCCCCATGTCCCGCAG
>CAYLPT010000065.1:0-5019 GCA_964385645.1 uncultured bacterium
GCATAGATCTGCGAGGTCGGGTACAACATCTCCCTCATCCCCGGCCCGCCCCGCGGCCCCTCGTACTGGATCACCACCACGTCACCCGCCCGGATCCCGCCGGCCACGATCGCCTCCGTGGCCTCCTCCTCCCGCGTGAACACCCGCGCCCGGCCCGCGAACCGCCTCATCCCTGCGGCCACCGCCGACGCCTTCACCACCGCCCCCTGCGGCGCCAGGTTGCCCCGCAGGATGGCGATCCCGCCCTCCGGGTGATAGGCCCGCTCGCGGGGGCGGATCACCTCCGCATCCAGCACCTTCGCCTCCGCCGCGATCTCCCGGATCGGCCGGCCGCTCACCGTCTCCGCGGGCTCGACATCCTCGCCGAGCGCGTGCAGCACGGCCGGCACCCCGCCCGCCCGATCCAGGTCCTCCATCGCGTGCTGGGCGGTGGGGCCGGGCAGTATGTCCGTGATGTGGGGCGTCACCCGCGCCAGCTCGTCGAACCAATCAACCGGCAGTTTGATGCCCGCCTCGTGCGCGATCGCCGGCAGGTGCAGGACCGTATTGGTCGAGCCCCCCAGCGCGTTGTCCACCCGGATGGCATTGCGGAAGGCCGCCTCGGTCATGATCCGCCGCGGGCGCACCTCCTCCCGCACCAGGTCCAAGATACGTATCCCGCTGGCGTAGGCGAGCCGGCGCCTCTCCGCCGACACAGCGAGCGCCGTCCCGGACCCCGGCAGCGACATGCCCATCGCCTCCGTCAGGCAGGCCATCGTGTTGGCCGTGTACAGCCCCTGGCACGAGCCGATGCCCGGGCAGGCCGCCATCTCCAGGGCCGAGAGCTGCTCCTCAGTGAGGAGCCCGGCCTGCCGCCAGCCCGCCCCCGAGTAGCCATCCCCGTACACCGTACGCCCGCCGGCCAGGCGCTCGGCCACCGCCGCGACCCCGGCCTTCCCACCCTCCCGGAAGCGCTCCGCCAGCGCCCGCAGCTCCTCCGCGATGGGGCCGCACTGGCCGGCCAGCATCGGCCCGGCCGTCACTATGATCGCCGGCAGGTTCAGCCGCGCGGCGGCCATCAGCATCCCCGGTGTGATCTTATCGCAGTTGGTCAGCAGCACCAGCCCGTCGAGCTGGTGGGCCTCGGCCACCGACTCCACGGAGTCGGCGATCAGCTCCCGGGAGGGCAGCGAGTAGTGCATCCCCGCGTGGCCCATCGCCAGCCCGTCGCAGATCGCGGGCAGCCCGAAGAAGAAGGCCACCCCCCCGGCGGCGAAGATGCCGCGCTCGATGTGCCGCTCCAGATCGCGCATACCCACATGCCCCGGCACCAGGTCGGTCCAGCTCGTCGCGACGCCGATGAACGGCCGGCCCAGCGCGCTTGGGTCCAGCCCCGAGCCATACAGCAGGGCCCGGTGCGGAGCACGGGCCGCGCCCGACTTGATAGCGTCGCTGCGCATCGCGTTTCTCCCTCCGAGGTGACCGCAAGGTGCAAGCACCTCCCGTCCCTTTGGGACGGGAGGTGCTTGCACCTTCGCGGTACCACCCAAATTGGGCACGGCTCCCCTGGTGGGCGGCCGCGCCCCGCTTTCTCCGCGATAACGGGCGGCTCCGGCGCCGGTCTACTGGATGCGTTCGACCGGGCGGCTCCAGGGCGAGATTCGGCAGCTCCTCGGCGCCGGCTCTCAGCTTCCGCCGGCTCTCTGTGGCCTCGGGCCCTGCCTACTGCTCCCCTTCGCAGCCTTTGCGTGTGAGAATCCATGCAGATTGTAGCAGGTCGGGGCCGCCCGCGTCAAGCGCCGCGGGAGGCGGCCGAAGGGCCGGGCGGCCGGGGTCAGTAGCGGCCGGCGGCCCGGGCGGTATCCCAGAGGGCCTGCATGTTCTCCTCGGGCACGCCGGGGATGCACTGGTCGGGGGCGCAGACCCAGCCTCCGCGCGGCTTGAGGATCTCCATCACCCGGAGCACCTCGGCGCGGACCTGCTCGGGGCCGCCGAGGGCGAGCACGGCGGTGTCAATGCCTCCCCAGAGGGCGGTCCGGCCGAAGGTGGCGGACTTGACGGCGGCGAGGTCGTTGGCCCGCGCCTGGATGGGGTCGAGGACGGTGATGCCGAGGCCGGCGAGGTCGGCCGCGATGTCGTGTATGCACCCGCAGGTGTGGAAGTGGACGATCTTGCCGGCGGCGAGCACGTCCGCGAAGCAGTACTCGTACTCCGGCAGGAGGAAGTCGCGCGCCATCTGTGGCGAGAGCATCGGCGCCCGCTGGGTGCCGAGGTCGTCGCTTATCATCACCCCATCCACGCCGAGGTCGAGGTAGCGCGCGAACACGCGCCGACCGTGGTCGGCGATGCCGTGCAGGAGCCGGCGCGCGTCGGCGGGCCGCTCGATCAAGGAGGCGAGGAAGTTGTCCATGCCCATGAGCGCCCATGCACGCTCGAACAGCAGGCGCATGAGCTGGCCGATGACGAGCCGCTGGCTTCGGTCCACGGCGGCGAGCCCGTGCGCCATCTCGTCGGTGAGGACGAGCTCGTCGGGGTCGGGGAAGGAGTAGTCGTCGAGCCGCTCCAGGTCGGCGAGGGGGTGGCGCTTGGGGAAGGGCACGGTGCCCGGGATGCCAACCTCCCAGCCGACGCCCCAGTGGTCGGTCCAGTCCTCGAAGCGGTTCAGGCCCTCGAGCTGAAAGACGTGGAGGAGCGGCTCGCAGCCCAGGGGAACCCACTCCGGGCGGCCGAAGCGGATCGCCTCCAGCAGGTTCTCCTTCGGGCTCAGCGTGGGGCGGGCCGGCACGGGCTCCTCCTGCTCGGGGCGGTGGCCGGCGCGCTTCGCCAGGGCGACGGGGGGTCCTGCTTCCACAGGGTCAGGGCAGCGTCGGCCAGGGAAGGCGCCTGCGGCGCGGGCGCCGACAGCCGCCCTCGACAAGGAGCGACCGGCGGGGTCCGGAGGCCCTGCCCTACACAGGGCGGCGGGTGTGGTAGACTAGGGGGTGTGATGGATGAGCGGACGCTGCGGGTGCTGGAGTACGACGCGGTCCGGCGGCGCCTGCGCGGGCACGCCTCTTCGCCGCTCGGCAAGGAGCTGGCGGAGCGGCTGACGCCGGCGGGGGACATCGCCGTCGCCCGCGCGCGCCTGGCCGAGACGACGGAGGCGAGGCGGGTGGCGGCCGATGCGGGGCGGGTGCCCTTGGGCGGGGTGCACGACGTGCGGGCGCAGGTGCTCAACGCGGCCCGCGGGGGCGTGCTGTCTGAGCGCGACCTGCGGGAGGTCTCGGACACCCTGTATGCGTCGCGGCGAATGCGAGGGTTCTTGCGGGCGCGGGAGGAGGAGGCGCCGCGGGTGGCGGCGCGGGCGGAGCGGCTCGGCGCCTTCCAGGAGATCGAGGAGGCGATCGAGAGCAGCATAGACATCCGGGGGCAGGTGGCCGACAGCGCGAGCGATGAGCTCCGGGCCATCCGGCAGCGCATGCGCCAGCTCCAGGACAGCATCGAGCGCCGCCTCAGCGCGGTGATTCGCTCCCCCCAGTATGCGCGCATGATCCAGGAGCCGATCGTCACCGTGCGAGCGGGGCGCTACTGTGTGCCGGTGCGCAGCGAGTTCAAGGGGGAGTTCCGGGGGATCGTGCACGACGCCTCGAGCAGCGGGGCCACGGTGTTCATGGAGCCCTTCGCGGTGGTGGAGGTGAACAACGAGCTGAGGGAGGCGCAGGTCGCGGAGGAGCGGGAGGTGCGGCGGGTGCTGGCCCGCCTGAGCGCCCAGGTGGGCGAGCGCGCGGAGGAGATCCTGGCCAGCCTGGAGGCGCTCGCGGAGCTGGACCTGATCTTCGCGCGGGCCGCGCTGGCGGAGGAGATGTCGGCGGTGGAGCCGGAGCTGAACACCGCGGGCGTGCTCGACCTGGCGCAGGCGCGGCACCCGCTGCTGACCGGGCGGGTGGTGCCGGTGGATGTGCGGCTGGGGGAGGGCTACCAGGGGCTGGTGCTGACGGGGCCCAACACCGGGGGCAAGACGGTGACGCTGAAGACGGTGGGGCTGCTCACGCTGATGGCGCAGTCTGGGCTGCACGTGCCGGCCGGGTCGGGGAGCCGGCTGGCGATGTTCGGGCAGGTGTTCGCGGACATCGGGGATGAGCAGAGCATCGAGCAGAGCCTCTCGACGTTCTCCTCCCACATGAGCCAGATCGTCAAGGTGCTGGGGCAAGCGGACGCGAACTCGCTGGTGCTGCTGGACGAGATCGGCGCGGGGACCGACCCGGCGGAGGGGTCGGCGCTGGCGAAGGCGATCATGCGGGAGCTGCTGCGGCGGGGGTGTCGGGTGGTGGCGACGACGCACTACGGGGAACTGAAGGCCTTCGCGTACACGCAGCCGGGGCTGGAAAACGCGAGCGTGGAGTTCGACCCGGTGACGCTGGAGCCGACCTTCGAGGTGCGCATCGGAACGCCGGGCAGCAGCAACGCCTTCGCCATCGCCTCCCGGCTGGGGCTGCCGGCGGGGCTGCTGCGGGAGGCCGCCGAGATGATGGGGGAGGCGCAGGTGGCCCTGCACGAGGTGATCCAGCGGGCGGAGCAGGACCAGCGGGACCTGGCGGAGGAGCGCCGGGAGGCGGCGCGGGTGCGCCTGCAGCTCGAGCGGACGCAGGAGGAATACGAGCGACTGCTGGCCGATCTCAAGGCGCGGCGGCGGGAGGTGCTGGCCCAGGCGCGGGAGGAGGCGCGGCGGATCGTGGCGCGGGCGAAGCAGCGGACGGAGGAGCTGCTGAACCTGCTGCGGCAGTCGGTGCAGGAGGCGCGGGCCGCCCGGGATGCCGCGGAGCGGGAGCGGGAGCAGATCGAGCGCTTCGCTCCCCCCGAGCCCGCCGAGGTCACCGAGACCGCGCGGGCGACCCTCGAGGCGGTCTCGGAGGAGGCGCAGGAGGCGACGGCGGAGGCCGCCGCGCCGGAGCCCGCCCCGGCGGAGCCTGAGCCGGAGCCCGTGGCGCCGGGGGAGCTGCGCCCGGGGGACGCGGTGGTGGTGAGGAGTGTGGGGCAGCGGGGGAGCGTGCTGTCGGGGCC
>CAYLPT010000066.1:0-8993 GCA_964385645.1 uncultured bacterium
ATCTCGCCCTCCAGGGCGCGGGCCCGCCACCGCTCGCCCAGCACCAGCACCTCGCCGGTGGGCTTGAGCCCGCTCAGCGCCCGCCCGCGGGCGCCCCGCAGCTCCTCCTCGCCCCCCTTCACCTGCCGACGGTGGGCGCGGATCGCTGCCCCCACGACGAACAGGAAGAACAGCACCAACAGCACCGTCATTACGACCAACACCTGCCACGATACTCTCAGCGCCGGCGACAGAGGTGTGTCCATGAGCATCAGCGCTCCTGTGATGAAGGATGCGATCCCCCCAAACGTCAGCACCCCGTGCGACACCACCCGGATCTCCAGCAGGAAGAGCACGAACGCGAACAGGATCAGAGCCACCCCCGCGTACCTGACCGGCAGGATGGACATCGAGTACAGCGCCAGCAGCAGCGAGAACCCCCCGATCACACCCGGGAGGATGGCGCCCGGGTTCTGGAGCTCGAACATGATCCCCAGGCCGGCCAGCACCAGCAGCACCAGCAGGATGTCTGGGCTCGCCAGCACGTGCAGGAAGCGCTCCTTCACCGTCGGGGGGATGAACACGGTCGGCGCGCCGGCGGTATCGAGGGTCACCCGCCGGTCGCCCGGCAGCACAACCTCCCGGCCGGCGATCTGGCGCAGCAGGTCGTCGAGGTCGTCGGCGAGCAGGTCCACGACGTTCAGCTCGACGGCCCGCCGCGCGGTGACCGCGACGCTCTCCCGGACCGCGGCCTCCGCCCACTCGGCATTGCGGCCCCGCGCCTCGGCGATGGCGCGGGCCTGCTCCGCGAATGTGTTGACGAGCTTCTCCCGCATCACGTCGGGGGAGGCCCGCGGGCGCCTCGGCCCTTCCCCCGGCTCGGGCTCCTCCTCGGGGAGCGCGGGCGGCGCGAAAAGACTGGCCGGGCTGGCCGCCCCGATGGTGGTGGCGGGGTGCATGGCCGCGACGTGGGCGGCGAGGGTGACGAAGGTGCCCGCGGAGATGGCGTAGGCGCCGGCCGGGTAGACGTAGACGACGGTCGGCACGGGGCTGTTGAGCAGCGCCTCGGTCATCTCCTTCATGGGTTGCCCCAGCCCGCCGGGGGTGTTGAGGACGACCACGAAGCACTGCGCCCCCTGCTGGTGGGCGAGCCCCAGCGCCCGCTCCAGGTACTCCGCCGAGGGCACGTCAATCGCCCCCTGGAGCTCGATCACGGCGACCGGGGCCCGCCCAACCTCCTCCGGCGCCGCGGCCCACAGCGCGGGGGCGGCGAGGGCCAGACTCAGCAGCAGGCAGGCGGTGGCGCGAAGCACGCTAGAACTCCGGCCGGCGCGGCCGCACCCAGGTAGTCGTCTGCCAGCAGGGAAGCCCCTGCTCTGCATTGCCGAACTCGCTGGCGAGCTCCCCTCCCGAGATCCCCTGCAGGGACCGCAGCAGCAGCAGACCGAGCCCGACCAGCGGGAGGACGGCCAGCGGCGCCCGCTCCGGGAACAGGTCCTCCACCACGGCGTAGACCGCCCAGCCGGCGCCCGCCAGGGCGGACAGGAGGGCCTGCACCATCTTGCTCTTGCGCCGCCGCGCGCGCTGCGGCCCCTCCCGCTTCCCCTCCCCCCGCGCGACGCAGTCCAGGCACTGGTCGGCAAGCGCTCCCCATTCGGCGCCCCGACACTCCCGCAGGAACCCCAGCTCCACCCGCGCGTCGTCCCACTTCCCCTGCATGCGCATGGCGCAGGCCAGCATCGAGCGCACCGTGGCCCGCATCCCCCGGTCGCCGGCCTGCCGTCGGAGGTGGTATTCCGCCCGCTCGTACTGCTTCAGGTGATAGCGCGCCACGCCGAGCGCCATCTCCGTGCGCAGGTCCCCGGGGAACTCATCCGCCGCGTGCTCCAGGGCGGCAGCCGCCTCCGCGTTCGCCCGGGAGAACAGGCAGGCCACCCCAAGGTGCCACCAGGCCCCCCAGTTGTGTGGGTCGAGCTTCGCGGCGTGCCGGAACACGCCCCGGGCGGCCTTCAGCCGGCCAATGACCACATAGGCTCGCCCCAGCTCGATCATCGCCTCCGCCCGGTGCCCATACTCGCGCAGGCGTGACCGGTGCTCGGCGATGCTCTCGGGGCGAACCTCCGCGAAGGTGGTCACCAGGTCGGTGTAGGGGTCAACGATCGCGCGCTCCGCCCGCTCCCTCGCCTCCTGGACCGCGTGCCAGTACTCCTCGACGCGGGCGTCGTAGCGCAGCACCGGCCGCTCCCGGAGCAGGCCCAGCTCGCGCAGTTCCTGCCGGGTCTCCCAGGCCCGCTGGGGGTCACTCTTGGGCGGGGGCTCGGTGGGTGGCAGCGGCGCGCCGCGGGGCGCCCGCGCCGGGCGCTCGGCCGTGTCCTCCCAGGCTGCGGCGTGGGCCGGCTGCTCCTCCGGCTGCTTGGGCTCGGGCGGCAGCCAGATGTCGGTCACGAGCACCTCGCCCAGGCCCGCCGGCAGTGGGGCGGTGAGCAGCGAGCGAGCCGCCGACACTTCCGGCTCGACGTACTCGTGCTCCTCCAGCTCCAGCGCCTCGTGCGGCTGCTCCGGGCCAAGCTCGCCGGGGGCCGCAGGCGGAGACCACGGTGGCCGCCCTTCTGTCAGCACCGCCTCAGCGGGCTGCTCGCGGGTGCTCAAGCCGCTCCTCGCGTGAGCGCGCGCTCCAGCGCGGCGACCGCGCGCTCATCGTACTTAGCGCCTGCGTTCTGCGCCAGCTCCGCCAACGCCTCCTCGCGGCTGAGGGCGGCCCGGTAGGGCCGGTCCGAGGTCATCGCCGACATCACGTCGGCGACGGCGAGGATACGCGCGCCGAGCGGGATCTCCTCCCCCATCAGGCCCTCCGGGTACCCAGTGCCGTCGAGTCTCTCATGATGATACCGCACCGCCGGCTTGACCGACCAGGGGAACTCCAGCGCATCCAGTATCTGCGCCGCGACAAGCGGGTGGGTGCGCACGATCTCGGTCTCCAGCTCGCTCAGGGGGGCTGGCTTGAGCAGGATCACATCGCTGATGCTCACCCGGCCGATGTCGTGCAGGCGGGCCGCCATGCGCAGCGCCTCGACCGCCTCCGGCGGCCAGCCCAGCTCCTGCGCGATCACCACCGCCAGGCGCGCCACCGCGTCGCTGTGCCCCCGCACATAGCGATCGCGGGCCTCCACGGCACGGACCAGAGTGCGCACCACGCTGTAGATCATGGCGAGGTCGGGCTCGGAGGGCTCCTCGACGGCGAAGGGCAGGGCAGAGAACGCCTGGTCGCGGCCGCGCGCGGCGAGGAAGTCCCCGACGATCGCGTTGGCGGGCGCCACTCGCCCCTGGCGGGAGATGGTGAGCCCCCCCACCTCTCGCGCCGCGGCGTCACCGTCGAGCGCGGCGAGCGCGCGCGCCCGGTCGGCCTCGTCGAGGCGGTCCCACAGCATGGCGAGCACCGGCTCGAGCTGCTCGGCGACGCGGGAGCGCACGTAGACGCGCTGCTCCTCGCCCAAGGCCCCGCCGGCCGAGTGGGCGACCTGCTCGAAGACCTCGAAGGCGGCGACCTGGAGGTAGTACGGCCAGCCGCGGCCCAGCTCGAGGATCACCTCCCGCGCCGGCGTCAGGTCAACCCCGGCCTCCAGGGCGAGGGCGTGGACCCAGGCCCAGCCGGCCTCGTCGGGCGCCGGCTGCATCCGCACGACCGAGAACAGGTCGGCGAAGGGAGAGCCGACCTCGCGGCCGGCGATCTCCAGCTCATGGAGCGGCCGCTCCGTCGCAGTCACGAAGCATACCCGCGGTCGGGCCGCGACGTGGCGCAGAGCAGAGAAGAAGTTGAGGTCGAAGGCCGGGTTGGCGGCCGCGAGCTCCAGCTCGTCCAGCAGGTAGATGATGCTGCCGCCCTCGCCCTCGATGCGGTCGAGCACCTCCCGAAGCTCCAGGAAGGTGACCGCGTCCTGGGCCTCCAGCCGGGGCCACACCAGCGCCACCCGGCCGTGCACCTGGCGAGCGGTCTCGCGCACCATCAGGTGGAAGAACTGCTCGGCCGTCAGCCCGCCGAGCCCCTCCAGGCTGAGATACACCGCAGCAGTGTGTTCCGGACAGATGCCCTGCGCGGCCAGCGTCCCCGGGCGGGCGAGGTGCAGCAGCAGGGAGGTCTTGCCCGACTTCACGGGGCCCACGAGAGAGCAGTTCTGGCTGCCAGCGACCAGGCGGAGGATTTCCCTGGTCTCTCGCGGCCGGGCGAAGTAGAAGCGGGGCTCCCTGATCGGCCCTCGGTTGAAGAACGGATTGGTCATCTCATCCCCCCAGATGCGTCGGGATCGGCGGCCGCCAGCCACCGGCCCAGCAGCCCGATAGCCAGGCGGTAGCGCTCGCCCTCCCGGGCGAGTAGATCGGCCGCCGCCAGCTCGCGCGCGGCGGCCGCCGCGGCGGCGGCGTCGAGGTCGGCCGCCGCGGCCAGCTCCTCCGGAGTGAGGCCGGGCTCGGCCCGGCAGAGGGCGCGCAGCGCGGCGCGGGCGTCCTCGCCCGCGGTGTCCCAGAGGTAGCGCAGGTGGACATCGCCCTGCTCCACCACCTCGTCCGCGGCGCGCTCGACATCGGCCAGCCGCACCGCGCCCTCGCCCGACCGCGCGCAGTCCTCCACCAGGCGGTAGCCCAGAAGCTGCAGCAGGTACGGATGGCGGCCCGCCAGCGCGAGAGCGCGCGCGAGCGCCGCGTCGTCGTACACGATGCCCAGGCGGGCGAGCGGGACGGCCAGCACTTCCTCGGCCGCCGCCGGCTCCAGGCCGCCCAGCCGGCGATGCACCGCCAGGTTGAGCAGGAACGACCAGTGCTCGCCAGCCAGCTCCTCCAGCCGGTGGGTGCCGCACAGCACCACGGCCAGGTTGCCCACATGCTGGATGAGATGGCGGAGCTGGTCGAAGACCTCCGGGCCCAGCCGGCCGCTGCGGACCTTCGTCTCCAGGTCGTCGAACTCATCGAGCAGCAGGACCGACGGCATCTCGGAGCCCTCAGCCACCGCGCGCACCATCTCCAGGCCGGCGCTTGGGGCTTCCTCCCACTCGCCCCGGAGCGCCAACCGCTCTCCCGCCAGCGCGGCCGCCACCTCCGCGAAGAAGGCCGACACATCGCCCACCAGCAGGCCCTGCACGTCCACGAAGGCCGTCCGGCAGCGGTAGGCCAGCACCGCCTGGAGCCGCTTCAGCAGGCTTGTCTTCCCGGTGCGCCGTCGCCCCACCAGGCACACCACCGACCCGCCCGCGCCGCTGGCGAGCGCGCGCTCGACGAACGCGATCTCCGCACCCCGGCCGAAGAACATCTCGCTGTCCGATGGCAATGGCTTGCCTACCACATAGGGGTTCGCAAGGTCGGCCAGCCGGGGCGGCCGGACTGCGCGCACCCCACCCTCCAAAGCAACCGACCGCTCCTCCTCCCCGCTCCGGTACCTCACCACGCCTCGCACCTGCACCCTCCCGGCGCGGCGGGCCGCGAGGCCGGCGAAGGCGCGGGCCCGCGCGCCGGCGGGCAGGTCGCCGACCGGGACGCTCTGGTCGCCCAGCCCCACCGACACCTCTCGCACCGCCTCGCGGCCCGCGTTCTCGACCACTACCACTGCCCCCGCCCCCGGGCCGGCGACGACACGCTCCGACTCCAGCCAGGCGCGGACTGCGACGCTCCCCCCGGCGCGTTCGCGCAGCAGCCCATCCCAGTGCTCGGCCACCGCCGCGATGAAGGCCTGCTCGGGCGTCGCGGCCTCGAGCCGAAGGGCGCAGCCCAGCGCGCTGCGGGCCCGCTCGAGCCGTGCCCGGCGAGCTCCCCGACAGGCCCCGGCCGCCGCCAGCAGGGGCGCCCCGCCAGCCCACTCCTTCGCCCCGGGGGCGCGAGCCAGGGCCGCGATGTCCTCGCAGCCCGCGGCGTGGGCGCCCGCGGCCAGCCAGCGGCACACCGCGGCCTCGCGCTCGAGGCCGAGGTCGGCCAGGGCGAGGGTGACATCGTCGAGCCCCCCGGCCAGGTCGTCGCCCTCCAGCGCGCGCCGTAGGCCGCGGGCGACCTCGATGATCGCGGGCGCCTCCGAGCGCCGCGCGATGACGGCGAGCGCCGCGCCTGTAGTCTCGCCGAGCGGCCATCGCCAGAGCGCCGCCGCGCCGGCCGCGGGCTCCGCGTCTAGCAGCCGGACCATGGCGGCCGCTGCGGCGCGCACGAGGGTGGGCTCGCGGGCAAGCTCCAGCAGGCGCTCCCAGGCCGGACCGCCGGGCCCTGTGCCGGCCCGGCCCAGGCCCGCGGCTGCAGCGCGCACGACCTCCTGGTCGGCCTCGGTCGAGAGCAGCAGGAGCCGCGCGAGGTCCTCGGGGCCGTCTGCCGGCAGCCCCTGCGCGGCCGCCGCGCGGACCGCTGGGGCATGGTCCGCGCACGCCTGACAGACCCCCTCCGTCGCGCCGAGCAGCGCCAGGCTGCGCACCGCCGCAGCGCGCACCACATCAGCCCGATCGCGGGCCAGGCGCCGCAGGGCCTCCCGGGCCTCGCCTCGGTGCGCGCGCCCGATCGCCTCCGCAACCGCCGCCCTCACCTGGGGCGAGCGGTCTCCGGCGAGCCCGTCCACGTTCCCCCGAGAGCAGCAGATGAGCGCGAACGCGGCCGGAGCCCGGACTTGGGCGGAGGGGTCGCAGGCCAGGCGCTCGATCTCACGCAAGGCGGCCCCGCTCCCCTCCCGCGCCCAGCGCGCGAGGGCCGGCACAATGGCTGCCCGGACCTCCGGGTCTGGATCGGAGACACAGCGCGCCGCCAGCCGCGCCGCCGCGCGCCGAGGCAGGCCGGCGGCCGCCACAGCGGCGGAGCGCCGCGCCACCCGGCCCCGAAGGCTGACCCTCAGCAGCAGCGCGCGCGCCGCAGCCGGGCGCGCCTCCGCGACTGCCACCGCCGCCCGGGAGAGGCCGCAGAGGACCCGCTCATCTGGGCTCTGCACCGCAGCCTCGAGGCGCGCCAGCGCGGCCGGAAGCGCGCGGCCCCGGGCGCGGCCCAGCGCGGCCGCGGCGCAGAGGCGCACCTCGCCGTCTCTGTCCCCAAGCAGCTCGGCCAGCGCGGCCACCGCTCGGGGAACACCGACAGAGGCCGCCTGCGCCAGTCCAGAGATGGCCACCAGGGCGCCTTCGGCGCCCTCGGCGGAGCGGGAGAGCGCGATCACCTCGTCGAGGAGGTCCCCACCGGCCGCCGCGAGGGCGGCCGCGGCGACATGGGGCGCAGCAGAGTCTCGCACCTCCAGGAGGGCGCGGACGTCGCCAACGCGCGCCCTGGCCAGCTCTCGGAAGGCGGGGACGGCATCCTCCGCGGCGATGGGGAGTCGGCCATGGGCGACGTCGAGGAGGAACCGGCGCGACCACGGGTCGTCCGCCGCGCGCCGCCCCAGCTCCTGCCACACCACCGGCGGAGCAGCGCGCGTGAGAAGCCGCAGGGCCGCCTGCCGCGCCCTCGCCTCGCCCCGAGGGCGAGGCTCACCCTGACTCGGCGGTTCCCGCATCCTGCGCCCCAGGTGACTTCCACTCGCCCGAGCCCTGACGGGGAAGCCTCACGTGAGGGGAGCGACCCCAATCTGTTCGCCGGCCCTGCGGCCTACACCTCCCCCGGCCCCGGCGAGCGCCAGTCCCCTCGGCAGGCGGCTACCACTTCAGGCGGAAGATGGCGACCTCCGTGAGCTGCAGCAGCACCCCCACCACCAGCAGCCCCGTGATCACCACCACCATGTTCTCCGCCGACAGCCACTCGAGGCCCTGGATCGTCTGGTCGGGGAAGGCGTCCGGCAGCACCTGGACGTGTGAGAGGGCCTCCGTCAGCGTGCTATCCACCCAGTGGTATCCGGCTCTGATGTGGCTCGCGGTCAGGGCGACCACCCCCACGGCCGCCGGGTACGCCGCCCAGGAGGCCGCCCGGTACTTGTACCTCTGGTGGTCCAGGTAGATCGGGCACCGGCCGCAGGGCGGCCTGGTCTTGCGGCGGGAGCGGCCGGCACGCGACCGGGGGGCCGCGGTCCGCGTGCGCGTCTGGGCCGCCTGCAGCTCCTCCGCCACCTCGAGCCGGTGCTCTCCCCCCAGCGCGCTCAGCAGGTCCACCGCCAGCTCCCGGTCGCAGTAGCAGCCGCTCCTGCGGCGCCAACAAGAGACCCGCTCCCGGTATCTCGGGCAGCCGGTTCGCAGGCTCCCCCGGCAGAACTGCAGCTCCCAGCACGCGCGCAGCAGGGAGGCCCGCTGGGGCTCCTCGGGCGCTGGCGCGGTCTCCCCTGCGAGCCTGACCCGCCGGCCCGCCTGCGCCGGCAGCGAGAGGATCACTATTCGCCCCAGCACCACCCTCAGAGCTCCCGCCACGACCAGCAGGCCCCCATGTGTGCGGAACGCGGCCACCAGCGACTGCCCCAGCTCCACCAGCCCGGGGGCCGCGTCTGGCGGAACCTGGCTGCGCACTAGCAGCGGCAGCAGGACATAGCAGATCACGCCCGCCGCCAGCGTCAGGTAACCCACCGCCTCACTGCGGTAACGGCGCCCGAGCGCCGCGAACACCAGAATCCAGGCCGCCCAGGCGAAAGCGCGGAGGGTGATGGCCACGCCGGCCTGGCGCGCCTCGAGCTGTGGGCGCGCGATGATCTGGTCGGCCAGCCCGCCCGAGAGCACCACGAAGAGCAGGTACGCCAGGCTCAGGGCCACCGCCACGCCGGCCAGCAGGATCACGTGGTCCAGCGCTCCCAGCCAACGCCTTGGCTGTCCCCGCCCCACGCCCTGCGTGCGTCGGCTCCCCGCTGCGGGCATGCCTGTCCTGCTCCTCGCGCGCCGCCCCTGCCGGCACACCCCAGTATAGCGCACAGACCGGCGCCGGACAAGCCTCCGCCTTGCCCCTGCGCGCAGCCGCCAGGCAGGCCCCCGCCCCCTTCCGGCGCCCCTGGAAATAACTTGCAGCCCCCCCTTGACAGGTCGCCGGAGGGGCGCTATACTAACGTGCGGACAGAGACAAGATCCCGTGAGTGGATCAACATAGTTACAGGCTAACCC
>CAYLPT010000067.1:0-5029 GCA_964385645.1 uncultured bacterium
CCCGCCACCACCGCCGCGCGGCCCGCGATGTCCTCGCTCGTCCCCTGTGGCGAGGGCGCGCTCACCTGAGCGCCACCACCGTCAGCGAGTCGCCCGGCAGCTCCACCTCGACCCGCCCGCCTCTCACCTCCGCTGGCTCCGGCCCCGACCAGCTTGGCCGCTCGTCCTCCGGCCCCTCGCCCCGCAGCCGCCAGCACTCCGCCGAGCGAGCCGACAACCCCTCTAGCCCGATCACGGCCTGCCTATCCGTCTCCTCCTTGCTGACCAGGAAGACGCTGAGCCGGTTATCCGCCGGCGAATGGCTCGCGAACGCGCGCAGCCGCTCGGCCTGCGTCACCTCCACCATCCGCTCCCCCACGAACTGCCCCCATATCGCCAGCACCCTCCCCGACGCCTGCAGCTCGTTGCGCTCGTCCAGCGCGTCCCACAGGCTGGCGTGCTCCGGTGGGTGGGACACCCAGCGCGTGTTCCAGAGCTGCGCCATGTCCACTCGCTCGTGCTCCAGCAGCTCGCCGATAATGTCGAAGGTCACCAGCGCGTGCCCCAGCGTGTTCACCGTCGGCCATCCCCCCTTGGACCAGTCCGCGGAGTTGTACTCCGTGATCGCCACCCGCAGGCGCTGCGCCACCTCCGCCGGCGCCCACCGCCGCGCCGCCTCCACCGCCGCGCTCGCCGACCGCGCCACCTCCGGGCTCCGCTCCCGATAGGCCTCGTAGCCTCCCCATTCCCAGCACGGGTAGATGTGCACCGCCGCGAAGTCTATGTGCTCGGCGGCCCCCTCGAAGACCACCTTCCACCACGGCTCTCCCCCCTCTCCCGCCTGCGCGCCCGGCCCCTCCACGCTGTCAGGGCCGTTCGCCCCGATCAGGATCGTCGGGTCGGCCCGCTTCATCGCCTGCGCAAACTCGACCAGGTCGGCCGCGTAGTCGGCCGCGCTCACCGTCTTCTCGATATAGCCCTCGTTGCCGATCTCCCAGTACTTCACCCCATAGCCCTGCTGTCGCGCATACTCCACCCACGCCACCGCGGTCTCGAGCAACTGCTGCCTGGTCACCTCGCAGTCCGGGTGGTGCAGCGCGTCATAGCACACGACGACCGTGGGCTCGGCCCCCAGGCGCCGGCATAGGCCCATGAACTCGTCGAAGTCCATGCGCCGCACCCGCCACTCGCCCGCCTCATCCATCAACACCGCCTCCCGCCCCTGCCGCGGCCCGCAGGCGAGCGCGGGGCGGGGACGGTCATAGGGTGGCAGCGACCACAGGTGGTTGTCCGACTTGTCGCCCCCGGGGAAGCGGAGCGACCGCACCCCCATCTCCCGCAGGGCCTCCTCCAGCGGCCGCGCTCCCGGCGGCCGGTTCTCGTCGTGGTCCACCAGATAGTCTATGTTGATCCCGAGGGTGCGGGGCTCCACCGCCCTGATCACGTGTCTCACATCCACCTCGACGCCGACCTTGGCCATGGGGGCCACCTCCTGAGCCCGCCCGGGCGGGATGCTCTCATCTGCTTTCGCCCCCTCGCACGCGCCCCCTGCGCCCCGGGGAACGAGCCTCTGGGGCAGGACCCGACGCCCCGGGCGGCCAACCCTGAAGGGCCTCACTAGCTCTGCCGGCCAGGTGTGCACATGCCGTCACCGCTCCGGACCATGGTCGTCATGGGAACCCGCCCCGAGGTCATGAAGCTCGGCCCGGTCGTGCTGGAGCTGCGGCGATACCCCCGGCGCTTCCACGTCACCCTCGTCTCCACCGGCCAGCACCGCGACCTGGTGCCACAGCACCTCCGGCTCTTCGGGCTGCGGCCTGACTACGACCTCGGCGTCATGAAGCGCCGCCAGACCCTCGCCGACATCACCGCCCGCACCGTCCAGCGCGTGGACGCGCTCCTCGCGCAGCGGCCCACCGACCTGGTCATCGTCGAGGGCGACACCGCGGCCGTCTTCGCCGCCGCGCTGGCCGCCTTCTACCGCCAGATTCCGGTCGCGCACGTCGAGGCCGGCCTGCGCTCGCACGACCGCTATGATCCCTTTCCCGAGGAGATGAATCGCCGCCTCGTCAGCCCCCTCGCTGAGATCCACCTCGCCCCCACCCGCGCCGCCCGCGACAACCTGTTGCGGGAGGGCATCGCGGCCGAGACCATCTTCATCACCGGCAACACCGCCGTGGACGCCCTCCTGCTGGCGGCCAAGAAGCGCCCCCGCCACCCGGCCGTCCCGGCCTCGTGGCTGCGCGGCCGTCGCCTCCTGCTCGTCACCGCTCACCGCCGGGAGAGCTGGGGCGAAGGCATCGGCCGCATCTGCCTGGCGTTGCGGGAGCTGGCCGAGCGCTACCCCGATGTCGTTGTGGTCTACGCGGTGCACCCCAATCCGGTGGTGCGGGAGGCGGCGGAGCGGGTGCTGGCCGGGGTGGACCGGGTCCACCTCATCCCCCCGCCGGACTACGTCGAGTTCGTGGACCTGATGAAGCGCAGCCACCTCATCCTCACCGACTCCGGCGGGATCCAGGAGGAGGCCCCCTCCCTCGGCAAGCCGGTGCTGGTGATGCGCAAGACCACCGAGCGTACCGAGGGCGTCGGGACCGGCTGCGCCGAGCTGGTGGGCACCGATCCCGCCGACATCGTCGCCCGCGCCCGCCGGCTGCTCGACGACCCCGAGGCCTACCGCGCCATGGCCGCCCCGGCCAACCCCTATGGTGACGGCAAGGCCGCCGCGCGCATCCGGCGGGCCCTCGCCTTCCACTTCCGGCTCAGCGGCACCCGGCCGCCCGACTTCCAGGGCGCCTGACGCGCCGCGGCGGCCCCGACCACCAGGGCCGCCGCGCCGAAAGCGCTCTGGTTCGCGCCTAGAGCTTCAGCGCCGAGCTCTGCGACTGCGCCTCCACCTCCGCCGCCGTCACCTCGCGGCCGAGCTTGTGCGAGAGGTAGATCCCCTCGCTGATCAGCATCGTCGTCAGCGCCACGCCCGCGCTGTCCACCAGCGGCACCCGCCCCTGCAGCGCCGCCACCCAGTGGTCCTGGGGACCGTCGTAGGCGTCCACGTCTGGAAGGCACTGGTGCCAGCGCCAATCCGCCGACTTCAGATCGAAGGTCGCGTCCATCTCCATGTCCGCCAGCGTCGTGTAGTAGGCGAAGGGCGACAGCCGGACCGAGCCCCGCGAGCCGAACAGGTGGCTCCTCGATCCCTCCTCCCCGATGTGCAGCGCCCAGCTCTCCTCCACCGTGAAGGTCACGCCCCCGTCGAGGCGGACGAAGCCCAGCCCCAGCTCCTCCACATCGTACTTGCCCTTCTCCTGCCGGTCGGCATACATGGGCACCGCCTGATGCGTCGCACCCGAGATGGTGTGCACCTTCGGGTTCCGCAGCAGGTACACGATCTGGCCGATGTGGTACACCCCCATGTCGAACATCGCCCCACCCGCCGCCACCGACTGCTGCACGAACGAGCTGGTGCCATAGCCATCCACATAGGGACGGCCCCGGCGGCGGTAGCCCAGCGACTTCGCGAAGTAGATGTCGCCCAGGTAGCCGCCCTCGATCAGCCGCTGCGCCGCCTTCGTCTCCACCGAGTACAGCGTGGCGAGCTGGATGGCCAGCTTCTTGCCCGTGCGCTGCGCCGCCTCCACCATCGCCTTGCCGTCCGCATATGAACCGGCGATCGGCTTCTCGCAGTACACGTTCTTGCCTGCCTCCAGCGCCGCGATCGTGACGGGCGCGTGCAGGTTGTTGTGCAGGCACACGTCCACCGCCTCGATCTCCTCCACCGCCAACAGCTTGCGGAAGTCGGTGAACGTCTGCGGGATGCCATAGCGCTCGCTCACCCGCCCCAGCTCCGCCTTGTCCACATCCGCCGCCGCCACGATGTCCACCGGCAGCTCCTGGTACCGGTCCAGGTGCATCTTGCCAATCTGGCCCACACCGATGATGCCGATCTTCACCTTCTTCACCTGCGTCCTCCTCGCTCAGCCCTATCGGGCGATCATGGTCTCGAAAAGCGCCGTATACAGCCGCAGCACCCGCTCCGGGTCCGGCCCCGTGTAGGCGCTCTCGTTCGCAACATAGCCCGCGTACCCGTCCGCCCTCAGCAGCGAGAACCACTCCCACCAGTACCGGAGATCCGCCGGTCGCTCCATCTGGTGCACGTGGATCGAGGTCAGGTGCGGCCTTATGAGCTCGTAGAAGGGACGGATCGAGTCCGCCCCTGCCGGCAGCGTCCACTTCCAGTCCCGGCCCACCGGGAAGACGCCGTTGAACACCAGCCCCACGTTGGGCCGGCCCACCTGCTTCATCACCTCCATCGCGTAGTGCGGGTCGGTGAAGCTCCCGTGCATCTCGATCGAGACCGCCATCCCCTCCCCCGCGTACTCGCCCAGCTCCCCCAGGCAGTCTGCCACCTGCGCCACCACCGCCGGCCGCTTGTCCTCCTCCGCCGGCAGTTGGTCCCCCAACACCCGCACGTGGTCGCAGCCAACCCGCCGCGCCATGTCAATCACTCGCTTGACGCGCCGCACCGACTCCGCGCGCTCTCCCGCCTCCGGCGCGTGGAACGTCTGGCAGCTCGTCAGCGACCCGAACTTCAGTCCCGCCGCGTCCAGCTTCGCCTTCACCTCGTCAAAGCGCGCCTCCGGCGTGTCCCACTCCAGCCCGTGCGGCTGCTGGTAGTCCATCAGGAACTCGATGTACGGGTAGCCAGTCTTCGCGCACATCTCGATCAGATAGTCCAGCTCCCACTGCTGCGCCACTTCATAGGTGTTCAGCGTCCACTTCATCCCAGGCCTCCTTGTGGCTGTCCTTCGCAGCTTCGCCCTTCACCCTCCGGCGCCTCTTGTTCCCCCCGCTCCACCAGCTCCCGCCACAACGACGGCGTCGGGCGGTCCATCGAGTCCCTCACCAGCCGCCTCGCCCTCGCCCCGAAGGCGAACACGGCCTCCGTCAGCGGCAGCACAAATCCCTTTTCCTGGGCCTCCGCCAGAAAGTAGTGCAGCTCCGGGTACTTCACGTCCACCTCATCCCCCCGGCCCTCCACCACCGCCTCCGCAAC
>CAYLPT010000068.1:0-48644 GCA_964385645.1 uncultured bacterium
GTCATCGGAGTGCCGATCTCCTCCAGCCCGCTGGCGGGTCTGGACGCGCTGCTGGCGACGGCGCAGATGCCCAGCGGCGTGCCGGTGGCCACGGTGGCGATAGATGGGGCGCGCAACGCGGGCCTGCTCGCCGCCGCCATCCTGGCGGTGCACGACGAGACGCTCGCCGAGCGGCTGACGCAGCTCCGGCGGGAGATGGCCGCCCGGGTCGAGGAGGCTTCCGGCCGGGTGGGGGGCGCCCGGTGATCGAGCGCTACTCCTACCCCGAGATGCGCCGCATCTGGGAGCCGGCGAACCGCTATCGCAAGTGGCTCGAGGTGGAGCTGCTGGTGGCCGAAGGGTGGGCGGAGGTCGGCCGCATCCCACGCGAGGCGGCGGCCGCGCTGCGTCGCAACGGCGACCGGCTGCTGGCGAGGGACTTCGACTTCGGCGCCATCGTACAGCGGGCGCTGGAGCTGGAGGGCGAGGCGCCCGGCTTCGTTCCCAAGCCCGGCCAGCCGGTGATCCGGCACGACCTGATCGCCTTCCTGACCGCGGTCTCCGAGCACTTGGGGGAAGAGCGGCGCTATCTCCACTTCGGCGTTACCTCTTACGATATCGAGGACACCGCGCTCTGCCTGCTGATGCGGGAGTCGTGCGACCTGCTGAAGGAGGCCGCGGAGCACCTCGCGGAGGCGATCCGCGCCCGCGCTCGTGAGCACAAGTGGACCCCCATGATCGGCCGCACCCACGGCGTCCATGCGGAGCCGATCACCTTCGGCCTCAAGCTCGCGGTGTGGCTCGCAGAGCTCGAGCGCGACATCGGACGCCTAAGCCAGGCGCGGGAGAGCGTGAACGTCGGGATGGCCTCCGGCCCGGTGGGCAGCTACGGCACGGTGGACCCGCGGGTCGAGGAGTATGTGTGCGGGAGGCTGGGGCTGAGCCTGCCGAAGGCGACCAGCCAGATCGTGCAGCGCGACCGGCACGCACACTATGTGACCACGCTGGCGATCCTCGCCGGGTCGCTGGAGCGTTTCGCCACCGAGGTGCGCAATCTGCAGCGGACCGAGATCCTGGAGGTGGAGGAGCCCTTCCGCAAGGGCCAGCGCGGCTCCTCCGCAATGCCGCACAAGCGAAACCCCATGACCTGCGAGCGCATCACCGGGTTGGCCCGGATCGTGCGCTCATATGTCACGCCCGCGCTGGAGAACATGGCCCAGTGGCATGAGCGGGACCTGACGAACTCGAGCGTCGAGCGGATCATCCTGCCCGACGGCAGCGTGCTCGTGGACTACATGCTGCGCAAGCTCACCGACGTCGTCCGCGGCCTGGTCGTCTACCCCGACCACATGCGGGAGAACCTGGAGCGCCTCAAGGGCCTGGTGATGTCCGAGCACGTCATGCTCGCCCTCGTTGATAGGGGCATGGACAAGGACGAGGCTTACCAGACGGTGCAGGCCCTGGCGATGCAGGCCTTCGAGTCGGGCGCGGACTTCCGGGACCTGGTGCGGGCCGACGAGACGATCTCGGCCAAGCTGAGCGAGGACGAGCTCGCCGCCTGCTTCGACTACGCGCGCCACCTCAGGCGTGTCGAAGTTGCCTATGAGAGGATGGGGCTGTAGGGCGCGCATGTCGGCGCCAAAGGCGCCGCCTGCGCGCCGGGCCGTGCTCACAGCCTACAGACGGTCCCCCACCCGCCTGACCTTGTACGCCACGTCGGCGGTGAGCCCCGCGGGGGTGGTGATGACGACCGCGCCGTCGGCGCAGGTGTAAGGTGTGACGCGGGCGATGGCGCCGGCGTGGGTGTCCCACTGCTCGATCTCATACTCGCCCGGCGCGAGGCCGGCCACCTCGATCTCCGTCGCGCCGGCCGGATGCGGGGAGATCTCCTCCGCCAGGTGGCCCCACGTGCTCTCCCGGTTCTGCACCCACACCAGCGCCGAGGTCTCGTTCGCCAGCCCCAACACCCGCAGGTTCGGCACGGTGATGTAGTTCGTGAGCCGGTAGTACGCGAGGAACCAGTCGCGGCCGGTGTTCCTCACCTCGATGGTGTGGGCGCCGGCGGGCACGTCTATCGCGTAGACGCCGTCGTAGTCGTGCAGCGTCTCCGTGTCGTCGGGTCGGTAGTCCGGGAAGTCCGCGGCCAGCGCCTCCCGGCCGTCCAGCAGGATGGACAGCGCCGCGCCCCCGTGCCCCGACACCCCCCGCACCATCACCTCGAAGGTCCCCCCGCGGGGGTAGCTCACCCGGAAGGTCGCGGGGTTGTGCTTCTCGGGGTGGTTGACGAGCCCGTGCAGGATGCGGCTCATCACCTCCCGCCTCGCCACGCTCCCGTCGTTGCGCACCGCGAACTCCTGCGGCTCGTTGTAGGGCGAGTCGTCCTCCCAGCTCTCGCCCGTGGGCTGGATGGTCAGCGACGGGTAGACGCGCGGCTCCGCGCCCGGCGCATACCGAACCGCGCGGATGTGGGTTGGCCGGTAGTTCTCTCGCGGCCAGTCTATGCCCTCCGCGAAGGCCGCCACTGCGGCGAAGCGGGGGTAGAGGTTGCGGGGGTGGATGTAGCTGTCCCACCACCACAGCATCGCCGTTCCCGCGTCGCCAGACAGCATCGCCGACCACAGGCCGTTGTGGAGGTGCAGCCCCTCGGGGTCGGCTACATGCTGCTCCCCCTGCCAGTCGGTGCCGAACTCGCCGAAGTAGTGCGGCTTCCCGTAGGCCGCCGCCTTCTCCGCGCTGGTGCGCGAGATCGTCTCGGCCACATCCCGCGACCCGTAGTTGTGCGAGGTCACGAAGTCGAGCTCGGGCAGGCCGTCCACCGCGGGGTCGCCCTCGGTGCGAGCGAAGCTGGTGGTGATCAGGTGGTCCCAGGGGTCCAGGTCACGCAGGTAGCGGGCCATCTCGGCGTGCCAGGCGGCCACGGCGGCCGAGTCGTAACCGCTCACGATATCCACCTCGTTCCAGAACTCCCAGGCCAGCACTGCGGGGGAGTGGCCCCAGCGCGCCACAAGGTAGCGAAGCCGCTGCCGGAACAGTCGCTTCGCTTCTTCATTGGTGAAGAAGTCGCCAGGCTGCTCGCAGGGGCCGCCGTTCGCCGCGTTGTAGGGGCTCAGGTGCCAGTTGCCGTAGATTCCGTGGGCGTCGAGGGAGTTGAAGGAGTCAATGCACATGAGCACCTTGATGCCCAGGCGCTCGGCGAGGTCCAGTATGTAGTCAATGCGCCAGGCCGCCTGCTGGCTGTAGCGGCCCAGGCCGTTGCCTGGGCCGGCGCCGGCGCGGTTCTCGAGGCCGAGGCGGTTCCACTCGTTCACGAGCCACAGCCGGATGTAGTTGCCGCCGTGCTCCGCCAGCGCGCCCATCCACGCGTCGTAGTCATAGGTGCCGGCCGGCCCGGGCCAGCGCATGTTCTGGCCGATCGCGAAGTACGGAGCGCCGGAGTCGAGCTGGAGGTACCGCGGGGAGTCGGGGCTGCGCCGCACGTACCCTGCGCCATCCGAGGGCATGACGCGGAAGCTGCCGGCGCCGGCCGTCCGCACGCCGGCGCCATCGCGCACCATCAGGAAGTAGTCGCACTCCCCCACTTCCCCCCATGCGAAGCGCACCGCGAATGCGCCCGCCCCCCGCGCCAGCAGCACCTCGCGGCCGGCCTCGTCGCGCGCCCGCTCGAAGGGCTCGCGGTAGAAGCCGGGGACCTCGACCTCGCGGCCGGAGGGAGTGCGGAAGGTCGCCCACACCTCAACCTCCCGGGGATCGAAGGGGTTCTCGTACCCAACGACACCGGGGACCTCAATCTCGATGCTCTGGTACTGGCCCACGTGATCCACACTCTCCTGTGCGCCGGCGGCGGCCCCGTAGGCGCAGCAGGCCAGGGCGAGCACGGCGGCCATGGTGTTGCGCGGCGCGCCGGTCATGGCGCCACGCCCCAGTGGCGGTCGAGCAGACGGGCCATCCGGGACAGCAGCCGGTGATCGCCCAGGGCGCGGAGCCGGCCGGTCTCCCAGAGCGCGCGCGGGTTCGCCTCCCGGCGTGCGATGGCGACCAGGTCGGCGAGGGAGGCCTCGAAGACAAGGTCGGGGCTCTCCACCTGCCCCAGGCCGGACTGGCACTGGCCGCGGTCGAGCCGGAGCCACCAGGCGGCGTCTGGCTGATCGCCGGCCCGCACGAGGAGGGTCAGGCGCTCGTCGGCGAGCTCAGGCAGGCTGAGTTGTCCGCAGATGTCGGCCCACAGCCGGTCGAGCTCCACCTTCGGGGCCGGGGGCGCGGCCGGCAACTCCTCCTCGGGGAGGCCGAAGAGCAGGGGGCTGCGGACCACGAACTCCTGGGGTGGGCGCTCGGGGGCTGCGAATTCGCCGTAGATGGCGATGCGAAACGGGCCCTCGGGCGCGGGAAAGCGGAGGCGTCGCCCCACGCCGTATTCCCCGCCGAAGGCGCCGAGGGGGCGCAGCGTCAGCCCGGAGGGATCCTCGACGAGGATGCGACCCGACAGCCGAGGGCCCGCGCCGGTCGGCAGGGCGAGGCCCTCAGGCGCGCCGTACGTGGCTACAGGGCTGCGGGTCTCGATGGTGCGCCGCAGGATAGCGGCGGCCTGGGCGGCGCCGGCCGCTGAGTCCTCATCGGAGGGTGGGGGAGGCTCGTAGCCGATGAAGAGCTCGACCTCAAGGGGCGCGCGGGCGACGAGCCGGCGGCCGGAGGCGGGCGGCGAGGCCGCCTCCCCGCCGAAGCTCATGCGCGCGGGCGGGCTGCCGTGGGGGGTTGGATGAGGGTCGGCGGCGGCGACGGTGGCGCGCAGGGCCGGGAGCCAGGCGGGTAGGTCTTCCCGGTCGTAGGCGAAGGCCACGAAGCCATCGGCCCCCGCGTCGCGCGCCGCGCGGACCTGCGCGATCAGCTCCTGGGCCGACCCCATGAGGAAAGCGTCGAGCCCGGCGTAGATGGGCACCGCGCCGCCGACCAGGTCAACCTGATCGGTGAGCCAGGCGGCAAGCTGGCTGCGGTCGAGCGTGTAGTTCAGGAAACACACGAAATCGAGCGCGCCCCCCTCGACCCAGCGGGGCCAGTCCTGGAGCGCGTGGGCGCGCGCGACCTCGGCCTCGGGCCATGCGGACACGGAGACGACGACCTGGGGTCTGACCTGGCGCGCTTCCTTGCTGATCTCGGCCAGCAGGCTGGTGTGCAGCCCGCGCCTCCAGTCCCGGTACTGGTCGGCGAGGGGACCGGTGTGCACATCCTCGGGCCAGTTCGCGACCGGGGCGCCGGCGTCGGCCTCGAAGCGGGCGCGGCAGTGGTCGCAGAAGCAGTAGCCGGGGCTGGGGTAGCGCAGCCCGTCGAAGTGGAGGCCGGCGATGTCATAGCGGCGGACGAGCTCGAGGGCGGCCTCCTTCTCGAGGCGGCGGTTCTCGGGGTGGGAGGGGCACAACCAGTCAACGGGCGGATCGAGGTCCGGGTCCTCGCGGGCCAGCCGACCCTCATGGCTGCGCATCAGCCGTCCCTCTGCCTCATAGCGCGCGAGGAGGTCGGGCGGGCAGTGGAGGAGGGCCCAGGCGGTGTGCCACACGTGGAGCTCGAGCCCGAACTCGCGGGCCGCGCGGGCGGCCTCGGCGAGCTCGTCGCGCGCCCCTCCCTCAACCTGAGGCAGGATCTGTGAGGGGTAGAAGGCGGCGCCCGCGGTGCAGAGGTTGGGGAACACCGCGTTGAGGCCGGCCTCCCGCAGCGACCGGGCGATCGCCGGCCAGTCACGCCCATAGCCCCCGCCGATCCACACTCCCCTCAGCTCGCCCCGCCGGGACTGCGCGCCCGCGGCCGGGCACAGGAGGAGGGCCGCCAGGATCGCCGCGCCGAGTCTGGCTCGCAGCATGGCTCTGCTCCACCCACCCCGAGGAGAGCTTCGGCGCCCGCCGCGCCGCTACCTCCCCGGGGCGACCAGCGCGGAGGCTCAGGGGTGTGCGCGCCGTCGGGTCTCGGGGAGGGCGAGGGCGATGGCGGCCGCGGCGATGGGTATGGCGGCCGCGAGGGAGAGGGCGCGCGCGAGCGCGGGGGCCGGGCCGAGCGCGACGGTGAGGCGGTCGGCGAAGGCCCCGACGACGGTGGCGCTGAGACCCCCGATGCCCCAGGCGAAGCCCATCACGACGCCGGAGACGGTGCTCGCGCGGCCGGGCAGGAGCTCCTGCCCGCTGACGATGTTGACGGGGAGGGCGGCGAAGAGGCAGGCCCCGGTGGCGAGCAGGAGCGCGGCCGAGGCGAGGCCGTCGGCATGGAGGAATCCGTAGAAGGCGGGGCCGCTGAGGGCAAGGCTGGTGACTGTGACCCACTTGCGGCCCACGCGGTCGGAGAGCGGTCCCCCTACCAGTCCGCCCACCGCGCCCGCGAGGCTGAAGCCGAGCAGGGCCCACCCGCCGAGCATGAGGGCCGCGCCCCGCCGCTCGATGAGCATGGGGACGAAGGTGGTGAAGGCGGCCGCGGCGGCGGCGCGGAGCATCACCACCAGGTAGAGGACGGCGAGGGCAGCCAGCCAGGGGCGGGTGGGGCCGAGGGGGGCGAGGGCCCCGCCATCTCGGCCGGCTGTGTTGCGGCCGAGGGAGCGGGCGACGTAGAGCACGACGGCCAGACCCACGGCCGCGGTGAGCCAACTGGCGCGCAGGTCGAAGGCGTTGACGACAGCGATGACGAGGGGTGGGCCAAGGCCGAAGCCGATATTGCCGCCCGCGGTGAAGATGGCCATCGCGGCGCCGCCCCCGGCGCGCGCGATGCGCCCCACGAGCGCGGCGGCGGCCGGGTGGATGGCGGCGGTGCCGAGGCTGCCCAGGATCGCCACCGCGAGCAGGGCCCCGTAGCTGCTCACGAGCCCGAGGCAGGACATGGAGAGCGTGGTGACGAGCGGGCCCAGGATGACCAGGGGCCGGGGGCCGAGGCGGTCGGAGAGATGGCCGAAGACGGG
The DNA here is from genome assembly GCA_964385645.1 of uncultured bacterium. Classification (GTDB taxonomy): domain Bacteria; phylum Armatimonadota; class Hebobacteria; order Hebobacterales; family Hebobacteraceae; genus CAYLPT01. Next base: position 6,908 of record CAYLPT010000068.1, read on the forward strand.
CTGGCTGAGCTGGGAGGTCAGGCTGACGACCGAGGCGAGCAGGCCCGCGCTGACCAGGGTGAGCCCGAGGCGGGTGACCAGCAGGGGGAGCAGCGCGGGCAGGAAGGCCATGTACATATCGGTGCCGCCGTGCGCGAGGGCGAGCGCCGCGATGGCTCGCCCAGGCGCCGGAGGGGGTGGACCGCGATGGCGCTCACTCCCAGCCACGGTCCTCGGGGAGGGGGAGGAGGGGCGCCGGCTCCTGCCACCAGTCGCGGAGGCTGCGGGCGGTGGCCCAGTCCCGCTCCGCCTCCGCGTCCCGGCCCAGGATTGAGTAGGCAAGGGCCCGGTAGTCGTAGAGGCCGGGGGAGCCAGGGTCGGCGGCGATGGCGCGGGTGACCAGGGAGGCGAGGCTTTCTGCGTAGGGCCTGGCGGCGGAGGAGAAGCCGTGGCCCGAACAGAGGGTGAGGATATCGTAGATGGTGTCCGCCGGGCTGGTGGCGATGGCGATGGCGCGGTCGAAGTGGGTGTAGGCGGCCCGCTGATCGCCGCGCCGGAGGGCCGCCAGGCCGAGGCCGGCGTGCATGGTGGGGGACTCCTGGCCGCGATCCGCGGCGCGACGGAAGGCCTGCTCGGCCTGTGTGTAGTCGTTGCGGGCGAGGGCGAGCTGGCCGGCGGCGACCAAGACCTGGAAGACCTCCTGCTGGGCCGGGCTGGCGCGGGCGAGCAGGGACTCGGCGCCGAGAAGGTCGCCCAGCTGGAGCGAGACCCCGATGGCGGCGGTGAGCGCGGAGGCGGAGTCGGGGTCGTTCTCGAAGGCGGCGCGGAACAGCTCGAGCGCCTCCCGCAGGTAGCCCTCCGACCAGCGGACGTCCCCGAAGGACCACTGGGCATCGGCGAGGGCGCGGCGGACGAAGCGGTCGTGGGGGCGCAGCTGGTAGGCGCGGAGCAGGGCGTCGTGATACTGCCCCATGTAGCCGTAGGAGTAGGACATCTGGGAGCGCATGACCCAGCGCCAGGTCTCGCGGGCGGTGGCGACGTTCTGAGATGCCGCCCCGTCGAGGGGGCGGCGGGTGAGCTCGGAGAGGCGCTGGACGACCTCGTGGGTGGGGGTCTGCTCGAGGGCGGAGAGCAGGAAGGGCATGGTGGCGGAGACGCCGTAGCGGGCGACGGCCTTCGGCGCGCTGAACTCGATCAGGGGCCGGTCAACGGTGTTGAGGGGCGCGCCCTGGGCCATCTGGGCGATCTCGTCTGGGCCCGCGACATACCAGCTGAGCACATCTGCCGGCTCGTGGACGCCCATGGAGAGCAGGTCGCGCAGCACCTCGGGGGCGGACATGTGCTCGGCGAGCTGGTCGGCATTGATGGCGAAGGGGCCCTTGGAGCCGACGATCACGGTGTCAATGCCCGAGTACCACATGGTGGCGTTCGGGAAGACCTCGAGGAAGGTGCGCAAGATGGTGGCGAAGTCGCGGGGCGAGAGCTGATACAGGGGGAGCCACTGGGCGAGGATGCCGCCCTCGCGGAGGCGCTCCTTGGAGCGCTCCCAGTGCTCGCGGGAATACAGGGTGCCGGCGCCGGAGACGAAGGGGTGGATGGGGTCGGCGCTGATGACGTCGTACTGGCGGCGGACGGCCTTGACGTAGTTGGCGCCGTCGTGGATGACGATCTTGACCTTGGGGTTGTCGAGGACCTGGTAGTTCCAGTCGGCGAACTTGGCGGCCGCGCCGGGCACCTCTGCGCAGAGCTCGACGATGGTGACGTTCTCGACCGCGGGGTAGCTGGCGATGATGCCCCCGGAGACGCCGGCGCCGAGCCCGATGATGAGCACGTCGCGGGGCTCCGGGTGCAGCAGCACCGGCAGGTGGCCCAGCATCTTGAGGGCGCGCATATCGTAGAGGTAGGTGGTGGCGACGGGCTTGGCGTTGATGGAGAGGATGCGCTGTCCCCAGCCGGACTCGAGGACGTCCACGGAGGCGGTGACGCCCTCCCGGTGGTAGAGGAGCCGCTGCATGTAGCGGTCGGTGGTGTCCACGGTGGAGCCGGCGGCGCGGCTAACGAAGTAGCCCCCGGCGTAGGGTCCCCAGCCGCCGAACAGGAGCTTGGTGTCGAAGCGGGGGTGGGCGAAGACGAGCGCGATGGTGGCGGCGGCCATGGCGGCGGCGACGCCGATGCGGAGGGAACGTCCCCAGGGCTTCGCGAGGGCCATCGCCAGGCAGCCGCCGACGCCCATGAGCACCAGCGAGACCGCGGTGAGGGAGGGCTGGAGGCCGAGCCACTTCACGAGCACGAAGCCGCCCAGCAGAGAGCCGACAATGCCGCCGAAGGTGTCTATCGCGTAGACGTCGGCGACGGTGCGTCCTACCTGCGAGACGCCGCGAGAGTACATGCGCACGAGGATGGGGAAGCTGGCGCCGCTGAGGAAGGTGGGGACGAAGACGACCATGAAGCAGACCACGAACTGGGTGCCGATGAGCAGCCACCACACGCCGAAGGTCCAGTCGAAGAGGCGCAGGAAGACGAAGGGCAGGGCGTTGATGACGGCCGGGCCCAGCGCCGCACAGAGGCCGGCGGTGAAGAAGAGCATGGCGACGATGGCGCCCCGGTTGCGGGCGGGATCGGCGAAGGGAGCGAACACCGCAGCGCCGAGGGCCAGGCCGATCAGGACCGCGGTGAGCATGGTCGAGAAGGCGTAGGTCGTGGAGCCGAGCACGAGCACGAGGCTGCGCATCCACACCACCTCGAGCGCGAGCAGGGTGACGCCGGACATGAAGGAGAGCGCGAGGATGATGCGGTCGGCGCGGGTGAGGGGCGCGGGCCCGGCATCGGCGGCTGGGGCGACGGCGGCCAGCTCGCGGGAGGGCGCGAAGACCGGGTGTCGGCTCAGGAGCAGGGAGACGGCGGCGAGGGAGAGGTCGCCCAGGGCCGCGACCAGGGTGGAGGTGAAGACGCCCGCGGTGGGGATGAGCACGAAGCCGGCGGCCATGGTGCCGGCGACGGCCCCGAAGGTGTTGATCGCGTAGAGCCGGCCGACGCTGAGCCCGAGCACATCCTCGCGGTCCACCATGAGCTTGCTCATCACCGGCAGGGTGGCGCCCATGAGGGTGGTGGGGATGAGCAGGAGCACGAAGGAGGCGAGGAAGCGGAAGAGAGTGAACAGCGCGAAGCTCTCGCCGATGCCCTCGTAGACGCTGGGGTAGGCGGCCTCTACGATGCGCAGCATCCCGGGCAGCAGCAGCACGTAGACGCCGACGATGCCGCACATGACGCCATAGACGGCCAGGGGGTGGTAGCGGGTCCGGTCAATGAACCGGCCGGCGATGAAGCTGCCGAGGGCCAGCCCGGCGAAGAAGGCGGCCAGCACGGTGGCGATGGCGTAGGTGGTGATGCCGAACACCAGCCCGAACTGGCGCCCCCACACCACCTGGTAGATGAGGCTGGTCGCGCCGGAGACGAAGAAGATGGCGTAGATGGCCGCGCCCATCCACCGCCGCACCCGCGCGGGGCTCTCGCCGGCAATCCTCTGGCTCTCTGCCATCACTCACCCCTGGGGCGCCGGCCCCAGGGGCGGGCCGGCAAAGTGACAGGTCACGTGTCCCCTTGAGCGAATTCATTTCTGCGCCAGCGGCGGGCGCTCCTCCTGCGGTCCCGCTGGCGCCAGGAGGCGAGGCCATGCACGTCAGGGTCGGCCCCTCTGAAGGGGACTTCGTCGGCGACACCAACCGAGCGCTGCAGGAGGCGCTCGACGCGGTGGGCCGCTACGGGGGCGGGACGGTGGAGGTGGCGCCGGGCGTCTACACGCTCTACGACGCGGTGCGCCTGTGGCGGAACGTGAGGCTGGTCGGCGCCGGCCCCGGGGAGACGGTGCTCCGCAAGTGCCAGGGCGCGCGCAGCGAGTTCGCGGTGGACGCCGACTACGGGCAGCGCAAGGTCACCGTCGCCGACCCCCGCGGCTTCGCGGCCGGCATGGGCGTGGTGGTCAGGGACGAGCGCTCCGGCGGCTGGCACGACAGCCTCGCCACCATCACCCTGGTGCAGGGGAACGTGCTCTACCTGGACCGGGGGCTGGTGTCGGACTACGACGGCGACGCCGGGGGGCGGGTGGCCAACTGCTTCCCCCTGGTGGCCGGCTGGGACGTGGACTCGGTGGTGGTGGAGGGGCTGTGCGTGGACGGCAACCGGGAGGCTAACGACCCGATCAATGGCTGCATCGGGGGCGGGATCTACCTCCAGCGGGCGCGGGGCTGCCGGATCGCCGACTGCCGGGTGGTGGACTTCGCCGGCGACGGCATCAGCTTCCAGACCACCCAGGACGTAGTGGTCGAGAGGTGTGAGGTCACCCGCGTCAGCGGCCTCGGGCTGCACCCCGGCACGGGCAGCGCGCGGGCGGTGGTGCGAGGGTGTCGGTCCCATGGGAACGGGGGCGACGGGCTCTTCCTGTGTTGGCGGGTGCAGGAGGGGCGCTTCGAGGACAACGAGCTGCTGAACAACGGCGGCCATGGGATCTCGATCGGCCACAAGGACACCGACAACCTGATCTGCGGCAACGTGATAAGGGGCAACGCGGGGCACGGGGTGTACTTCCGCCACGAGAAGGCGACCAACGCAGGGAGCCGCAATACCCTTCGGTCCAACACCATCGAGGACAACGGAGGGTGCGGGATCTGCGTGGACGGGGCCACCACAGACTTGCTGATCGAGGGCAACACCATCCGAGACACCCGTCGCGGGTCCGGCCGCACCCAGCGGGTCGGCATCCGGGTGGGGGAGCGCGCGGCGCGGATACGGGCCCTGCACAACATCATCGAGAACCACCCGGAGGCGGCGGTGCAGGGGGCGCTCGAGGGGGCTGGCTAGCCGGCCGGCGACTCCTCCCGGGCGGCCCTGCGGGCGCGGCGCTCGACGATCTTGACGGCGCCGATGGTGCCGACGTAGAGCACGAACAGGGGCAGCGCGCACACGGTCATGGTGATGGGGTCCCAGGTGGGGGTGATGAGGGCGGCGAGGAGGAAGCACCCCACCAGCGCCTCCCGCCACCGGCGCACGAGCATCCCCGAGTCCACGAGGCCGATCTTGGCCAGCAGCACCAGCACGATGGGGAGCTGGAAGCCGAGCCCGAAGGCGAGGTAGAACTTCAGCAGCAGCACGATGGTCTCGTTGAGAGTCAGCCAGGCGCGGGTATCGGGCGGGATGAAGCGCAAGAGGGCGGCGACCGAGGGGCCGGTGACGAGGTACCCCGTGGCGACGCCGAGCAGGAAGAGCAGACCCGCCACGGGGACGAGGGGCCCGGCGGCGCGCCGCTCGCGCCGCGTCAGGCCGGGGGCGACGAAGGCCCACACCTCCCAGAAGATGAAGGGCCCCGCCAGGATGAGGCCGGCGACGAGCGCGATCTCAACCTTGACGAGCAGCCCCTCGAGCAGCCCGCGGACGGTGAGCTCGCCTCCGACGCTCTCCAGGGGCCCCCGGATGGGCCGGACCATGAGCAGGTAGATGTGATCGAAGAAGGCCCAGGCCAGCGACATGCCCAGGGCCGCGTAGAGGAGCGCGCGCAGCACCCGCGCGCGGAGCTCCGTCAGGTGGGTCACGAGATCGGCGCGCTCGTCCTCTCTCATTGCAGCCAGAGGTGATTTCGGCGGCCGGCGCCGCCTCCCCTGTGGGGCCGGCGGGGCCCGCCGCGCACAGGAGAAAGGGGCGGGGAACCCGAAACAGCGCGTCGGCCATGGCGGAATCGCGCGAGAGCCTCGAGACGATCCTGATCCGCGTCAACGGCGTCGAGCGCCGGCTCCAGTTGGAGGGCTCCCGGAGCCTGCTGAGCGTGCTGCGGACCGAGCTGGGCCTCACCGGCACGAAGTACGGCTGCGGGGCGGGAGAGTGTGGGGCCTGCACGGTGCTCGTGGGCGACCAGGCGGTGCGCTCCTGTACCCTGCCGGTCTCGCACCTCCGCGGCCGCAGCGTCACCACCATCGAGGGGCTCGCCGCCGGCGGCGCCCTCCACCCGGTGCAGCAGGCATTCCTCGACGCGCAGGCCTTCCAGTGCGGCTACTGCACGCCCGGCCTGATCATGGGCGCGGTGGCGCTGCTGCGCCGCAGCGCGCGGCCCAGCGAGCTGGAGATACGGGAGGCGCTGGCGGGCCACCTGTGCCGCTGCGGGGTCTACAGCCGCGTGGTCCAAGCGGTCCGACTTGCCGCGGCGAAGCTCCAGGAGCAGCCGTGAGCGCCCAGCACGCGGGCCTGACGCGGCGGGAGTTCCTGCGGCTGTCCGGCGGCCTGCTGGTGCTCTTTGGGCTCGCCCCGGAGCTGGCGCGGGAGGCCGCCGGGGCGGCCGGGGGTGGCGAGGAGCTGTCCTCTTGGCTGCACGTCGGCCCGGACGGCCGGGTGACGGTCTTCGCCGACGCCCAGCCCCTGGGGCAGGGCATCGCCACCGCGCTCGCGCAGCTCGCCGCGGAGGAGCTGGGGGTCGAGGTCTCTGTGGTGTCGGTCGTCCTGGGCGACACCGATCGCGTCGTGCGCCGCGAGGCCGCGGCGCCCGCCGCGGCGCTGGCGACCGTCGGGGCGCGGGTGCGGGAGGCCGCCGCGGAGGCGCGGGAGGCGCTGGCCGCGCTTGCCGCCGAGGACTGGGGCGTGCCGCGGGCGTCAGTCGTGGTGGAGGGCGGAAAGGTGGCGCTGCGCGACCAGCCGGGCCGGGTGCGGCCCATCGGGGAACTGGTCAGGGGCCGGCGGCTGGTGCGGCGGGCGGGCCCGCGGGCGGCTCCGCGGCCGCCCGGGGAGCGGCGAGTGGTGGGGACATCGGCGCCGAGGGTGGACGGGCGCGCGCTGGTGACCGGCGAGGCGCGCTTCGTCGGGGACCTCCGGGTTCCGGAGATGGTCTACGCGGCGGTGTTCCGCCCGCCGTGCCTGGGGGCGCGGCTGGTCAGCGTGGACACCCGCGCCGCCGCGGGGCAGCCCGGGGTCATCGCGGTGGCGAGGCAGGCCGACTTCATCGCTGTCGTCGCCACCCGGCCCGACCTCGCCGAGCGCGCCCTCCAGCACCTCCAGGCGACCTGGGAGGAGCCGGACCATCCCTCGCTGGAGCGGCTATACCGGGACCTCCGGGAGAGCGCGCAGGTCGCGGAGGTGGTGCAGGAGAGCGGAAACGTGGAGGCCGCGCTCGCCGGCGCGCGGCGCGGCTTCAGCGCCGCCTACCGGGCCGCCTTCGTGGCCCACGCGCCCATCGAGCCTCAGGGCGCGCTCGCCGTCCCCGAGGGCGAGAGGATGACTGTCTACGCGAACACCCAGCGGCCCTTCGAGCACCGGGCCGCGGTGGCGGAGGCGCTGGGCATCCCGCCCGCCGGCGTCCGCGTGATCGTGCCGCCGGTGGGGGGCGCGTTCGGGGGCAAGGACGCGCCCGAGGTGTCGGTGCGGGCGGCCCGGCTCGCCCGCCTGGTGGGCCGGCCGGTGAGCCTGGTTAGGAGTCGCCGCGAGGAGATGACCTGGGGCTACTTCCGACCCGCGGCGCTCATCGAGGTGCGCTGCGGGGTGGGCGCCGACGGCCGGGTGGCGGCCTGGGAGGCGGATGTCCTGAACTGCGGGCCGCGGGGGGCGGCGCTGCCGTACGGGTTCCCGAATGTGCGCGTCCGCTCGCACCGGTGCCGTTCACCCCTGCCGCAGGGGCATTGGCGAGGCGATGGCGGATCGGCCAACGCCTTTGCGCGGGAGGTCCACCTGGACCACGTGGCGAGCGAGCTGGGGGCCGACCCGGTCGAGTTCCGGCTCCGCCACCTCGCGGGCGATGAGCGGCTCGCCGCGGTGCTGCGGGCGGCGGCGGAGCGCTTCGGCTGGCGCCCCCGCCACGCGCCGACCGGCCGAGGCGTGGGGGTGGCGTGCGCGGTGGACGGCGGGGTGCGGGTGGCCGAGATCGCGGAGGTCCAGGTGGAGCGCAGCTCGGGCGCGGTGCGCGTCCGGCGGGTCGTGGTGGCGCAGGACAGCGGTCTGGTCGTGAACCCCGACGGGCTCGGCAACCAGATCGAGGGCGCGGTGGTGATGGGCCTGGGCTTCACGCTCCGGGAGGCGGTGCGCTGCGAGCAGGGGCGCATTCTCTCCGACCGCTTCCTGTCCTACCCGATCCCGACGTTCCGGGACGCGCCCGAGGTGGAGGTCGTCCTGGCGCCACAGCCGCTCGAACCCCCACGGGGCGGCGGCGTCGCACCCATCATGCCCATCGCCGCGGCCGTCGCCAACGCCATCTTCGACGCCACGGGCCGGCGGCTGCGCGACCTGCCGATGACGCCGGACCGCGTGCTGGCCGCGCTGCGCGGGTAGGCGCTCAGGCGCGGGCGGCCGCGTATCGCTTCGCGACGTCGCCCCAGTTGACGAGGTGCTCCATGAAGGCCTTCGTCCACTCGGGCCGGCGGTTCTGGTACTTCAGGTAGTAGGCGTGCTCCCACACGTCGAGCACCAGGATGGGCACCACTCCCCATTGGGCGAGGTTCTCGTGCTTCTCGGCCTGGAGGACCACCAGCGCGTCGTCCTGCTTGCGATGGGCGAGGATGGCCCAGCCGGAGCCCTCCACGGAGTTGGCGGCCTCGAGGAAGAGCGATGTGAAGGCCTGGGCGCTGCCGAAGTGGCGCGCGATCGCCTTCGCCAGCTCGCCGGAGGGCTCGCCGCCGCCCTTGGGGCTCATGTTGGTCCAGAAGATCGAGTGCAGGATATGCCCCGAGCCGTGGAAGGCAAGCGCCTTGCAGGCCGCCTTGGCGGCGGCGAAGTCGCCAGCCTGCACCATCTTGGCGACCTGCTGCTCGGCGGCGTTGAGGCCGTTGACATACGCCTGGTGGTGTTTGTCGTGGTGGAGCCGGAGGGTCGCCTCGTCGTAGTGCGGCTCCAGGGCGTCGTAGTCATACGGAAGCGGGGGAAGCTCGTGTGCCATCATCTCCTCTCCGGTGCTGGCGTATCCCAGCGTAAGATCGAGGCTCGCCAGCGAGGCGGCGAGCGCGCCCAGCCCAGCCATACGCAGAAACCCTCGGCGATCCATCTCCATCGGTGATCGAATCCTCCCCGGGGCCGATCCGGCGGGGCCGGGACCGAGCTTGGTTCGGAGGGCTGCGCCCCATCCCTGGCGCGAGATGACGACGCGCGGGGCGGCTTTGTTCGCGGGACGCGACAGGCGGGGCGCAGTCTGGGGCCTGGAGGTGCGAGACACGCCGAGGCCATCGGAGCAGCGTTCCTGCCGCGACGGCAGAGGGACAAGCCCCAGCACGGTCGCGACACGACTGTCGCTCCTGGGGAGAGGCGGCCCCACGCGCCCCCTCGCTGCCCCGTCCCGCGCACTCCTCGCCCATGGCGCTCCCCCGGACCGCAACGGCGAAAGCCGGCCTCCCTCCCCTAGGTCACCCGCGCTGTCCAGGGCCCCGGGGGCAGAGGGCGGCTCGCCACCCGTAGCTCCTTGGCGCTCGGCCGAGCGTGAAGGGGGAAGGGTGGTGGAGGAAGGTGGAGACACGAACAGACTCTCTCCCAGTGCGGACCAGGTGTGCGGACTATGTGGACGAGTGCGTCGGCAGCACTGCTGGCACTCGAAGCCAGGTGAGTCGCGAAACACGGGCCGGCCGGATGGGGATTGCTCGACATTCGACCAACCGGGAATCGAGGGCCGGAGGTCAAGGCTCGCGGCGGAGCGAAGGCAGCACTAGATGAACTGAGCGACGCGGGTGTCGGCTAGCGGTAGGCTCACGGCCATGGCGCCAAGAGAGCACGGCAGGAAGGAGCGCAAGGGTTCGTCACGCCGTCCGCCCAAGACGGTTGAGCCGGCGGAGTGGGGCGGGCTCCAGGTGGCGGACAGACTCGTCGACATAGCTGACGAACTGGGGTACGAGCTGGAGACCGAGGAAGGGGCTGGCTCCGGCGAGTCCGCCACCTCGGTCGGATCGGCTGACCAGATAGCCGGGTAATGCGCCCCCAGGCGATCTCCAGGCAGCACAGGCACGAGGGAGGAGGTACGGCCGCGGTAGTCCTTGACTAGTGGCCTGCATTCGGACTAGTATGCCAGACAGGCGATGGAGGCCGCCCAGGCTGGAAGCGCCGGCCTGAACAGCCCACCGGGCTAATGGCTCCTGCTTCGCGATTGCGCGGGTCAGGAGCCATCAGCTTTGAGGTGACCATGAACAAGGGCTTGACCTGGATCACTCTTAGGCAGGGCCTGGAAGAGCCGGGCTGTCCGATCTGCAACATCCTCGCGGACGGCGCCAGGCGCAGTCTCTCGGTCTTCCTGTACGAAGAGGTGAACGACCCGGAGATGCGGCTTCGCCTCATCGAGAGCAACGGATGGTGTCCCCACCATACGCTGCTCCTCCTCACCATCGAGCACCGGGGACACCCAGACCACCTGGGATCGGCCATTGTGTACGAAAGCTTGCTCGGGGCCGTATACCGTCGTCTGGACGAGGCCCGCGGCAGGTATGGGCGATCCGCACCGGAGCAGGGCGTTCGCCGACGGCGACGAGAGTTGCTTGAGATCGCCCGCGCCCTTGGTCCGCCCCGTGCGTGCCCGGCATGTGAGTCGGAAGAGGAGCGCGAGGAGGCGCAGACCGGCTTCTTCGTGGAGACGCTGTTCGATCCTGACCTGGGCGTGGAGTTCAGGCAGCTGTACGAGAAGTCGGAAGGATTGTGCTACCGCCATTTGGTGGGCTGTCTGCGGCGGTGTGTCACTCGTGAACAGGCGGCGGAACTCCTTGACCTGGAACGGCCCAGGTGGCGCTCGCTGGCTGCGGAGGTGGGCGACTACGCACGGAAGCACGAGCATCGCCATCGCCAGGAGCCGTTTGGGGGCGAGCTCGATTCCTGGGCGCGGGCGGCGCGCAAGCTGGCAGGGCATCGGCCCCCTGGGACGAGCCTGGAGAGGCTGATTGCACTGACACGAAAGCGGGAGGCGCGCTGAAGACGTGACCGCGACGGTGGCTGACCGGGATCCAACGAATGGGAGGCAGAGACGCGATCTGCAATCGAGTCGGGGACTGCGCTGGAGATTCTTGATTCGCGGGGCAACCCGAGCCTCGAGGTCACGGTGGAGTTGAGTGGCGGCATACGCGGGTCGGCTGCCGTGCCCTCGGGAGCGTCAACCGGCGAGAATGAAGCGGTTGAGCTGCGGGACGGCGATGCCAAGCGCTATGGTGGCAAGGGCGCATTGACAGCAGTCGCCAACGTGGGCGATGTCATCGCGCCGAAGCTGGTCGGCTGCAACCCGACGAAGCAGGCCGAAGTTGATCGCGTGATGATGGCCCTGGACGGAACGCCGAACAAGGCCAGACTCGGGGCGAACGCCATCCTGGGAGTGTCAGTGGCGGTCGCCCGGGCGGCCGCTCGAGCCTGCCGGCTGCCGCTCTGCCAGTACCTGGGAGGCCCGGGGGGCAGTTCGCCTTCCGGCCCCCATGATGAACATCCTGAACCGGGGCAAGCACGCGGATAACAGCGTTGACTTTCAGGAGTTCATGGTCATGCCGATCGGCGCTCCCACCTTTGCCCAAGCACTCCCCTACGGGGCCGAGACCTTCCACGCGCTGAAGTCGATCCTCAGCAAGAAGGGCTATGCCACTGCGGTGGGTGACGAAGGCGGGTTCGCCCCCAACCTGAAGAGCAACGAGGAGGCCTGCGAGGTCGTCGTGGAGGCGATCCAGGCCGCGGGCTGTGAGCCGGGTAGGGACGTTGCCATCGCCCTCGACCCAGCAGCAGGCTCTTTCTTCGACAAGGGAGTCTACAGCCTGTCGAAGTCCGGCGGAGGCACGAAGACGAGCGCCGGGATGACGGCGCTGTACGGGGAGTGGATCGCTCGCCTCCCGATCGTCTCCATCGAGGATGGCCTGGCCGAGGGCGACTGCCAGGGATCTGCGGAGCATACCCGGGCGCTGGGTGATCGCGTGCAGATCGTGGGCGATGACCTTTATGTGACGAACACCAAGTGCATATCTCGCGGCCTCGCGGAAAGAAGCACCAATGCCGTCCGGATCAAGCTCAACCAGATCGGGACGGTTACTGAGACGATGGACGCGATCTCCTTGTGCCAGAAGGCTGGCGGTTCGTGATCTCCCATCGGTCGGGCGAGACGGAAGACACCGTCCTGGCCGACTTCGCGGTGGCGATGGGCGGCGGCCGGATCAAGACCGGGTCCGCCTGTCGCAGTGAGCGAGTCGCTAAGTACAATCGCCTGCTGCGGATCGAGCAGGAGCTTGGGAAGAGCGCGGTCCTCGGCGATCCGCTGACGTAGACCGCCATGCCGTGCAGGAGGCCAGGAAGAGTGGAGACGCAGAGTACCCCAGCGCAGCCGCAGAAGTGGCTGAATCGCAATGTCATCGGCATGGGCCTGGCGAGTTTCCTGTCCGATGCGAGCCATGAGATGGCGACGGCTGTTCTGCCCGGCTTTCTGGCCGTGATTGGGGCGCCGGCGGCCGCGCTTGGCCTGATCGAGGGCGTAGCGGACGCGGCGTCGAGCTTTGTGAAGCTGGCCGCCGGGTGGTACAGCGACCGCATCGGTCACCGCAAGGCCATTGCCGTCGGCGGCTACTTCGTCACCGGCGTCGCCAAGGCGCTTTTCGCTCTCGTCTATGCCTGGCCGCTGGTGCTGGTGGGGCGCACCGTGGCCTGGCTAGGACGAGGCGTACGCGGTCCTCTGCGAGACGCAATCCTCGCCGAGTCAGTGCCGGCCGAAAGCCGCGGGCGGGCCTTCGGGTTTCATCGGGCGGGGGACACGTTGGGGGCCATCGTCGGCCCGGCGATTGCGGTGGCATTGCTGGCATGGCTGCAACCGCATGCCGCTGGCAATCCCTCCGCCCCGTTTCGGTTGATCTTCTGGCTCACGCTCATACCGGGAGTAAGCGCCGCGGTGGCCTTCGCTGCTCTGGTCACCGAGCGCCGGGGAGCGCCGAGCCATGAGCTCCGGTTCTGGGGCGCCCTCAGATCACTACCCCCGGCCTACCGCAGGCTCCTGGTTGGCGTTGGCGTGTTCGGACTGGCCGACTTCGCCCCGACGCTGATGATCCTGGCCGCGACGCAGCTTCTCGCCCCGGGACATGGCGTGGTCCGTGCGGCGCAGATCGCGGGCCTGCTGTACATGGTCCGCAACATCGCCTATGCCGGCGCCTCATTCCCCATCGGCGCGCTCAGCGACCGCGTGGGGCGACGCGGACTGCTGGTCTTGGGGTATCTGGTGGGCGCTGCAGTCGCGGCGGGGTTCGGGCTCGCGTTCACACTCTCTCTGCACAGCATGGCCTATCTGCTAGCGCTGTTCGTGCTCGCCGGGGTCTACATCGCCGCCGAGGATGCGCTGGAGGGGGTGATGACGGCCGACTACACGGCTCCCGAGGTGCGGGGCACGGCCTACGGGCTGCTTGCCACCGTGAATGGCGTTGGCGATTTCGCAGCAAGTGCCGCCGTCGGCCTGCTGTGGACGGCGATATCGCCGATCGCCGGATTCGGCTACGCGGCGGCACTCATGCTCGTCGGAGCGGCCATTCTCCATACCGTCCGCTAGAAGGAGTTTGCCAACATGAATGTGCGCGTGGTGACGCTCATCCTCCGAGACAACCAGGTTCCCCTCATGAAGCACAGGAGGCGGGGAGTCTTTCGCTGGGCCCTGCCGGGCGGCGCAGTGCGGGAAGGCGAGAGTGTCAGCGACTGCGCGCCGCGAGCTGGTTGAGGGGACGAGGCTCGAGGTGCAGCTGGGGAAGCTCCGGTACGTGGCCGATGTCATCTCGCCGGATCGCCGAGAACACATCGTCTGCCTAATCTTGCTGGCTGAGATCACGGGGGGCGAGTTCGGAGTGACGCCGAGGAGTACGCTCGGGGAGCGCCTGGACGAGCCACACTGGTTCCCGCTTGACGACACGCCGGTCTGCTACCCGCCGGTCGCTCGCCACATCTGTGACGAGGCGGCTCAGGGATTCTCGGCTGGCGCGATCTACCCGGGCTACGTCTGGGTGTCGGAGCCAGAGAACGAGCGTTAGCCAGGAGGCCTGATACGCGAAGGCCGCGACTGCGGAATCCAAGATCGGACCCGTCCGTTCCGCCGGAGGTGGCGGGGCAGGAGGAGGCGCTTCGCATCGTCATCTTGGGCGCGCTGCCGGACCTTCGTCTGCCCGCGCTCAGGAATCTCCTGCGCGCCGTCCGCTACGCCGAGGAGGGCGCGGAGGCGGTGGTAGTCAGGCTGCCCGACCTGAATGACGCTCCCCGGCGGCGCCTGCTGTTAGCGATCCACGGCGGACAGGCCGACGGCAAGGCGCGGCCAGCAGCGACTGAGGAGGCGCAATGACCAGGGTACTGCTGATCCGACACGGCCAGACCGAATGGAACCGCCAGCAGGTCTTCCGGGGCCGCGCGGACATCCCACTGAGCAATGTCGGCATTGAGCAAGCGATGGCGCTCGCCGAGCGACTTGCAGAGGAACCGATTGCCGCGGTGTACTCGAGCCCGCTCGCCAGAGCCCTGGTTACCGCCGAACACGTGGCCCGACCACACAACCTCCAGCCCCACCGGGTGGATGGGTTGACCGATATCAGCTTCGGCGCCTGGGAGGGGCGGTCGCACGAAGACGTAAGGCAGGAGGACGGCGAGCTGTATGAGCGCTGGCAATCGCAGCCACACCTAGTCAGGCTGCCCGATGGCGAGGCCCTTGCGGGAGTTCGTCAGAGGGCGACGGCCGCGCTCGACGACATCGTCACGCGGCACGGCGGTGGTACGGTCGCAGTGGTCGCGCATCGTGTGGTTAACAAGGTCCTGCTCTGCGCCTTCCTGGGCCTGGGCGATGACGCCTTTTGGCGCATCCGACAGGACACTGGCTGCCTGAATATCGTCGCGTGCAATGGTGATCGGAAGGCGGTCCTGCTGCTCAACGATATCTGCCACCTACACCGCATGGAACGGGATACCGGTGACTTCTGAGCAGGACGGCCGCCGCGAGGAGCCACTCGCGCCAGACAGAGCGATCATGCAGGTGACCAGCGGTGGTTCATCTGCAGCAGGATCACCCCATCCGGTCGGCACAGGACTGCATGGATAGGGCCTGGTGCGGGCCTACGGCGGACGGCGGGTAGTCAACGGGGTGCACATCTCAGTTCGTCCGGGCGAAGTGGTCGGGCTGCTCGGCCCCAATGGAGCGGGCAAGACCACGACTCTTTACCTGCTCACCAGGCTAGTGAGTGGGAACGCCGGGCGCATGCACCTTGATGGCCGGGATATCACTTCGCTCCCCATGCATCGCCGGGCGCGGTTGGGGCTGGGGCATCTGCCACAGGAGGCATCTGTCTTCCGCGAGATGACAGTGGAGCAGAATCTGCTGGCAGTGCTGGAGATGCCTGGCCTCGGCCGACAGGAGCGACGCCAGCGCGTCGGGGAGTTGCTCGCCGAGTTCGATATCGGGCGCATTCGGGGCCTGAAGGGTTACCAGATCTCGGGAGGAGAGAGACGCCGAGTGGAGGTCGCCCGCGCGCTGTGCACCAGACCGCGGTGCCTGCTTCTCGATGAGCCCTTTCTCGGGGTAGACCAGATCACGGTGGTTGAGATCCAGGAGATCATCTCGGATCTGAAGGGCAGAGGCATCGGAGTGATCCTCACCGATCACAACGTCTGGGATACGCTCCGCGTCACCGACCGGGCCTATGTCATGTATGAGGGCAGAGCGCTGGTTGCGGGCACGGCGGCGGAAATCGGCGCCAGCCCCCTGGCCAGGCGGTTCCACCTCGGGGACCGGTCCCAGTTGTGACAAGAACACTGTCTCCGCCGGTCACCGGATGACCTCGGCCCGTTGACCGGCGGGTCAAGATAGGGTATATTCAGTGTGGCGATGGAGGCCGCCAAGGCCGGGGCTCGGGCCTGAACAGCCATTGAGGCTAATGGCTCCTGATCTGCACCAGTAGGGTGCGTGGGTCAGGAGCTTTTTGCATCCATGGCCAGGGGATCGATGGTGAGCAGACGGCCCAGCAAGCATATGACCTATCACGACGTGAGCGAGGCGCTCGCACAGACCGGGTGCTGCATCTGCCGCTTGGCTGACGACGCCGTGAGGCGGTACCTGGAATCCCTGCTGTGGGAGTTTGTGAACGACGCCGGGGTGCGGGAGGAGCTGCGAGCCGCCCGAGGGTTCTGCCGGGAGCACTCGTGGCAGGTGCAGGCGATGGGCAGCCCCTTAGGGGCTGCGATTCTGTGGCGCGACCTGCTCACCCAGGAGCTCGCCGAACTGCCGCGTCCTGACGTCGAACCAAGGCGTCGAAGACCCGCGCCCCAGAGACAGTGTCCGGCCTGCGCACAGCGAGATGAGGCCGAGCAGCGGCTCCTGGAGACGCTGCTCGAGCACCTGGAGGCAGGCGGGCTGCGGATCGAGTACACTGACTCATCGGGTCTCTGCCTGCCGCACCTGGGGAGGGCGCTGGGAAGCGCGCCACCCCAAGCTCATCGTTTCCTGGTCAGGGCCGAGTCCGAGAAGCTCAACCGTCTCCTGGGCGAGCTCTCGGAGATCATCCGGAAGAACGACTACCGCTTCCGGGATGAGCCCTGGGGAGCGGAGCGCGACGCCTGGGTGAGAGCAACCGGGAAGCTCAAAGGAGAGAAGCCGGACACACAAGGTGATTCTGGGCGATGGAGTGCCGCCCGAGACGAGCTTGTCCTCGTCCGAACCGCAAGCGCTGATGACTCCTGTACCGTGCCGTGTCACAGCCACGACTCGTGTGTGCGAGTCGAGTTCAGACGGGGAGGACGAGAGGTGAACCAGTGGCTCATCGCATTCATGTGGTTGTCGCTCGCGCTGATCGCGGGCATGGTGTCGGTCAGGATCGCCATCTCAGTCTCGTTGCTGGAGATCGCGATCGGGGTGATTGGGGGCAACTTCCTCGGCCTCCACACCACCGACTGGGTGAACTTCCTCGCCGGCTTTGGCGCGATCCTGCTGACGTTCCTGGCCGGCGCCGAGATCGACCCGGAGGCATTGCGCAAGCACCTCAGGTCCAGCCTTGCCATCGGCTTTCTCTCCTTCCTGTTGCCATTCGTCGGCGCGATGGCCTTCGCTCGCCACGTCTCGGGCTGGGACTCGCGGGCGGCCCAGATCGCGGGCATCGCCCTCTCCACGACCTCGGTTGCGGTCGTCTACGCAGTGATGGTGGAGACCGGCCTCAACTGCACCGAGCTCGGCAAGCTCATCCTCGCCGCCTGCTTCATCACCGATCTGGGTACGGTGTTGGCGCTGGGGGTACTCTTCGCCAACTACAATCTCTGGCTGGCGCTGTTCGCGGGCGTGACGGTGGTGGTGTTGGCGATCCTGCCGCGGACCGCGGCCTGGTTCTTTGGCAGCTACGGCGGCCGCGTCAGCGAGTTGGAGACCAAGTTCATCGTGGTGCTGCTCCTCGGGTTGGGCGGACTGGCGGCAAAGGCAGGCAGCGAGGCGGTGCTGCCGGCCTATCTCCTGGGACTGGCATTGGCGGCGCAGTTCGGCCAGCACCGGGACCTGGCGCGTCGGCTCCGGACCTCGGTCTTCGGCCTGCTCACCCCCTTCTACTTTCTGAAGGCGGGGATGCTGGTGTCGTTGCCGGCGCTGTGGGCCGGCGCCGGCCTGATCGGGCTGCTCCTCGTGGCGAAGCTCGTCACTAAGGCAATAGGGGTGTACCCGTTGACACGGGTCTTTCGGCTGCCCAGTCGGGAGGGGATCTACGCCACCCTGCTGATGTCCACGGGGCTGACCTTTGGCACCATCTCAGCGCTGTTTGGTTACCAACGCGGGTTCATCTCCCAGAGTCAGTATACCGTGCTGGTTACGGTGGTCATCGGAAGCGCGGTGATGCCCACGCTGATCGCGCAGGCCTGGTTCACGCCGAAGGTCGCGCCGTCTGCTGAACAGGCGCAGGCCGCCCATCATCTTGTGGAGGTCGAAGAGCGTGTTTGGGAAGATACTGATCGCCAATGACGGTTCTGCCGGTGCCCGTCGCGCGCTGGAGGTGGCGGCCGATGTCGCAGCCTGCTACGGGGCCGAGCTCCACTCGATCTCGGTAGAGGAGGACCTGCCCAGGTACGCCGCGACCATTGATGAGGTCGATGCCGTGAAGGAGCAGAGAAACCACTACTTCGAGCGGGTGAACGCGGAGGCTGAGATGATCGCGGCCCAACACAACGTGGAGATCCAGACACATGTGGTTCCGGGACACGAGGTGGAGACGATCATCAACTTCTGCAAAGAGGGCGGCTTCGATCTGCTGGTGCTCGGCTTCATGGGCCACTCTCGCATCTACGAGCGCATCTGGGGCAGCACCTCCCAGACGCTGACGCGACTGTCCCCGTGCAGCGTGCTCATCGTCAAGTAAGAGGATGAAGACAACGACAGCCAAGCAGAGCGACTCGCGCCACCGCGTGGTCACCGCGCTGGAACAACTGGCGAGGCTGGCCGACGAACGGAGCGACCACGCGACGGCCGAGCGCGCCCGGGCGCTCGCCGGCAGGCTGCGCGCGGACGTCTTCAACCTGGCCGTGGTGGGGCAGTTCAAGCGAGGCAAGACCACGCTCATCAACGCTCTGCTGGGCCGGGACATCCTGCCTGCGGCTGTCGTACCCCTAACCTCAGTAGTGACCATCGTCGAGCATGGCCCGCAGGAGAGGGTCTCACTGCGCTTCCTCGACGGGTGGAGTCGGGAGATCGAGGCATCAGACCTTTCCAGCTATGTGACCGAGCGCGGCAACCCGTCGAACCGGCTCGGTCTGGCGGTGGCCGTGGTCCAGCTTCCGTCCGAGATTCTGAACCGCGGGCTTCGCATCATCGACACCCCGGGCGTGGGGTCGGTGCACGCCCACAATACCGAGACCGCCTACGCCTTCATCCCCCATGTGGACGGCGCCATCTTCCTCGTCACCGCCGACCCGCCGGTGAGCGAGGCCGAGCTTCAGTTCCTCAAGGACCTCCACCAGGAAGTGCAGCGGGTGTTCTTCGTGCAGAACAAGGCGGACCAGGTGCCAGCCGCCGAGAGGCGTGAGTCACTGGAGTTCTCCCGCGCTCAGTTGGCGGCCGCGGCTGGCGAGGACGGCATCGAGATATACTCGCTGTCAGCGCGAGAGGCGCTGGAGGCGAAGCTCGCCGGCGATGAGCGCAGACTGCGGGAGAGCGGCCTCACAGAGCTTGAGGCGGCGCTGGGCAGTTTCGTGCGCTCGGAGAAGGCGGAGGTGGCGATCACCTCTGCGCTCCGAACCGCCGAGCGCCTGGCCCGGCAGCAGATGGCCGCCATCGCCGTGGAGAGGGCCGCGCTGGCCATGCCGTTGGAGGAGCTAGAGCAGAAGAGCTTCCAGTTCGAGGCCTACCTAAAGCAGATGCGCCAGGCGCGAGACGACAACCGACATCTGCTTAGGGCAGCGGGACGGCGCCTGGTCAAAGAGGTCATTGATGCGGACCTCCGCGCCCTTCAGGAACGGGTGAAGCCTGATCTGCTGAGCGGGCTCGAGACGGCGGCGCACGAAGTCGGTGACATCTCCGGCCGCGACCTTCTGCGCAGGCTGAACGCCCACATGCGAGGGGCCATCGAGCAGGTATACGCCGAGTGGATTGAGCAGGAGGAACGCCGCGTCACGGAGGCCTTGCGGGAGTCGGCGGAACGCTTCACCGGTCAGATCAACCAGGCGCTGCTGGAGCTTGCTCGCGTCTCGCGGGAGCTCTTCCGCGCCGACATCGGAGAACCTGCGGTCAGCGCGGAACTGAGCGGCGGGAGTGAGTTCTACTTCGCGCCGTGGCAGATGCAGGTATCTCCGGACACGCTGTCCGGGTCACTCCTGTATGTGCTGCCGGGGCGTTGGGTCCGCGATGGACTGCTGAAGGCGGTACGGGCGAAGCTCCTTGAGCAGTTGGACATGCACGGCGGACGCGTGCGCTACGACTTCGTGCGCCGCCTGGATGCGGGCCTGCGCGACTTCGAGCGGCGCATCATCAGCGCCATGGATCTGACCATCGCCGGGATCGAGGAAGCCATCAGCCGCGCGGTGACGCAGAAGCGCAAGGCTGGCGAGGGCATCTCCTCCCGCCAGCAGGAGCTGACCGCACAGGAGGCAGCGCTTGCGGCCGTGGTTGGCGGCATCGGCGGCCCAGGCGCATAGGGTGCAGTGCCGGTGCACTGGTTCTGGCTCGAATGCTGGAGCGAACTGGGTGAGGATGCGGTGATCCGTCCGGCCTGCGGTGCATCGCGGAAAGAGGCGCGCGGATGCAGCTACGTGCAGAGGCTGACCCCGGCATTGCGCCACCCGGTAGCGGAGACCGCGGAGTTCGCCGCGCAGGTACTGGGCGAGCTGGAGGCACAGGGGGCAGTTCCAGTCTTGATCGAGACCTTGGGCCGGAGCGGTGAGCCCTATCTCCAGGCGGCTGCCGCCCGTTCCCTCAAAGATCTGCAGGCGGCCGAGGCCGTGCCAGCGCTGCGCGAGGTGCTGCGCTCCTCCTGGCGCGCATTGCCGCCGCACGGGCTCTCGGGCGCATCGCAGCGTCGGAGGGGGTTGCCGCGCTGGAAGAAGCGCGCCAGGATCGCACCGAGAGCGTGCGCAGGGCCGTGGAGGAACGGCTGGCCAGGAGGGCGGCTGTTTCCGCACCGGATGGTCGGAAGCTGGTGAGAGACGATGGCCGGGGCTGAGCAACTGCCAGATACAGCTATGGACGAGACCCGGAGCGACGGATTCGCCCAGGCACGTACGGCAGAGGATGCGCTGCGGGCCTACCTCCAGGCGAAGCAGGAGGTGGCCCTGCGTGTTCGCTCTGCACTTGGCCTGCTGAGAGTCCGGGGCGCCAAGAGCAGAATCGAACGGTGCCAGGAGCTGCTGGTGAGGCTGGCCGAAGATCGGTTCAATCTGGCAGTGCTGGGGCAGTTCAAGCGCGGCAAGAGCTCTCTCATGAACGCCGTCATCGGTCGGGAGTTGCTGCCCACGGGGCTGCTTCCCCTGACCTCGGTTGTCACCATGCTCCGGTTCGGCCCGGCCGAGCGGCTGCTGTTGACGCGAGATGAATCATGGGTCGAAGAGGCCCCAGTCTCACGGCTGGCCGAATATGTCACCGAGCGGGGCAACCCAGGGAACGCCAAGAAGATCAGGGCCGCCTATATTGACCTCCCTCTGAGCCTGCTGCGCCGCGGTCTGCATTTCGTGGACACTCCCGGGATCGGCTCCTCCCGTGAGGAGAACACGGCGACCACCTATGCTTTCCTGCCAGAGTGCGACGCTGCCCTCCTGGTGACCAGCGTCGAGACGCCCCTGACGGAGCTCGAACTCGACTTCCTGCGAGCCATCCGCCAGCACGCCCGAAAGGTCTTCTTCGTCGTCAACAAGACCGACCTGCTCCCCCCCGATGAGCGAGAGCAGGTACTGGGGTTCATCCGCGATGGGCTGCGTGAGGCCACGGACAACGAGGAAGTACGCCTCTTCCCGGTGTCTGCCCGAGAGGCGCTGGAGGCCAAGCAGACCGGTGACCAGCAACGACTCGCGGGAAGCGGGATCACGGACCTCGAGGACGCACTCGCCGCCTTCCTCGCGACCGAGAGGAGCCAGGCGCTGCTCCTTGCCATCCTTGATCGAGCCCTGCGCCTCGTGGACGAGGAACTCACTGAGGTCAGCGCTCAGGCGAAAGCGGCCGCCGCCCCGGAGGAGACCAAAAGGGAACACCGCGCGGCCATCGCCGCCAAGCTCGACGATCTGGAACGCCGAGAACAGGAGATCGTGGCCGAACTGCGATCGCAGTTGCGCGAGTGGGCCCAGACCACGGCACAGAGTGATATCTCCGACTTCCTGGCCCAGACCAGAGAGGGCCTAGTCGCCGAGTATGCACCTGTGTTGGAGGAGCTGACGTGGTCATCGGCGGGCCGGTCGTTACAGCGCGTCCTCGGGGAAGTGCAGGAACGTCTCTTCCAGGAGCTTGGGGAATGGCTACGCGCCAGGGCCCGCGATGTGAAGAGCCAACTTCAGTCGGTCGAGGCGCGTCTGCGGCCCGAGCTCGAGCACGCCCTCAGCGATGTGTTGCAGGCCGCGCTGGGCGAACCCAAGGTCACTGCGGCGCACGAGACGGTAAGCGTCTCCATGGATTTCGTCCCGGATATACCAATGCCCGACTGGCAACGCCCCTCATCTGGTGCGCCTGCCTGGCTATACATGATGCCGGCCCGGCTTGTGCGTTCCTCGCTTCGGCGGCGACTGAGCGCGGCCCTTGAACAGGCGGCAGACTCGGCGGACGGGATGGCTATGGACGTCGTGCTGCGAGCGGTGGATGTGAGTGCGGATGTGGCGGGAGACCACTATGAGCGTCATGTCGCTGATGTCCGGGGACGGATAGCCGCGCTCGCTGGCCCGCGCACCTCCGGCGGCAAGGCAGCCGGTGGCACCCGCGCACTATCGGCCGCTGATCTCGCCGACCTGGAATCGTCTCTCGACGCAGTGAAAGCCGAACTGTCGGCTCTCCAGGACGCGTTGCTCGGGGGCGAACCGATGCCTGCTGCGGCTGGGGAAGCCCCTGCCATGCAGCGAGCAGAGATCGCCTCGGCGGTTGCCGTCGCGCAAGAAGCCGCGGGTCGCGCCACGACGACCAGTCTCCTCAAGGACCTGGCGACACGAGGCTGCCCGATCTGCGATCGCACCGCCGAGGCCGCATTCGACTTCTATGCGAAGTGGCAGTACGCGATCTCGCACGATGAGGAAGCGCGACGCGCCCACACGGCGACCCGTGGTCTCTGCCCGCTCCATACCTGGCAGTTCGCCTCCGTAGCGTCTCCACAGGGAGTTGACACAGGCTACTTCGCGTTGCTCCAACAGATGGCGCAGGAACTCGGGTCGCTCACCTCCCTCCCGGCGGAAGAGCTCGTTGACAGGGTGAAGGAGATGACTCCTGACTCCAACAACTGCCTTGCTTGCAGCGTTCTCAGGGAGATAGAGGCGATTTCGGTCACCCGACTCGCCACGTTCATCGAGAGCGCCGAAGGTCGCGACGCCTATGGGCGCTCTCAGGGTGTCTGCATGCGGCATTTGGCGCTGCTCCTCGCCGCCGGGCTGTCGGCGAAGACCGCGAGCTTCCTGGTGTCGGAGCAAGCCAGGCACTTCGGCCAGACGGCCGAGGACATGCAGAGTCATGCCCTTAAGTTTGATGCGGTGAGGCGCGCGCTGATGAATCACGACGAGACAGACGCGCACATCCGCGCGCTTGTGCATCTCGTGGGGGCGGAGAACGTCGTCGCTCCCTGGGGCGAGAAGCAGTGACTGCTGAACAGCCAGGGGGTCCCATGCTTGATCGTCACAGATCGCATCTGGTCTCCACCTACACAACCGTGCTCCAGCACCTCGGCGAGATCCGCCAGGCCATCACCGCGGGCAAGTCACCGGGGGGCGCCCGCCTGACGCCATTGCCCGAGCCGCTCCGTGACCATCTGGTGGACTGCATCGAACGTATTGCCTCCGGCCTGGAGGAACTCGTCCACCACTTCGTTCCAGCCTGGGAGCACACCGCGGCTGAGACCGGCGGCCTCCCGGCCACGAAGATGTGGACATCCATCCTGCTGCGGACAGTCGAGGAACTCGTGGAGGACCTGGAGCCGAAGCGGATGCAGAAGCATTACGGCAAGGTTGACGAGTCAGATGCCGAGACGCTGCATCAGCGCGTTGAGCGGGTCCTGACCACCATCCGTGAGGCGATAGACCTGCTGGGCTGAGACGAGCGGCCACTGGCCCTGTATGTCCGGGCACTACCGCGGGCGCCGGCTCTGCGCCCCCATCCCACAAGCAGCGGAGTTGCCTGGAGCAGTAAGTCCACGCTGAGGGCGTAGCCGGAGTCGGGGGTGCCGGGGCCATCGGCGGTCTGTGGCGGCAGCCACCGGCCGAGTAGCGGTTGTGCACCGATACCATGCGGTCAGCCGACCTGGGCGGCTAGCGCCCGGATGCTGCGGCCCACAATCGTCCGACTCCCAGAATCCACCCCTCGATCTGAGCCACCTCGCCCTCGTCTGGCGTGAGATCGAGGCAGAAGAACGATGCGAGACTGGCGTCGCCATACGCGGGATGACGCGGCCCTCATCCATCTGACCAACTTCACCGCCAAGGGGGTCGGGCAGGTTCTGCGAGATGACGGTGCCGAGACCCAGCGGCTGGTCGAGGTCGAGGCCAGCCTGCATCGGCGCACCAGGCGCTTCGCCCTGCCCGCTGACTGGCCGGCCGAGCACTTGGGGGCCGCAGCGGTGGTAGCGCCTGGCCTCGGCCTGCGAGAGCACGCCCGCGCAGCCATTCGGGAACTGAGCGGACCGACATCCCCGAGCGCGTCACGTCTGCGCACTTGGGCTGGCGCGAGATCGGGGGGCGGTGGCTCCACCTTCATGCGGGCGGCGCGATCTGCCCCGATGGCGTGGTGGCCGATGTCGAGGTGGACTTGCCACGCGAGTCGAGGGGCTACGTCTTGCCAGCCCCCCCGGAGAGCGAGGCGCTGCGAGTCGCGCTACGGGCTTCGCTGCGCTTGCTCGAGGTTGCACGAGATCCGGTGAGCATCCCGCTGCTCTCCACGGTCTGTCGAGCGCCGCTCGGAGACGCCAGCTTCTCCGCGTATCTCGTCGGCCGCACAGGCGTGTGCAAGACATCGCTGGCCGCGCTGGCGCAGTCGCATTTCAGTGCGGGGATGGACTTCGGTGACCTCCCGGCCGACTGGACGAGCACAGCCAACTACCTCGAGGTGCTCGCCTTCGCCGCCAAGGACGTTCTGCTCACGGTGGACGACTTCATCCCCAGAGGAGGCGGGGCCCACAGGGATCGTCAGCAGCGAGAGGCCGACCGGCTTCTGCGGAGGCAAGCGAATCGCTCCGGGCGCGGGCGGCTACGAGCAGATTCGACCCCCCGGCCGCCCAGGCCGCCCCGCGGGCTGATCGTCGCCACCGGGGAGGACCTGCCGCGAGGGGAGTCGCTGGGGGCACGCCCATTTGCGGTCGAGGTTCGGATGGGCGACGTGGACCTGAGCGCGCTGACGGTCTGCCAGGCCGATGCAACTGCTGGGCTCTACGCGTCAGCGATGGCGGGCTACGTACGGTGGTTGGCGGCAAGGTACGGGCAGGTCATGGAGCACCTTGCCGATGAGGTGCGGCAGCTCCGGGCCGCGCTGCTACCGGCCCCGTCGCGATGCGCGGACTCCTGGCTGACTCTGGCCGATACCGAAGTCGCGCTTCGCCATTGCCAGGATCCCCCCGAGGGAGAACAGCAGGCCCGCCAGCCCCTTCACACACCCCTGGGTCGTCGGGCCATCATACGCCATCTCTGGCCTCCAGGATCGGCCCGCTGTAGGCGAGGCGGGTCTGCCTGCGTCTCCCTTGGTGTTGCGCGTGCCATGTGGGTGGGCTCCGCTGTCACCCTGCAGCCGGCACGCAGGCCCCTGAGCAGCCAGCGGCCATCGGGCTGCTGGGTAGACTGTTAGCAGAGCTGAGGTAGCACAAGCACTCCCCTCACTCGGCACAACGGGAAGGCCTTCGCCAGGGGAGGCCGGCAGACGCTCAGCGACCGACCGCGTCCAGCATCCGGAGCAGCTTCGGCACGAAGCGGAACGGCAGCGCGGAGGCCGCCATCTGGTCTACGGTGCCCGACAGCACGACGTCGAGCCGCGGGCAGTGGAACAGCCACGATCCGGAGATGCCCGTGTGCCCGACGACCGGTGGCGTGGGGCGCATTGGTGAGAACAGGCGCGGAATGCGAACGCGCATCATACCGAGGCCGTACTCGATGGGCCATCCCGGGCGCGTCAGGACCAGCGAGAGGCTGAACCGGCTCCATCGGCCCAGCATGAGGTCCAGCGTGCTTGTTCGATCGAAGAGCTCGCCCCGCACCAGCGCCCACATGAACGCCAGCGTCTCATCGGCGGTGCTAACAAGGTCGCGGGCGGACTGCATCCCCAGCGGAATGTCCAGGGGTCGGTCCCCAGCCCAGACTGTCGCTGGCTTCGGCGCCGGCTCTGTTCGGGTGCCCGGAAGATACGTGCCCTCGAGACCCAGTGGCCTGAAGAGCAGCTCCTCGAAAGCCGCCTGGAGCGGTCGCCCGGTCACGGCCTCGATGACCGAGATGAGCAACTGGTAGTTGGTGTCCGAGTAGCTGATCCTCTGGCGCGCCGCATCCACAGGCTGCGGAGGGAAGAGCGGGGTCATCTCCTCGCGCACGATGCGCATAGCGTCCTCGGTGGTCCAGGACAGATCGCGTTCGGCGAGACGCTCCAACAGGCTGCGCCCGCCTCTGGGACGCTCAAAGTAGTCCGGCAAGCCCGAGGAGTGGCCGAGCAAGTGCTGCAGCGTGATCTGGTCGGTATAGTCCACCCCTCCCAACCGGTGTATGCCGCCGATCAGCGACTGCGGAAGGTGCTTCGACACGGGATCACCGAGGCCGAGAAGGCCGCGCTCCTCAAGCTTCAGAATGCAGGCGGCGATATAGAGCTTGGTGACGCTCGCTACCCAGAAGGGGGTGTCGTCTCGCATTGGCGTGCCGTCGGGATGGGCATCGCCCATCGCGCCAATCCAGCGCAAGGACCTATCACCACTCTCGACGGCGACGATCGCGTGCCTGATGTCCTTGCGCGACACGAGGCGCTCCAGCAGGCGCCCCAGCCCTCGGGCGACAGCGCTCGACGCCACCCTGGCCCCGTCTCTTCCCGTTGGCGTTCCCTGATCGTGCGCGGGCATGAAAGCGCCTCCTGGGGCATAGGTTGTTGTATGTCCGCACTCGTGAGATGAGGCGACGCTCTCGCACACCTACGCCTCGGACGCCGCTCACTCCTCGTTGACCTGCAGTCACCCGCCATCGCCAGCCAACCGACCTTCGGCTTGCCGCGCTCAGCCGCTTGGCTGGCGCCTCCCCCTCCCTCTCTCCCGGTACGCGCTCGTCACCTCGTGATCGCCCGGAGCGCGGCGGTCACCCGCCGCAGGTCGTCGCCAGTGCAGGCTCACTCCCACCCGTAACGCGAGACACTCACGGCTGTAGTTGTCCACCCGCGTCAGGATGCTCATCGGTCGGCCCGTGTAGAGCTGGGCCGAGATGAAGTCCATGCTCCGGGTATTGGTGTTCAGGGAAGCGGGGGCGGTGCACCATCAAAGGATTCTACCCCTCAGGCCCAGCACTCATACCTGGACGCTGCCTCTGCCCGGGGGTAGCACATACAGATAGGAGACGCGATTTCCCGAGCACTGTCAGGGCTCTGTGGCATCACGAGCCGTCACTGTGATCCCACAGGGCCTGAGGGCTCCCGGGTGCTCATCATCGTGAGATGGCGTTGCCACAGAGGTTGGGGGGGCAGAGGATTTGCTCCTGTACAACAGCCACCTGCTGCCTAGCAGGCCTCCAATGAGCGCGCCTATACTGATCCAGGTGGCAAGAAGGTAACTCTCTGTGATGTCATAGAGCCATCCGCCGAGCAAGGGTCCGGCCAGGCCGGAGACGCCATAGGCCAGGAATACCAGCGGGTAGACCGTGGCCACCCGGTGCGAGCCATAGCGAGCGGCCACTTGGGCGGCATAGACCACGAAGCATGACCCGAAGCCGAAGCCGATAGCGGCTGAGACCGCGACGAGCGCGGTTGCACGACCTTCCTCTGGGAGCAGCCCAAATAACGTGAGCGCCAGGAAGGCCAGAGAGAGGGGGATGGTTCGTATGCCGAGCCGGTCGGAGATCCAACCCCAGATGATCCGACCAACTGAGTTGCCCACTGCGAATGCGCTGATGGCAGCGGCGGCCCAACCGGAACTGATGCCGCGGCTCAGGGCCAGAGGCTTCAGGTTCGCAATGACGAGCAGTCCCGCAAGGGTCCCGAAGAACATGCCGACAACTAGCGCCCAGAAGAACAGGTCGTGAAGCACGGGAGGAAGTAACGGGGAAAGGCCGTGTTGATCTGCGCCTTCGGGCTCCGGGAATCTTAGCGGCAGGGCCGCCAACAGGATGGCCGCACCATAGCAGACGCCCACCCAGCGAAACACAGCAAGAACATCCAGCCCCTGAGCGAAGAGAGTCTCGGTGAGCGCCGCGAGCAACACTGCGCCACCGCCGAACCCTCCGACGGCGAGGCCGGCTACCAGTCCCCGGTGGGCGGGAAACCACCTCATGCAGGTGGTGAGAGCTGAGACATACCCGAGGCCCGTGGCTGCTCCGCCCACGATCCCAATACCTAGCAAGAGGAAGAGGAAGGCGCCTCCCGACGCCGAGGCGATCAGATACCCCGCTGCGAACAACACGCCCGCCGCGCCTGAAAAGACCCGGGGACCACGTCGCCCCAGCCCCCTACCAGCAAGGACCATTGTCACTGTGAAAACCGCGATCAGCGCGCCAAAGATGACCTGGGTCTCCGCGGTGCTGAGGCCGTGGGATCCCGTTAGCGCGGGGACGAAGCTACTCCAGGCATAGAGGCCGCCCAGACACATCTGGATGAGAATGCACGACAGCAGGATCAGAGGTCCCATGTCTAGCCGTTGCCCAGGGTCATCTGAGGCGTACCTCCTGCGGCCCGACAGAGACGGTCGTTGATAGCTCGTCCGAGGCCCGTCTCAGGGGCCAGTTCAGCCTCGATCAAGTCCAGACCACGCGCGTCCAGCCGATGGAGCGCCGCGAAGAGGTTGCCGGCTGCCTCGCGCAGATCGCCCGTGGGGGAGAGCAACTCCACCACTTCATATCCTTGTGCCGCAACCGGCGCCCGGAGGGCTAACAGTCCCACGCGTCTCCCCCTCGGCATCTCGCCGGCAGCCGAACGGAGCACAAGGGGAGTTTTCGGTGCGTAGTGGTGCGGCAGCTGCCCGGGTGCAAGGGGAACCGCGGGCGTCGGCTCCAACCGGAGGAGCGGGCCGGTGACGGCCTCCACTACCTCGATAGGCGTGCCGCCCGGCCGCAGCAGCGCTGGCTGCCTGCCGCAGAAGGAGATGATCGTAGATTCAATGCCCACCCGGCAGGAACCGCCGTCCAACATCATGTCCACTCGATCGCCGAGCTGCTCCTGCACGTGCTGGACTGTGGTGGGGCTGATGCGACCGAACAGGTTGGCGCTCGGGGCTGCTATGGGCACACCAGCCTCCCGAATCAGCGCCAAGGCCATGGGATGGTCAGGCATGCGCACGGCCACCGTTGGCAGGCCAGCGGTGACAATGTCCGGGACAAGGTCGCGCTTGGGCAGGACAACGGTCAGGGGGCCTGGCCAGCAGGACTCAACTAGGTCTCGGGCCGTAGTCGGGAGCTCTGCGACCACTGCGTCTAGTTGCGCGAAGCTGCCAACATGGACGATGAGGGGGTCAAAACGGGGCCGGCGCTTGATCTCAAATATCGCCGCCACGGCTCGCGCATCTAGCGCGTTGGCGCCCAGTCCGTAGACCGTCTCCGTCGGGAAGACGACCACACCACCTTGCTTCAGCAGAGCGGCAGCCCGAGAGATCTGCCCGGCGATCTCTGCGTGCTTTTCACTGAAGGTGTGGCTTTCCGTGGCGCGGATCGCCGCTTCCCAGATGTCGGAGGCAACAATGGTGTCTGGAGGAAGCTCATGGCGATGCTTCTCCCCGTGTCCAGTCAATACGTAGATTCCGGTCGCGCCGGCGTTCATCGCCAGCCCTACGTCATGAGGATGGTCGCCAATCACAAACGAACGCCTTAGGTCGATGCCGTATTGGCGCGCCGCCTCGAAGAGATGATATGGGTTCGGCTTGATGCACCGGCAGCCTTCCGACCGTCTGTGCGGACAGTAGTAGACGCGCTCAATGTGAATGCCGTGCTGTGCCAGACGCGCGAGAATCGACGCGTGCACTCGCGCGACGCCGTCTGTCCCGATGACACCCTCCGCCACTCCGGGTTGATGCGTCACGATGAAGAGCTTGAAGGCCCGCTGCGCCATGCGCAGCGCCGGAATGGTCTGCGGGAAGAAGGCCACCTGCGAGGGGGAGCGCAGGTGGCCCCGGTCTTCGATGATGGTGCCGTCTCGGTCCAGGAACAAGGCAGGGGGCACTGGCTATCCTTACATCATTCTTGACTTGATCTCTTGATAGCCGTAGTGCGCCATCAGGTGGTCGAGCAACACTAGGGCCGTGTAGTTCTCCGCCACCGGCCAGATGCGGGCCACGATAGTAGGGTCGCGACGGGTGATAGCCGCCAGATCTCTGTTCTCCAGTGTGTACAAATCTATCGTCTGCTGAGGCTTGTCAATGGTGGGGGTTGGCTTGACCGCCAGTCGAACCACCACTGGTTGGCCGGTGGAGAGGCCTCCGGTGATGCCGCCGGCGTGATTTGACAGGAAGGTCACCCGGCCGTCCTGCGCGCGCATCTGGTCGTTCGACTGAGAACCAGTCATGTCCTTGACGCGGAAGCCTGCGCCGATCTCTACCCCCTTCACCGCCCCGATGCCCAGCATTCTTCCCAGCTCAGCATCGAGCTTGTCGAAAACTGGCTCACCCAGTCCCGCCGGCAGCCCAGTGGCCACCACCTCCACCACGCCGCCGGAGGAGTCGCCGGTGGCGCTGACGCGGTTGGCCGCCTCTAGCATGGCTTGGGCGGCATCGAGGTCAGGGCAGTTGACCACGTGGTGCACACCATACTGATCGCGCACTTGCTCGGGCGAGAGTTGTGGCGCCCGCTCCCGAATCGCGTCGATCTCCTGCTCGATCTCCGCGAATACTCGTGCCTTCTCCAGGAAGCGCATTTCCATGTGGACCCGACCGCGCACGTATATCTCTTGGTAGAACGGGTCAGTGTCGCGGCGCATGCGCTTGTAGGCCTCTGTGTAGGAGAGGGCCGCCTCGTGGTTGACCTCCGGGCAGGGCACACCGGCCAGCTCCCGGACAAAGGAGAACACGCGAATCCCGCATTTCTGCAGCACCCGCTTGGCCACATAGCCCGCGGCCACGATCGTCGAGGTGTACCGGCCGCTGAAGATCCCCGCGCCGATGGCATCATCGGCCGGACCGTATTTCATGAACGACGCATAGGACGCGTGCCCGGGCCTGGGAGTCCGATCCATGTCCTGGTACTGCTTGATGTGGATGAAGTGTCGGTCCAGGTTCGGGATGAGGATAGTTAGGGGCGTCCCATTGGTGTGGTTCCGGTTCTCCGCCCCCTCAATGGTGTCGGCGGCGTTCAGCCCAGAGTAGATGATCGGCAGATCCGGCTCCTTTCGCGGCGAGGACAGCTCGTCGGCGCCGGGCTTCCGGAGCAGCAGATCTCCGTATAGCTCCTGCTCTGTCAGCGCCATCCCGGGCGGGACGCCCTGCACGACAGCCGTCAGCCCTTCCTGGTACGACCCACCGGCCACAGTGAGCTGGAACAGCCTACCTAGGTGACAACCAACCAACTCACACCCTCCTTGAGCATGTGGTTATCTGTGCAGCCTAACGCAGTCGCGCCGCCCTTGTCAAGCATTGCTTGATCGCCGAAACGTGTCCGCCCTCAGTGCGCCCATCTGACGCTGGCAGTCTCTCCAGGTACTCGCTCCTGGCTGCAGACTATCGGAGAGGGGGTCCCCCCGGGCCGCTGGCTCGCGTAACCCTTCCCGCAGCCGCCGCCGTCGCCGCGCCTCGGCAACACCGTCGCGAACTACGTCCCGCCAGAGAACTACCTGACCATGTTGGAGGCCGCCCGAACCTGGCGGCCCGGGCGAACAGAGACGTAGCCGCCGAGCAGCTCGGGCCGCGACGCCCATGCGGGCCATCGCGAGTGGCGAGTGAGGGACTGCCGGTGAGCCTTTGGGATCTGCGTTGGCTTAGCAGGGGAGTGGAGAGCGTGCAGTCCCGCCACCGAGAGCGGGTGCGGGCCCTCTTCGGCGGAGCGCAGCCGGCCCAGGTTGTCGCCATCGCGGGCAGGTTCTACGGCCGGTCGCACGGGCTGCTTGGGGACAACAGCATAGACATGCTCGAGCAGCCCCGCGCGTGGCTGGAGGACGTCCTGAGCGACATGGCCGAGCACGTTGACGAGGCCGGTGACGAGGTGACGTTCCGGCCCCTGGTGGTTGAGCTGGATGCGCTGGGCGTGCACTTCATAGATGCCCTCTTCGGCGCTCCGGTCTACTTCCGTGACGGGCAGGTGTGGTCCGACGGGCTGGGGCGCGATCTCGTCGAGCTGGAGATGCCCGACCTGTCCGACGCGAGACCTCTGCAGCAGGCTTTGGAGCTCGCTCGGTTGGCCGTGGAGACCGCAGAGGGGTCAGCCGTCCGAAGGTCGGCGAAGCTGAAATGGGCGAACATGAACCTATTAGACGCCAAAATGCGCCCCTGGGTGAGGCGGGCTTCCGGCGACAGAGAATGTTTCGATAAGAAGAAGTGGTGGAGGCTGCGGGATTCGAACCCGCGACCTCCTGCGTGCAAGGCAGGCGCTCTCCCAGCTGAGCTAAGCCCCCCACAGGGCCCGCGCCCCGGGGAGGGCGCGGGAGGAACCCGTCCGCATTATCGCGCACAAGCGGGCGCGACTCAAGGGCCGCGGGGCGCCCGGCGGGCAGACGGGCAGACGGGGCGTCTGCCCCACCGGGAGGGTGCGGGCGCGGAAAAGGAGGTGGGCAGGGGGCGCGGGAACCATAGCGGGCCGCCGCGCGCCCGAGGGGGCCGGCGCGGCGAGAGGAGGCCGGCTAATGCGCCGCAAGCTGAGGGTGGCGGTGGTGGGGCTGGGGATGGGCGCCGCGCATGTGGAGGGCTACCAGCGCGACGGTCGCGCCGAGGTCGCGGCGCTCTGCGACGTGGACGAGCGCCGCCTCGCGGAGGCGGGGCGCAAGTACGGGGTCGCCGAGCTGTACGCCGACGCGGGGGAGATGCTCCGGCAGGTCGAGCTGGACGCGGTGAGCATCGCCACCCCGAACAAGTTCCACGCGCCGCTCACGATTGCGGCCCTGCGGCGGGGGCTGCACGTGCTGTGTGAGAAGCCGATGGCGATGAACGTGCGGGAGGCGCGGCGCATGCTGGCGGCGGCGCAGCGGGCGCAGCGCAACCTGATGATCAACTTCTCCTACCGATTCACGGACATGAGCTATGCGCTCAAGCAGCAGGTGGAGGCGGGCGTCATCGGCGACATCTACTACGGGCGCACGGTGTGGCACCGACGGCGGGGGATGCCGGGCTTCGGGGGCTGGTTCGGGCAGAAGGAGCTGGCCGGCGGGGGGCCGTTGATTGACCTGGGGGTGCACCGGCTCGACCTCGCGCTGTGGCTGATGGGCTACCCCGACCCCGTGTCGGTGAAGGGGGCGGTGCACTGCGAGATCGCGGGGCGCCTGGCGCGGCAGCAGCGAAAGCGCTTCTCGGTGGAGGACCTGGCCTGCGGGCTGGTGAGGCTCGCGAATGGGGCGACCTTGATCGTGGAGGCGAGCTGGGCGCTGAATATCAATGAGCCGGAGCACATGGTGACGCTGCTGTGCGGCACCAAGGGGGGGCTGGTGCAGAAGAACGTCGGCGGCGGATACCGGTTCGCGGCCGAGTTGTATACGGAGGAGGGCGGCAACCTGTACACGAAGACCCTCGACCAGGCGCTGGAGCCGGCGCCCTCGCCGTATCAGGAGTTCGTGAGCAGCATCCTGGAGGGGCGGCCGCCGCTGGCGAGCGGGGAGGAGGGGCTGAAGGTGATGCGGATTCTGGAGGGCATCTACCGGAGCGCGGAGACGGGCCGGGAGGTGCGCTACAGCACCCGATAGAGAGGAGCAGGGCCGATGGCGCGCGCGATTGCGGTGACGGTGTGGAACGAGTTTCGGCACGAGAGGGAGAGCGAGGCGGTCAAGAAGGTGTACCCGAAGGGCATCCACGCGGCCCTTGCGGACCAGCTCGGCGCGCTGGGCGGAGTTCAGGCGCGCACGGCGACCCTGGACGAGCCCGAGCACGGGCTGACCGAGGAGGTGCTCAGGGGCACCGACGTGCTGATCTGGTGGGGGCATATGGCCCACCACGAGGTCTCGGAGGAGGTGGCGGAGCGGGTGCAGCGGCGGGTGCTGGAGGGGATGGGCTTCATCGGGCTGCACTCGGCGCACTTCTCGAAGCCGTTCCGTCGCCTCATGGGCACCAACTGCTCGCTGCGCTGGCGGGAGGCGGGCGAGAAGGAGCGGCTGTGGAATGTGGAGCCGGGGCACCCCATCGCCGAGGGCATCGGGGAGTACTTCGAGCTGCCGCACGTGGAGATGTACGGGGAGCGCTTCGACGTGCCCACCCCGGACAAGGTGATCTTCATCTCGTGGTTCCAGGGGGGCGAGGTGTTCCGCAGCGGCTGCGTGTGGGAGCGGGGGCACGGGCGGGTGTTCTACTTCCGGCCCGGGCATGAGACGTTCCCGATCTTCTATGATGAGAACGTGGTGCGGGTGATCGGCAACGGGGTGCGCTGGGCGGCGCCGCGGGTGCAGATTCCGGATCGGTGCCCGATGGTGGAGGCGCTGGAGCCGCTGCCCAAGGGCTAGCCGGCGGGGACGAGAGGCAGGCGACGGAGGCGGACCGGCGCGGGGGGCGCGGGTCCGCCCCGCATTGGGGGGAGGGTGGTGGGCCCCGCTGGACTCGAACCAGCCACCTCCGCCTTATCAGGGCGGCGCTCTAGCCAACTGAGCTAGAGGCCCGCTGGGGGAAAGGGTTCGAGAGGGGCATGGGGGACCCCTCTCGATGGGCGCAGATATGTGGTCGGCCTTGAGAACTCAACAGTGCCCGGATGGTTGATCGACCTGGGAGTCGCCATCGCCCGGGATGGCCCGCCCCCTGGGGGGCGGATCCTCGGGCGAAGGTTGGGTGACTCCTTAGAAAGGAGGTGATCCAGCCGCACCTTCCGGTACGGCTACCTTGTTACGACTTAGCGCCAATCGCCGACCGCACCTTCGGCACCTCCCTCCCTTGCGGGTTGGGCCAGTGACTTCGGGTGCAGCCGACTCTCATCGCTTGACGGGCGGTGTGTACAAACCCCGGGAACGTATTCACCGCAGTGTTGCTGACCTGCGGTTACTAGCGATTCCGGCTTCACGGAGTCGAGTTGCAGACTCCGATCCGAACTGAGGACGGCTTTTTGGGATCGGCTCCACCTCGCGGTCTTGCTTCCCTTTGTACCGCCCATTGTAGCATGTGTGCAGCCCAGGGCGTAAGGGGCATGCTGACTTGACGTCATCCCCACCTTCCTCCAGATTACTCTGGCAGTCCCCTATGAGTGCCCAGCCGAACTGGTGGCAACATAGGGCGAGGGTTGCGCTCGTTGCGGAACTTAACCCAACATCTCACGACACGAGCTGACGACAGCCATGCACCACCTGTGTCGCGGTTCCCCGAAGGGCACCCCCGCCTTTCGGCGGGGTTCCGCGCATGTCAAGCCCTGGTAAGGTTCTTCGCGTAGCCTCGAATTGAGCCACATGCTCCACCGCTTGTGCGGGGTCCCGTCAATTCCTTTGAGTTTCAGCCTTGCGGCCGTACTCCCCAGGCGGGTCACTTAATGCGTTAGCTTCGGCACTGGGGGGGTCGATACCCCCAACACCTAGTGACCATCGTTTACGGCTAGGACTACCGGGGTATCTAAGCCCGTTTGCTCCCCTAGCTTTCGCGCCTCAGCGTCAGTGCCGGTCCAGGAAGCCGCCTTCGCCACCGGTGTTCTTGCTGATCTCTACGCATTCCACCGCTACACCAGCAATTCCACTTCCCTCTCCCGGACTCGAGTCCGCCAGTATCAACTGACCTTGCCGAGTTGAGCCCGGCGCTTTCACAGCTGACTTAGCGGACCGCCTACGCGCGCTTCACGCCCAGTAAATCCGGACAACGCTTGCCCCCTCCGTCTTACCGCGGCTGCTGGCACGGAGTTGGCCGGGGCTTCCTCAGCGGGTACCGTCAGAGTTTCGTCCCCGCCAACAGAGGTTTACAACCCGAAGGCCTTCATCCCTCACGCGGCGTCGCTGCATCAGGCTTTCGCCCATTGTGCAATATTCCCGCTTGCTGCCTCCCGTAGGAGTCTGGGCCGTGTCTCAGTCCCAGTGTGGCCGGTCACCCTCTCAGGTCGGCTACCCGTCGTCGCCTTGGTGGGCCGTTACCTCACCAACTAGCTGATAGGCCGCGAGCCCCTCTCGCTGCGGCCGCCAGAGGCGACCTTTCCAGGCCCCCCCATGCGAGGGAGCCTCCTATCCGGTATTACCTACCCTTTCGGGTAGCTATCCCGGTCAGCGAGGCAGGTTGCTCACGTGTTACTCACCCGTTCGCCGCTAGGCGACAGCGCCTCCTCCCCCGAAGGGGATTCGGCCCCGCCACCTCGCTCGACTTGCATAGCTTAGGCACGCCGCAAGCGTTCGTCCTGAGCCAGGATCAAACTCTCCGTTGGAAAGTCTGTCCTCACCCGGGAGCTGCTCGGGTGTCGCCACCCTCCGGCTCCCGTATGGGAGTTCTAGCTCGCAACCATCCGGACACTGTTCAGTTTTCAAGGACCGAGAGGAACCGACACGAATCCCGGGGCGCGAGGCGCTGCCTCGGCCCTCGGGGGGTCACTCGGCTTTGAAGGTTCCCCTGAATGCACCTGCATTCTGCCACATCCCCCGGATTCTGTCAAGACCACCCCGGCCGCCTTTTGTGCCGAATCGGACCCCGGCCCCCGGCCGGAGGGCCGGAGACACCCGGGCCGGCGGCCGGCGCGGGAGCCCCCAGAGCGCCAGGCGGGCCTCGCAGGCCCTGCCGTAGGGCTCGGCCAGGGCGGGGCGCCTCCCCCCACCGGGAGGGAGCGAGAAGCGCCCGCCGAACCAGGGGCGCATCAAGCCCCTGGAGCAGGCCCATGGACTACCGCCGCATCCTGGTGTTCGGCGCCCACCCCGACGACGAGATCACGATGGCCCCCACGATGGCGAAGCTCGCCGCCGCGGGGGTCGAAGTCGCAGTGGCGATCCTCACCGACGGCTCGGAGGGCTTCCCCAAGCCGGAGTGGCGGGACGGGATCGTCGCCATGCGCGCCGCCGAGATGCAGGAGTGCGACCGCGTCCTGGGCATCTCCCGCCGGCTGACCCTGGGCCGGCCCGACATGGGCCTGGTCCACGACAAGCAGGTTTTCAAGGACTGCATCCGGGCGGTGCGGGAGACCCGCCCGGACGCTGTTTTTACCCACGGGCCGGCGGGGATAAACCCCGACCACGTCGCCACCCACCAGATCACCGTGCCCGCGGTGTGGCAGGCGGGAGAGCCGGTGGCGGGCGACCTCGGCGAGCCCTGGGAGGTCCGCCACCTGTACTACTACAAGGAGGTGGCCGCCGGCCCGCGCGCCATCGGCCCCGCGGTGGTCTACGATGTGACCGGATTCGCGCACTACCGGGAGCTCGCGCTGGCGACCCAGGTGTCCCAGCACACCCTATTCGGCAGAGACCGGGAGCAACTTGAGGCGGCGGCCGCGCGCATCAGGGAGGCGAACGAGCCCGCCTCGCAGACCTTCTGGCTGTCGGAGCGCTTCCAGCTCCGGGACTTCCCGCCCCGGGAGGAGTCCTAGGTCAGCCGCGCCACCCGCCGCTTGCCCACGCGCAGGAGCATCCCTGCGCGCAGCTCGATCTCCTCCTGGGGGTCGGAGAGCCGGCGCTCATCGAGGTAGACGCCGCCGCCCTTGATCAGCCGCGTCGCCTCGCCCCGGCTCGACGCCAGCCCCAGCTCCGCGAGCGCGCTGGAGACCCACACCGGCCTGCCCCGCAGCGCCCCCGGGATGTCCAGTGGCTCGGCGACGGCCTCGTAGTCCTCCCGGGTCTGTCGCCGCTGCGTCGAGAACACCCGCAGGAAGGTCTCGTCCGCCTCCCTCGCCGCCTCCTCGCCGTGGTAGAGCGCGACGATCTCCCGGCCCAGGCGGCGCTTGACATCCCGGGGGTTGACCGACCCGGCGCGCATCTCGGCCAGCAGCCGCGCCACCTCCTCCGCCGGCACATTGGTGCAGAGGGCGAAGTACTGCTCCATCACCTCGTCCGGGATGGACATGACCTTGCCGAACATGTCCTGGGGCGGGTCGGAGAGGCCGATGTAGTTGCCGATGGACTTGCCCATGCGGCGCTCGCCGTCGGTGCCCACGAGGATGGGGAAGGTGATGATGCACTGGGGCTCCTGGGGCTTCCCCAGGGGGTTGATGCGCTGCAGCTCTCGTCCCACCAGCAGGTTGAACTTCTGCTCGGTGCCGCCCAGCTCCACGTCCGCCCGCACGGCCACCGAGTCATAGCCCTGGAAGATCGGGTACAGCAGCTCGTGGACGCTGATGGGCTGCTCGGCGCGGAAGCGCGCGGCGAAGTCCTCCCGGGCGAGCAGTTGCGCCACCGTGTGCGTCGAGGCCAGGCGGATGATCTGCTCGGGGGTGAGCTGGGCCAGCCACTCGCTGTTGCAGCGGAACTCGGTGCGAGCGGGGTCGAGGATCTTGAAGACCTGTTCCCGGTAGGTGGCCATGTTCTGCTCGACCTGGGCGCGGGTGAGCTGGGGGCGGGAGGCCTCCCGGCCGGAGGGGTCACCGATCATGCCGGTGAAGTCGCCGATGATGAGGATGGCGTTGTGGCCCAGGTCCTGGAAGAGGCGCAGCTTGCGCAGCACGACGGCGTGTCCGAGGTGGATGTCGGGGCCGGTGGGGTCCACGCCGAGCTTGACGCGCAGGGGCCGGCCGGAGGCGAGCTTGGCGAGCAGCTCCTCCTCCGGGATGAGGTCAACGGTGTGGGCGCGGATGAGCTCGAGCTGCTGCTCGGGGGTGGGGCTCACTTCAGATACCACGGCTCGCCCTCGGTCAGCCGCGCGGGCTCCACTCCCAGCAGGCGGCCCTCCCGGTAGGCGGCGATCATGTCGGCGACGGACATCCACCTCGCGTGGCCATCCACGAAGGCCAGGTTGCTGCCGCCCTGGTGGCGGGTGAAGCGGGGCGGCACCTCGGGGTTGGTGGCGAAGTCGCCGCCCGCGCCACACTCCTGAGACCAAGGGCAATTCTCCCAGTCGGCCCGGTGGTCGCGGTCCGCGCAGTCGACGCGGCAGGCGTTCGCGTAGAGGATGGAGCCGAGGTTGACGTAGGTGCGCGCGGCGTCGGCCCAGACGAGGTGGCGCTCGGGGTGCTCGACCTCCAGCAGGCGCCGACCGGCCAGGGCCCCGATGGCGGCGCCGTAGCTCATGGCGAAGCGGTCGGGGTCGGTGCAGCGGCCCTGGGTGGCGCTGTCGGTGATCGCGCCGCCCCAGCCGGGCGGGTAGACGAGCCCGCAGGGGCCGTCGGGCCAGCCCTTGGTCGTGATGGGCTCAGAGGCGATCCAGGAGGGGCGCCTGATGACGCTCCGCCCCTCCGGCGGAGGGTCGAGCGCGGGGCACAGGTAGTGCGCGCGATCCGGGAGGTAGCGCTCGAGCAGCACCGGCCAGCGGAGCCAGGGGTTGGCGTTGTCGGCGCCCCACTGACACTCATAGGGGCCGAGCTCGGCCTCCTGGGGCGGAAAGCGACCGTCGTTGTCGGCCACATACATGAGGGTCGCCTGGGCGAGCCGGGTGAGGTTGGCCAGGCAGGTGGCGCGCGCGTCCCCGACGGCGCCCTGCGCCAGCGGCGCGCCGAGCGCGGCCCCGACGCACAGCCCAGCCACCAGCAACCAGCCCCGCGGCCCCCTGAGAGCCGGGCCCATGGGTCGGCCTCCTCCCGCCAGGCCGCGCATACAGGCGCGCGGCCTGAGGCATCTGCGCCACTCCCTACGACGCGGAGGCGGCTCTCACCTCTCTGGCGGGGGCGCGTTGCCTGCCGCGCGACATCGTGCTATACTCGACTCGCTCAGCGCCCGCGAAGGACCAGCCCTGGGGAGATGGGAATGCAGTTGAGGCTCGCCGCGGCGGCCCTTGCCCTGGCCCTCGCGCTGACGCTGTGCGCCAGCGCGCTGCTCGCAGACGCGATAGTGGTGGCCGGCCGCCGGACGCCTTCCCCCGTGCCCTTTGTGGTGGATGGTGACGAGATCTACGCCCCTCTCCTCGGCGCGCTCCGGCCCCTGGACGCGGCGGTCGAGACGAGCGCGGAGGCGGTTACCATCACCACCGGGGACGGGCGCACGATCATCATCTCTCGCACCCGCCCGGAGGCGACCCGAGACGGGGTGCTGCGGGAGCTGCCTGGCCCGCCCCGGAGTGCCCGGGGCTCGCTCCTGGTGCCGGCGCGGGCGGTGGGCTCGCTGCTGGGGTGCGCGGTGCGCTGGGAGGAGGGGTCCCGCACCTTGTATCTGCATCCGTGGGTGCGGGAGTTCCGCCTGGAGACGCTGCCGGACCGCTACCGGGTGACCGTGCGCTCGCCGGCCCCCCTGAGCTACCGCGCGACCCAGCTCGATGATCCGCCCCGGCTGGTGGTGGACCTGCCCAACACCAACCTCGCCCAGATCCCCTCCGAGCTGCGGGTGGAGGACAGCTACCTGAGGGTGGCCCGCATCCACCAGCACAGCCTCGCTCCCGAACCGACGGGAGACCTCACCCGCGCAGTCATCGAGCTGGAGGAGTGGCGCACGTACCGGATCCGGGAGAGCGAGGACCGGCGGCGGCTGGAGATCGAGTTTCCGCTGCCAGAGGCGGCCGAGCTGCCGCCGGACGTGGCGCCGGTGGTGCTGACTGGGCTCTCCTTCCGGCGGCCCTCCCCGCAGCTCGCCGAGGTGGTGGTGTCGGTGTTCGGCGAGCCCTTGTGCACCTCCGTGTCCGACGAGGACCCGACCACCATCAGCGTGGACATCGCCCAGGCGCACAACCAGCTTGCCAGGCCGGAGCTGCATGTGGCCGATCCCCTGGTCGCCCGGGCCGCGGTGGGGCCGGCGCCGGAGCAGCCGGGCGCGCAGCGGCTGACGATCTGGCTGCGGGAGCCGGCGCAGCACGCGCTGGTCACCGACCGGGGGGAGCTGCGGGTGCTGCTGGGGCGCTTCGAGCTGGCAGACCTGCGGGTGGTGATTGATGCTGGGCACGGCGGCCACGACACGGGGGCGATCGGGCGCTCGGGGCTGATGGAGAAGGACGTCAACCTCGACATCGCGCGGCGGGTGTACCGGCGCCTGCAGGCAGAAGGTGTGCAGGCGATCCTGACCCGGCGGGATGACAACCCGGTGCGACCCTGGACGCGGGGCAACCGGGAGCAGCACCGGCAGGAGCTGCTGGCGAGGTGCGCGATCGCCAACGAGGCCGACGCCCACCTGTTTGTCTCCATCCACGCCAACGCCCGGGAGAGCAACCCGATGGCCTACCGGGGCACTGAGACCTACTACCGCAAGGAGGACAGCGCGGCCTTCGCGCGGGTGATGCAGCAGGAGGTGGTGCGCGCCACGGGGCTGCGCGACGGGGGCGTCATCCGCCACCCGAGGGCGATCGTCGTGCTGTACCAGACGAATATGCCCGCAGTGCTGGTGGAGGTCGCCTATCTGAGCCACCCCGAGGACGAGGCGCTGCTGGCCGGGTCCGAGCTGCGGGAGCGCGCGGCAGAGGGGATAGTGAACGGGATCCGGCGCTATGTGCTCGAGGGCGGCGTGCTGGCCCACCTGGCGCGCCGGGCGGGGACGCGGTAGGCGGGGCGAGCAGGTTGACCCGGCCGCCCCGCGGTGGTAGCATGGGGGCACGGGAGGAAGAGCATGTCGGGACGGGTGACGATCATCCTGGCGGCGGCGCTGCTGGCCTGGCTGGCCCCGCCGGCCCGGGCCGAGCAAGCCGTCGTGCTGGGCACGATCGTGGATATCCACCATGGCGAGGCGGGCAACGCGTTCGACCTGCGCCTGGATGATATCGAGATGGAGGCCGAGGGGCTGCGGCTGGGCGAGGCGGTGCGGGTGCACTATGAGGCCGACCAGATTCCGCCCCGCGGGGAGACGGGGATCGGGGACCAGATCCGCGCCACCATCGCGCCGGCCGAGGGGGGCGAGTGGCGGGCGGCGGCGCGGCTGGAG
>CAYLPT010000069.1:0-3332 GCA_964385645.1 uncultured bacterium
CCCACGGGGGCGGGCGCGGGGCGCGGCGGGCCGGCGCGGAGCCGCTGGTACTCGGGGTAGATACGCCACAGGGCGACCCCGGCGGCCAGCAGCAGGACGGCGAGGATGCCGATGGCGACCGCGGGGGCGCGGGAGCGCGGGCGACGGCGCCGGCTCACCGCCCGGCCTCCTCGAGGAAGCGGATCAGCCCTTGCGCGATGGCGCGGGCAGCGCGCTCGCGGAACTCGGGGTTGACGAGGCGGGCGAGGTCATCGGGATGGTTGATGTAGGCGGTCTCCACGAGCACCCCCGGCACCTGGGCGCGGCGGATGACGGCGAAGTTGGCGTTGCGCACGCCCCGGTCTCTGGTTCCCAGCGCGGCGACGAGTTCCTCCTGGACGAGGTGGGCGAAGCGGTGGCTGTGCGCGTGGTCGTAGTAGACGCTGGTGCCGTGCAGGGTTCCGGGGCGGTCGCAGGAGTCGCAGTGGATGCTGACGAAGGCGTCGGCCCCCAGGCGGTTGGCGAGGTCGGCGCGGTCTCGCAGGGACACGAAGGTGTCATCGTCCCGGGTCATGGCTACCCTGGCGCCCTCGGCCCTGAGAAGGCGGGCCAGGCGCAGGCCGATGTCGAGCACGATGTCCTTCTCGAAGGGCCCCCGCGGCTGGGGGCCGAAGACGGCGGGCGCGCCGGTGTCGTGGCCGCCGTGGCCGGGGTCCACGACGATGGTGCGGCCTTTGAGCCGGCCGGCGGGCTGATAGTCTGACAAGGGGAGCGCCCACGGGTGCGGCCCGATGGCCACCACGAGGTCCGGGCCCTCGCAGTAGAAGGAGTAGGCCTGCTCCATGCGCAGCTCGAGCGCCAGCCTGGCGACGGGCAGCTCGCCCTCCGGGGCCTGTTGGCCCATGCGGACCTCGCGGACGGGGCCGTGCTCGAGGGGGCGGCGGTAGCTGCCCTCGAGAAGCGCGTTGGTGAGGTCGGCGTACACTCGCACCGGATCCTGCAGAGCGCCGACCTTCCGCGGGAGCCCTCCCGCGCCGGGCAGGCGGACTAGCACCGCGTCCTCGCCGGCCTCGACCTCGGGGGGTCGGATCAGCGCCGGGCCCACAGTGCGCAAGATCAACCGCGTCTCCCCCGGCTGCTCTCCCTGCTCGACGGTGCACTCGGGCGCGGGCAGGGCCTGCTCGAGGTCCACCACCAAGCGCGCGATGTCTGGGTCGCGCTGGAACTGGCCCAGGCGGAGGCGCGCGATGGCCGGCGCGGGCGCTGGGAACTCCGTGGCCAGCCCGGGGTCAAGGTGGGCGCCG
The DNA here is from genome assembly GCA_964385645.1 of uncultured bacterium. Taxonomy (GTDB): domain Bacteria; phylum Armatimonadota; class Hebobacteria; order Hebobacterales; family Hebobacteraceae; genus CAYLPT01. Next base: position 1,284 of record CAYLPT010000069.1, read on the forward strand.
GGGAAGTCGAAGACCAGCCGCGGCGGGTCCTGGAGGGAGAAGGAGGTGACCTCCAGCGGCTCCCTGTCGGCAGTGAAGAGGGCGATGGCGGTGTGGTCGGCGCCGGGGCGGAGGTCGAGGCGGGTGATGAGCCGGCCGGCGGCGAGGGCCGGGGAGGCGAGCGCGAGGGCCGCGCAGAGCGCGATCAGATGCAGAGGGCGCGATCGGAGATCGCGCCGCTGGGCGACCGACCCGCGCATGCCACACTCCCCGATGGGTTATGCCACAAGACTGACCCGAAGCCCAATCGAAGGTTGCGCCGCGGCGGCTGACCCCGCCCAGAGGGGAGGCCGGGTGCGCCGCGTAGAAGAGGCGGGACATGGCTTGGGGCTTCGCCGCCCGGTGGCGGGCGGATAGGGCGTACTTCGAGGGCTGCCGGCTGGCGCGCAGCGGCCGGCCGGCGGAGGCCGTCAAGGCCTTCGACCAGGTGCTGGAGACCTTCCCCAGGCACGCCCGCGCCCACCTCCAGCGGGCGCGGGCGCTGGCGGCGGCCGGGCGGTGCGGCGAGGCCGTGAAGGCCGCTCGCCGGGCGGCGGAGCTGGACCCGCGCAACCACGCGCCGCGGCTGTTCCAGGGGCAGTTCCATTACGACGCCGGGAGCTGCGAGGAGGCGCGCAAGGCGTTCTCGGCGGCCCAGCGGCTGGACCCCGAGAACCGGCTGGTGAAAGCCTACCTGGGGCTTGCGCTCCTGGCGCTGGGGCGGGAGCAGGAGGGCGTGGAGCTGCTGCGCGCCAACCTGCTGTACGCCAATGAGGAGCTGGAGGCGCGGCTGCTGGCCCTGGTGGAGCAGCGGCTGTGGCAGCAGCGGGAACGCGCGCGGCCCCTGGAGCAGCAACTGAGCCCGGAGGAGGGGGGCCGGGAGGAGCGGGCGGCGGGCGTCTGGCTGCGGGCGGCCTCGGCGGTCAGAAGGGCGCTGCTGTGGCCGCTGGCGCGGCTGCGGGGTCGGGCGGCGGCGCTGATGCTGGAGGCAGAGGAGGCGATGACACTGGGGGAGTGGGAGCGGGCCGCGGCGGCGCTGAGGGAAGCGCAGGCCGCCGGGGCTGACCAGGAGTCCTGCGCGCTGGCCCTGGGCGAGGCCTACCTGGAGACCGGGAGCGCGCAGGCCGCCGCGGAGCAGTTCGGGTATCTATCGGAGGAGGTCAGGCGGTCGCCCGAGGTGGCCCTGCTGGTGGGGGCGGCGCTGTTCGAGACCGGGCGATATGAGCAGGCCCGCGGGCCGCTGGAGACGGCCGCGCGGCGCTTTAGCCGGGAGTATGGGCCATGCTACTACCGCGGGCTGTGCGAGATCGCCCTCGGCCGCCCCAGCGCCTCCGTCGAGTGGTTCCGGCTGGCCTGCGAGCGCCTCAACCCCCACCTGGCTCAGAAGCGGCTGGAGGAGCTGGTGCGGGTCCGCAGCGCCTCGTAAGAACGGCGCGGTCCTCCCTCACAACCACCCCCCCAGCCGGTGCACCTGGGGAATCACGCGCACGGTCGCCAGGCGGCGGCTCGCCACCGCCTGCAGGGACAGCATCTGCGCCGGCGAGGGGGCGGCCACCCCGGGCCGCGTCGGGGTCACCGGCTGGAGCACCAGCGGCATGTCGGCCCGCACCGAGGCGATGAGGCGGGCCGCTCGGTCCACCTCCTCGGGCTGGCAGTCGGCGGTCACGACGGCCTTGGCGAAGTCGAGCCGCGTCGGGCCCTCGTGCGCGGCGAGGGCGAGCAGGAAGCGCTCGTGGCTCCCCCAGAGAGGCGCCTGCATGGTCGCTGACGGCAACTTGATGTCCATGCAGACGGCGTCGAGCAGCTCGACCAGGCTTGCCAGCTCCTCCGCGAGGGTGCCGTTTGTCTCCAGGTAGGCGCCCAGGCCGAGGTCGCCGGCCAGGGGGAGGAACGCGCGGAGGAAGTCGGCATGCAGGAGCGGCTCGCCGCCGGTCAAGGCGACCGCGCGGTGCAGGCCCGGCTGCGGGCGCACCAGCCGGCGCAGCGCCCCGGCCAGGTCGGCGGGGGAGAGGGGGTTGGGCAGCTCCTGCC
>CAYLPT010000070.1:0-113934 GCA_964385645.1 uncultured bacterium
GGGGACAGACGGGGCGTCTGTGCTACCGGGGGCGGGCGGGGCCGGCCGGCTGCGCAGCCCAAGGGGAGTGCCGCGATGACCGCGTCCAGAGAGACCACAACGACCCTGGCGCCCCGCGCGCGCATCGCCGACAGCGCGCTCGACCTGATCGGCGACACCCCCCTGGTCAGGCTGGACCGCATCACCGAGCCCGGCTCCGCCGAGCTGCTGGGCAAGCTCGAGTCCGTGAACCCAGGGGGCAGCGTCAAGGACCGCATCGCCCTGAGCATGATCGAGGCCGCCGAGCGCGAGGGTCTGCTCAAGCCCGGTGGGGTGATCGTCGAGCCCACCAGCGGCAACACCGGCATCGGCCTCGCCGTCGTCGCGGCGGTGAAGGGATACCGGCTGGTGCTGGTGATGCCCGACGACATGACCCGGGAGCGCTGGTTCCCGCTTCTGGCGCGGGGGGCCGAGCTGCTGCTCACCCCCGCCGCCGAGGGCATGGCCGGCGCGGTGTGGGCAGCCGAGGAGTTCGTCCGCCGCACGCCGGGCGCCTACATGCCCCAGCAGTTCGAGCACCCCGCGAACCCCGAGGCCCACCGCCGCGCCACCGCGCGGGAGATCCTGGAGGCCACCGGCGGGCAGCTGGACGCCTTCGTGGCCGGGATCGGCACCGGCGGCACCATCACCGGCGTGGGCGAGGTGCTCAAGCGGGAGGCGCCCGGGACCCTCGTCATCGGCGTAGAGCCGGCCTCCAGCCCCGTGCTCACCGAGGGTCGGGCCGGCCGCCACATGATCCAGGGAATTGGGCCCAACTTCGTGCCCGCGGTGCTGCGCCGGGAGGTGGCCGACCGCATTGTGACGGTATCCGACTCCCAGGCCTTCGACTGGGCGGCGCGCATCGCCCGCGCCGAGGGCCTGCTGGTCGGGGTGTCCTCGGGGGCCGCGGTCTGCGCCGCCGTGCAGGCAGCGCGGGAGCTGGGCGCCGGGAGGCGGGTGGTGGTGCTGCTGCCCGACGGGGGAGAGCGCTACGCGAGCCTGGCCCCCTACTTCGGGGTGAATGAGAGACGGCAATCCGCCCACCGAGGCCGCCGGGTCGAGAAGACTGCGCGGCAGCCACAGCTCGGCGCAGGCAGGGTCAACGGGAGGCGATGATGGCGGAAAAGCAGGCGCGCAGCGCCGAGGACCTGAAGGCGGGCGGCCTCATCCCCCAGCGCCAGCGAGGCAAGATCACGGTGCGCTGCAAGGCCCCTGGGGGTCGGCTCACGGCCGAACGGCTGGAGCGGATCGCCCGCGTGGCGCGGGAGTACGGCCAGGGGGTGGTGCACCTGAGCGTGCGCCAGTCTCCGGAGATCCTCTATGTGGACCTGGCCGACCTGGGGGCGGTGGTCCGGGAGCTCGAGGAGGCGGGCCAGGAGATCGCCTCCTGCGGCAAGCGCTTCCGCGTGAGCACCGCCTGTGGCGGGTGCGAGTACAACCCCAACGGCTGGACCGACACCCCGCGGCTTGCCGAACAGGCGACCGACCGATTCTTCGGAGAGGAGACGCCCCACAAGTTCAAGACCTGCTTCACCGGCTGCGCCATTGACTGCATGAGGGCCCGCGAGATGGACCTGGGCTTCCAGGGGATGGTCGAGCCGATGCTGATCCCCGACAAGTGCACGAGCTGCGGGCTGTGCGTGCGCGCCTGCCAGGACGATGCGCTCAAGCTCTCGCAGGAGGGCCTGCCGGTGCGCGACCTCGATCGCTGCATCTCCTGCGGCGACTGCATCAAGGCCTGCCCGTTCGACGCCATGGTCGCGCGCCGCATCGGCCACGCGGTATACGTGGGCGGCAAGCACGGCAAGCACCCGCACACGGCCTACCCGGTCGCGCAGTTCGTCACCGACGAGCAGGTGTTCCCGGTGATCGAGGCCACCCTCCACTGGTACCGCGAGCATGGGAGACCAGCTGAGCGCATCGGCGACACCCTCGACCGGGTCGGCATTGACAGCTACCGGCAGGCGCTCCGGCCGGTGGTCGGGCAGGCCCTGCTCGGGGCCGCCGACCTGGCGAAGCCCAAGTGGCGGCGCATCTTCCATCGCGGCGTCGCGGACGCCTTTCCGAGGTATGGCGATGTCTGAGCAGCGCACAGAGCGCCTCGACCTTCGCGGCACCCCGTGCCCCCTGAACTGGGTGAAGACCCGGCTCCGGCTGGAGGCGATGGGCCCCGGCGAGCGCCTGGAGGTGATCCTGGACGATGGCGACGCCATCCAGAACGTGCCCCGGAGCGTCAAGTCCGAGGGTCACCGGATCCTCCAGGTCACCCCCCTTGAGGAGGGATTCAGCCTCCTCATCGAGAGGGCCTGAGGGGACGAGGAGACAGCCGCCATGGCGCAGACCACCAGCTATGCCACGGGTCTGAGGTGCCGGGAGTGCGGCCGGGACTACCCGGCCGAGGCCTTCTACACGTGTGAGTACTGCTTCGGGCCCCTGGAGGTAGTCTACGACTACCAGGCGATCCGCCGCTCGCTGACTGCGGAGCGCATCGCCGCGCGCCCGGCGAACCTCTGGCGCTACCGGGAGCTGCTCCCCCTGGCTGGCGAGCCCACCGACGGCCTGCACTCGGGCTTCACGCCGTTGATCCGCGCTGACAGGCTGGCCCGGGAGCTCGGCATAGACGAACTCTACCTGAAGGACGACTCGGTGAACCGCCCCACCCTCTCCTACAAGGACCGGGTGGTGCCGGTGGCTCTGTCGCGGGCCAAGGAGCTGGGCTTCGACACTGCAGCCTGCGCCTCCACCGGCAACCTCGCCAACTCCGTCGCCGCCCATGCCGCGATTGCGGGCCTGCGGGCGGTGGTGTTCATCCCCGCCGGCCTGGAGCTGGGCAAGGTGCTCGCCACGCTGGTCTACGGGCCCACCCTGGTCGCGGTCAGCGGGACCTACGATGAGGTCAACCGGCTGTGCGCGGAGGTGGCGAGCACGCGCCGCTGGGCCTTCGTCAACGTCAACCTGCGGCCCTACTATACGGAGGGCGCCAAGACCTGCGCCTTCGAGATCGCGGAGCAGCTCGGCTGGCGCGCCCCGCATCACGTGGTAGTCCCCGTGGCCGGCGGCACCTTGCTCCCCAAGGTCTGGAAGGGCTTCCGCGAGCTGCACGACCTGGGGCTGATCCCCGAGCTGCCCACCAGGCTGTGGGCGGCCCAGCCGGAGGGGTGCTGCCCAGTGGTCACCGCCCTCCGGGAGGGCAGCGACATCCTCCGGCCGGTGCGCAGACCCCACACCATCGCGCTCTCCCTCGCCATTGGCAACCCGGCCGACGGCCACTACGTCATCGAGGCGGTCACCGGCAGCGGGGGCGGCGGAGAGACCGCCAGCGACGGGGAGATCGTGGAGGCGATGAAGCTGCTGGCGCGCACGGAGGGCATCTTCACCGAGACCGCCGGCGGGGTCACCATCGCCGCCCTCAAGAAGCTCGTCGCCTCCGGGCGCCTGCCGCGCGACGAGACCATCGTCGCCTGCGTGACGGGCAACGGGCTCAAGACCACCGAGCCGATCGCTCACCGCCTCGGCGAGCCCCTGCTCATCGTTCCCTCCCTTGCCTCCTTCGAAGAGCGCGTGGCCCCGCGGCTCGAGGAGGTGCTCGGATGAGCGCAGACCGCGCGCCGAGCGAGGTCCATTGTGGCTCCGGCTCGCGCAGCGAGGGCGGTGCGGTCGCCCTGTCGCCCCAGTGCGCGCGCCGGCTCGTCGAGCATGCCCGCCGCGCCTACCCCAGGGAGTGCTGCGGCATCCTGTTAGGCCTGACCGGAGAGCGGACCGTGGTCTGCGAGGCGCAGCCCGCCCCCAACCTGCGTGGCGGGGAGGCCGCCGACCGCTACGAGATTGACCCCGGGGAGATCGTGCGCGCCGACCGGGAGGCCGAGGACCGCGGCTGGGAGATCGTGGGCTTCTACCACTCCCACCCCGACCACCCCGCGGCGCCCTCCCCGGTGGATCTGGAGCACGCCTGGTCTGGCTATCTGTACCTCATCGTGTCGGCGCGCCGCGGCGGCGGAGCCGACATCAGGGCCTGGGTTTTCGACTCGCAACACAGCCGATTCCACGAGCGCCCAATCGAGGCGCGCGCGGAGCGTGACGAGACATGCCGAGACCTTTGTGCAGGAGGTGAAACGACGAGATGGCGATCAACGTGAGGATCCCGCCGCCCCTGCGGCCAGCCACCGACAACCAGGGCCAGGTGGCGGCCCGCGGGGCCACCCTCAGGGAGGTGCTGGCCGATCTCGAGGCCCGCTTCCCCGGCGTCAGCGAGCGCCTGTACGATGACGGCGGCGCGCTGCGGCGCTTCGTGAATGTGTACGTGAACGGTGAGGACATCCGCCACCTGCAGGGCGAGGACACCCCCCTGAAGGACGGCGACGAGGTCTCGATCGTGCCCGCCATCGCCGGCGGGCAACCCGAGGGGAGCAGTTGATGGCCAAGCGCACGATCAGGATGACCTTCCCGGAGCAGTTGGTGAAAGAGCCGGTGACCTTCCGCATGGCACTACAGTTCGACCTACTGCCCAACATCCGCCGCGCCCGCGTCACCGAGACCGCGGGCGAGTTGGTCCTCGAGCTGGAGGGCAGCCCCGAGAACCTCGAGCGCGGGCTTCGCTATCTGGAGGAACTCGGCGTGCAGGTCACGCCGGTGGAGGGCGACCTGCTTGAGTGACCCGCCGGGGCCTCGGCGGCGGCGGGCAAGGAGGTGGTCGAGTGAGAGAATTCACCGAGGAGCAGATCGAACGCTACAGCCGGCACCTCGTCCTGCCGGAGGTGGGAGGGGCCGGGCAGAGCAGGCTGCTCGAGGCCCGGGTGTTGCTGGTCGGCGCGGGCGGCCTGGGCTCGCCGACGGCCCTCTACCTGGCGGCCGCCGGCGTGGGAGCCATCGGCATCGTGGACTCGGACGCGGTCGAGCTCAGCAATCTCCAGCGTCAGGTCATCCATACCTCGGCCGACATCGGCCGCGGCAAGGCGCGCTCCGCCAGGGAGACCATGGAGGCCATCAACCCGGAATGCGAGGTGACGGCCCACGAGGTGAGATTGACCTCGGACAACGCGCTCGACCTGCTGTCCGACTACGACATCGTCGTGGACGGCAGCGACAACTTCCCCACCCGCTACCTCGTCAACGACGCCTGCGTGCTGCTCGGGAAGCCGCTCTCCCACGCCAGCATCCTCCGCTTCGAGGGCCAGATCACCACCATCGCGCCCGGCCAGGGCCCGTGCTACCGCTGCCTCTACCCCGAGCCGCCCCCGCCCGGCCTCATGCCCAGTTGCCAGGAGGCCGGCGTGCTGGGGGTGACCGCGGGCGTGGTCGGGCTGCTCCAGGCGACCGAGGTGGTCAAGCTCATCCTGGGCATCGGCGAGAACTTGGTCGGCCGCCTCCTGCTCTACGACGCGCTGGAGCTGCGGCTCCGCGAGGTGCGGGTTGCCCGCCGCCCGGACTGCCCGGTGTGCGGCGACCACCCCTCCATCACCCGTCTCGTGGACTACCAGGAGTTCTGCGCCGCGCCGGCGGGCCGGAGGTGACCCCGTGATCGAGGTGGTCGGGACCAACCACAGGCTGACGCCGACTGCCGTCAGGGAGCGGCTCGCGCGGCCGCGGCTGTCCTCGGGCGAGCTATCGGCGCGGGCCCGCGCGGCGCTCGAGGGCGCGGAGTGCGTGCTACTGCGCACCTGCAACCGGATCGAGCTCTACCTCTCCTCGCCGGTCGGACGATCACTGGCTCCTCAGGCCAGGGGCTGGCTGTGTGGGCAAGGGCGCGATGACGTCAGGACCTACTGCTACGGGGGGGAGGAGGCGGTCGGCCACCTGTTCCTCGTGGCGTGCGGGCTCGACTCCGCGATCGTGGGCGAGCGCGAGATACTCGGGCAAGTGCGCGCCGCCCTGGCGGAGGCCCGCGCCAGCGGCGCGGCCGGCCCGGCGCTGACGCGAGTGTTCCAGCAGGCGCTGGCGGTGGGCAAACGCGTCCGGCGCGAGACCACCCTGGCCGAGCACGCATCCTCTCTGTCGGACTGCGCAGCCCGCCTGGCGCAGGCTGTCGGCGGTGACCTCGAGGGCAGGCATGTGCTACTCATCGGCGCCGGCCAGGTCGCCCGCCGTGTGGGCGAGCGCCTGTCCGCTGTCGGCGCGGGCCGCATCACGGTCCTCGGTAGGAGCCTCGCGCGGGCTCGGCCGCTGGCCGAACGCCTCGGCGGAAGAGCCGTGGCAACCACGGACAAGGCGGCCGCCATCCGCGAGGCCGACATCGTGGTGGCCTGCGCGGCCGCGCCTCACTTCGTCGTCCGGGCCGAGCAGGTGCGAGAGGCGATGACCGGCCGCGGCGACCGTCTGCTGCTGCTCGATCTGGGGCTGCCCCGCAACGTCGAGCCCGCGGTCGGCCGCCTCCCCGGCGTCCACCTCTTCGGGCTCGATGACCTCGAGGCGCTGATCCCGGCCGAGGTCGGGGCCCGGCGGGAGCAGCTCGAGCGCCTCCGCCGCCTGGTCGCCCAAGAGGCGGCGCGGTCCCACCGATGGCTGGAGCAGGCGGAGGCCAGGCGCGTCATCCGGGAGCTCCGGGCGCGGGCCGAGAGGGCACGCCGCCAGTGCCTCGCACGCGCCGCCGGTAGGCTGTCCTCTCCCGCGGACGAGGCCGTGCTCGACTATCTCAGCGGCCTGCTGGTGCGCAAGATCCTCCACGCCCCGGTCTCTGCCCTCCGCGCCGCGGCCTCTCACGACGCAGCGTCGGATGAGCTGCTCTCCGCGGCGGTGGAGCTATTCGGCCTGCCGCCGGTGGAGACCGGGGAGAGCGAGACCGTCCCGGCCGCCGAGCGAGGAGCTGCGCCATGACCCACGGTGAGCGACCGCGGCTGCTTCCCGTGTTCCTCGACCTTCGGGGCAAGCTCTGCACCATCATCGGCGGCGGCCAGGTGGCCGCGCGCCGCGCGGAGGCCGTGCTCGCCGCCGGCGCCTCGGTCAGGCTGGTCGCGCCCCGCCTCCCGCCTCAGCTCAGCGCGCGCCTGCGCGAGGGCCGGCTCACCCACGTGGCGCGCGCCTATCGCCCGGGCGATCTGCTCGGCAGCGCGCTCGTCTTCGCCGCCACGGATGACCGCCGCGTGAACGCCGCGGTGTGCGCCGAAGCGCGGCGCCTCGGCGCGCTGGCGAACGCGGCCGACGACCCCGCGGAGTGCGACTTCATCATGCCGGCGGTGGTTGACCGGAACCCCATCGTCATCGCCATCTCCACCGCCGGCGCCAGCCCCGCGCTCGCCCGCCACCTGAGGGAGAAGGTGGAGCAGGCGGTCCCCGGGTCCTACCAGCACCTCGCCCGGCTGCTGGGCCGGCTCAGGGAGGAGGCGGCCGCCGCCGAGCGGTCCGCCCTCCCGCCCTCCGAGCGCGCCCGGCGCTGGCAGGCCCTGGTCGAAAGCGACGCCCGCGCCCTGCTGCGAGCGGGCCGTGAGGCCGAGGCGGAGGCGCTTGCGCGCCAGATCCTCGGGTTGCCTCCCGCCCGGCGGGTGCACCTCGTGATAGGCTCCCGCGGCAGCAAGCTCGCCTTGGCGCAGGCGGAGCTGGTCGCCTCTCGCCTCCGGCAGCACGGCGTCACGACCGAGGTGCGAGTGGTGCGCACCGCCGGCGACAGGCGGAGCGGTCCCCTGCCGGCCGGCGCCTTCGTGCGGGAGATCGAGCAGGCCCTACGCCGGGGCGAGGTGGACCTCGCGGTGCACAGCCTGAAGGACCTGCCCACAGGCCGACGCGAGGGCCTCGCTCTGGCCGCCGTGCCGGCGCGCGAGGACCCCAGGGATGCCCTGGTGTCGGCCGAGGGGCGGCGGCTGTCAGACCTCCCCGCGGGCAGCCGGATCGGCACCGACAGCCTGCGCCGCAGGGCCCAGCTCGGCGCGGGCCGCCCGGACCTAACCTTCGCGCCGGTGCGCGGCAATGTGGACACGCGGCTTGCGAAGCTGGCGCGGGGCGACTACGACGCGCTCGTGGTCGCCCGCGCCGGCCTGCTCCGGCTCGGCCTCGGGGACCGCGCAACCGAGACGCTCCCCCTCGACGTGTGCCTTCCCGCGCCGGGCCAGGGCGCGCTCGCGCTCCAGGTGCGGCGCGACGATGCTCAGACCCAGCGGTTGCTCCGCCCCCTCGATCACGCGCCCACACGCCTCGCAGTCAGGGCCGAGCGGGCGTTCCTGCACGCCCTGGCGCGGGGCTGCGCGCGCCCCAGGGGCGGCTGCTACGCACTACCTGCAGGCGCCCTCGCCGCTGTTGACGGCGAGCGCCTGCACCTGAGAGCGGCGGTCGCCGACCCGCACCGGCCGCGCGCCATCCGACGGGAGGTCCTCGGCCCTGCCGATCAGGCCGTCGCCCTCGGGCGCGCGCTCGCTGCCGACCTTCTGGCGGCCGGCGCAGACGAGCTGTTGAGGAGCGGACGATGGTGACCCCGGGGACGGTCTATCTCGTCGGAGCCGGGCCAGGGGACCCTGGGCTCATCACCTGGCGCGGGCTCGAGATACTGCGGGCCGCCGACGTGGTGGTCCACGATCGGCTCGTCAGCGGCGAGCTGCTCGCCGAGGCCGCCGAGGAGGCGGAGATCATCCCGGTCGGCAAGTCGCCAGGCGCAGAATCGCCCGCGCAGGAAGATATCAATCGTTTACTGGCAGATCTAGCGTTGACGGGTCGCTCCGTATGCCGGCTCAAGGGCGGAGACCCGTTCCTGTTCGGCCGCGGGGCAGAGGAGGCCAGCTACCTGGCCGAGAGGGGCGTCCGCTTCGAGGTCGTGCCTGGCGTCACCTCCGCCCTCGCCGCGCCGGCGTACGCCGGCATCCCCGTCACCGACCGGCGCTTCGCCTCCAGTGTCGCCATCGTCACCGGCCACCGGGCCGCCGGTGGCGCACCGAGCTGGGCCTCGCTCGCCGGCGCGGCAGACACCCTCGTGGTGCTGATGGGCATGGCGCGGCTGGGCGAGATCGCCGAGTGGCTGGTCCGCGGCGGCCGCTCTCCCGCCACCCCCGCGGCGGTGGTTTGCGAGGCGACCACGGGCCGGCAGAAGGCGGTGGTCGCGGACCTCGCCGGCATCGCCGAGGCCGCCCGACGGGAGGGCGTCACGCCCCCGGGGGTGCTGGTGGTCGGGAGGGTTGTGGCGCTGGCCGCGCCGCTCCGCTGGTATGGCGCCGGGCCGCTAGCCGGGCGACGGGTGATCGTCACCCGGCCACGACGGCAGGCGGCCGCGCTGGCGAGGGCGCTGCGGGCGCTGGGCGCCGAGCCGCTCATCTGCCCTGTGATCCGGGTGGAGCACATCGGCGCGGAGCCGCCGCGGCTCCGCGAGCTCCTGGCCCAGCGGTGGGATTGGGCGCTGTTCACCTCCGCCAACGCGGTGGAGCACTTCGGCCGTCAGCTCCGCGAGTCAGGGCTCGACTGGCGGGCGCTCGCCGGCGCGCAACTGGCGGCCATCGGCGACCCCACCGCGGCGGCACTGGAGCGCCTCGGCCTGCTCGTCGCCTTCATGCCGACCCGCGCCCTGACGCGAGCACTCGCCGATGAGCTACCTGTCGGCCCCGGTTCCTGCGTGCTCGCGCTCCGGGCCCTGGGGGCCGACAGCGGCCTGGCGCGCGCCCTGGCCGCCCGGGGCGCTCACGTGCGCGAGCACCCCACTCACCGCACCGTGCCCGACGAGCCCGGCGCCCGCGCCCTTGCCGAGCTCCTGGCTCGTCGGGAGGCCGACCTCATCACCTTCACCAGTGCCTCCGCGGCGAGGGCGGCCGTCGCGGCGGTGGGGCCGGAGCCGCTCGCGGCCCTGGAGGTTGTGTGCATCGGGCCCGTTACCGCGCGCGCCGCGCGGAGCTCCGGCCTGCTGGTGAGCTGTGAGGCGCAGGAGCACACCGCGCACGGCCTGGCGGAGGCCATCGCCGCCCACTGCCGCCCTGCCGAACGCGTCGGCGAAGGAGTGACCACATGAGTGAGAACGATCGCCGGGGGATGACCGCCTGGCTCGACCGCGCGCGCGCGGGAGAGGAACCGGGCGAAGCCGCTCCTCTGCTGCGACAGCGGCCCCGCCGCCTGCGGCGCACGGCGGCGCTGCGCGCCGCGGTGGCGGAGACGCGGCTGCGCCCCGAGCAGCTCGTCTACCCGCTGTTCGTCGTCCCGGGCGAGGGGCCGATGGAGGAGATCCCGTCTCTCCCTGGCCAGTGGCGACTTCCCGTGGAGCGCGTCGCAGACCAAGCTGCCGTGGCCTGGGATAGCGGCGTGCGCGCCGTGCTGCTGTTCGGGTCCGCGGCCCGAAAGGACGATGACGGCGCCTCCGCCGCCGATCCCGAGGGCCCCGCGCAGCAGGCCGTTCGCGCCCTGAAGGACGCCCTGCCGGAGCTGGTCGTGATCACGGACGTCTGCCTCTGCGCCTACACCACCCACGGGCACTGCGGGCTGGTCGCCCCGGATGGCGAGGTAATGAACGACGCGACCCTGGGGCCTCTCTCCCAGATCGCGGTCTCACACGCCGAGGCCGGGGCGGACCTGGTGGCCCCCTCGGACATGATGGACGGCCGGGTGGCCGCGATCAGGGAGGCGCTCGACCGGGCGGACTACTCCCAGGTGGGGATCATGGGCTACTCGGCCAAGTACGCCTCCGCGTTCTACGGCCCCTTCCGGGAGGCCCTCGACTGCGCACCCCGCGTCGGCCACCGCCGCTCCTACCAGATGGACCCCGCGAATCGCCGGGAGGCGCTGCGTGAGGCGCGGCTCGACGCGGAGGAGGGCGCGGACATCATAGTGGTCAAGCCGGCGCTCGCCTATCTCGATGTGATCGCCGAGCTGCGAGTGGTTCTCGACCGGCCGGTGGCGGCCTACAACGTCAGCGGCGAGTACGCCATGCTCAAGGCCGCGGTGGAGCGAGGGTGGATCGAGGAGCGCCCGGCCGTGCTCGAGGCGCTCACCGCCATCGCCCGCGCCGGCGCCGATCTCATAATCACCTACCACGCCCCGGAGGCCGCCCGATGGCTCAGAGAAGGGTGAGCCCGCGTCCCACCACAGATGGGGCGCGCATGTCTGCACATGCGCGCCGCCCGAGCGCTGCCTCGGCCGGGCGGTCCCGCCGCCTGCTCGTGCGCGCCCGGCGGCTGATGCCGGGTGGGGTGAACAGCCCGGTGCGGGCCTTCGGGGCGGTTGGCGGCACGCCGCGGTTCATCGCCCGTGGGGCCGGGCCGCACCTGTGGGATGTGGACGGCAACCGATACCTCGACCTGGTGTGCTCCTGGGGCGCGCTGATCCTGGGCCACGGGCACCCGGAGGTGGTCGAGGCGGCCTGCCGCGCGGTGCGGCTGGGCTCCACCTTCGGCGCCCCCACCCAGGCCGAGGTCGAGCTGGCCGCCGAGATCGTAGCCGCGGTCCCTTCGATCGAGTCAGTTCGCTTCGTCAGCTCCGGCACTGAGGCGGTGATGACCGCGGTACGCCTGGCGAGGGCCTTCACCGGCCGCGCCACGATCGCCAAGTTCGAGGGCGGCTACCACGGCCACGCCGACGGCCTGCTCGTGCGCGCCGGCTCCGGCGCCGCCGCCCTCGGCACGCCCGACAGCGCCGGCATCCCCCCAGCCTGTGCGGCCGACACCCTTGTGCTGCCCTACAACGACCTGCCGCGCGCCCGGGAAGTGCTCACCGCCAGGGCCGAGGAGATCGCGTGCGTCATCGTCGAGCCCGTGGCCGGCAACATGGGCGTCGTACCCCCGCAGCCGGGGTTCCTGGAAGGTTTGCGCGCGTTGGCCGAGCGATCGGGCGCGCTGCTCATCTTCGACGAGGTCATCACCGGCTTCCGGGTCGCCTACGGGGGCGCGCAGGAGCGCTACGGCGTCTCGGCCGATCTGACCACCCTGGGCAAGATCGTCGGCGGCGGCTTCCCGCTCGCCGCGGTGGGCGGCCGGCGAGAGGTCATGGATCTGCTCGCCCCCACCGGGCCGGTCTACCAGGCGGGCACGCTGTCCGGCAACCCCGTCGCCTGCGCCGCCGGCCTCGCCACCCTCCGGCTGCTGAAGCGGGAGAACCCCTACCCCGCACTCGAGGCCAGCGCCGACCGCCTCGCCCGGGGGCTCCGGGAGGCGGCCGCCCGGGCCGGCGTGCCCCACACCCTCAACCGCGTCGGCTCGATGCTGGCGCTGTTCTTCGCCGACAGGTGGGTCACCGACTGCCAGAGCGCCGAGGCCACCGACCGGGCTCGGTACGCGGCCTTCTTCCGCGGGATGCTGGCGCGGGGCGTCTACCTGCCGCCCTCGCAGCTTGAGGCGGCGTTCCTGTCCACCGCGCACGAAGACGAGCACGTGGGCCTGGTCTGCGAGGCGGCCGAGGCGGTGCTGCGGGCCCTCTGACCCCTGGCGGAGAGCCCACGGAGAGGGTGACTCGGCGAGCCAAGCCTACTAACCTGATGGGTATAATCGCCAGAGGCAGCGGGTATCTGATCTATGGGCGAGCCCAGGGGCAGAGGCGGAGCATGTACAAGGCAAGCATGGCGCGCACGACAGGCATCCTGGGGGCCCTTGGCGTGTTCACCGCCATGGCGGCGGTAAGCGCCCACGCGGCCCTGTGTGTCTGGCTGAACCCGGAGCGAGACATCGCCGCCTTCTTCCGTGGCGCCGACGGCTACACGACTGAGACCCGACGGCACACCCGGGAGCAGCGGCGGCTAATCGAGCGCCGCCTCGGCGGGCCTCTGGACCCGGACGAGGTGGAGTTCAACTTCTACCGGGTGCGCGAGCGGGGCCGGATGGTCGGGACGGTGCTCACCCACCAGGCCCGCGGGCGCTATGGGGCCGTCCAGGTGGTCGTGGCGCTGAACAAGGAGGGCGCCGTCCGCGGCGTGCGGGTCCAGCGCGACCGGGAGCCGGTGAACCTCAATGAGGCCGGATTCCTGAAGCAGTTCGAGGGCAAGACTGCGAGAGACCCAGTGCAGATGGGCAAGGACATCAAGCCCATCGCCGGCCACGAGCGCTCCTCCGACGCGGTCATCAGCTCGGTGCGGAAGCTGCTGGTCGTACACGATGTGCTAGAGGGCCGAGAGACAGGAGAGTGAGACGGTGAAGCGCGTGCTGATATACGTGGTGGTGGCGGCGGTGGCCGTGGCGGCCGTCTGGTATGCAGTCGGCGGCCGCGAGAGGCCCGCACGAGCCTTCGGCGGGCCCGTCGGCGGGCAGGCGGTAACGATCTCTGAGGTGCTGGCCTCGCCTGAGGCGTACCTGAGCGAGACCGTAACCGTCGAGGGCAGGATCGTCCGCATGTGTCCGACCACCGGCTGCTGGTGGTACCTCGACGACGGCACGGGCCAGCTCCGCGTCAGCAGCACGGCCGCGGGATTCGCGCTGCCCCTCGGGCAGGATGGGAAGCGCATTCGCACCACGGGCAAGGTGGTGCGCAACGAGGGCGGTGAGCTCGAGATCGCGGCAACCGGGGCGGAGTTCCCGTGAGCAGATCCGGCAGGACAGATGCTCCGCCTGTCCCGGTCGCCCCCGCCCAGGGGGCAACGGAGCGACTGCCATGACGCTGCTGCGCTTCGCATGGCGCAATCTGTTCCACCGCCCCGCGCGCACCGGACTGACCGTGGGGGCGATCGCCGTCGCCTCGGCAGTGCTCTATCTGCTGTTGTCCTTCAGCCGCGGCTACGCCGACTCGCTTCGCCAGCAGCTTCAGCAGATGGGCGTGCATGTCCTCGTGGTCCCACCCGGATGCCCCTTCGAGGCGGCCTCCCTGCTGATGCGCGGCGGCACCCCGCCTGCCTACCTTGACCAGGACACCGTCCGCCGGATCGAGGAGGTCCCAGGCATCCACCTGGCGGCGCCGGGGTTCATGTCGGCCACGGTGGAGGAGGACCGGACCGACATCTACTATGGCATGGACCACCGCACCGTCGAACTCAAGAGCTGGTGGCGGCTCAAGCCAGGCGGTCGGTGGTTCGATGACGACGAGCTTGACGCGGTGGTCATGGGCTCGGGCCCGGCTGTCATCGAGCTGGTCATCCAGGAGCCCGATGACCCCTTCGAGCCGGGCGGCGAGCTCTGGGTGCCCGAGCTGGGGCGGGCACTGCGCATCGTCGGCATCCTGGAGCCCACCGGCACACAGGACGATGGTTTCCTGTATGTGCCGTTGCCGGTGGCCTGGGAGATCTTCGGCCGGCCCGGCAGCGTGACCACCGTCGCCATCCGGGTGGAGGACCCGGGTCAGGCGGGCGAGGTGGCGGCCGCCATCCAGGAGATCGAGGGCGTCGAGGTCATCACCATGTCCGAGCTGCTGGGCGCCCAGCAGCGGATGATGGAGTCGGCCCGGATGCTGGTGGGCGCCATCGTGCTCGTGGCGATCACCATCTCCGCCCTGGGGCTGCTCAACAGCATGCTCATGTCGGTCTTCGAGCGCACCCGGGAGATCGGCATCATGCGCGCCACCGGAGCCGGCCGCGCCCAGGTGTTCTCCCTGGTGTGGGTGGAGACGCTCCTCATGAGCGCGGTGGGCGCGGCCCTCGGCGTGGCGGGGGCGCTAGCCGCGGCCGGGGCGAGCGAGCGGGCCATCGTCTCGGCGCTGAGCCGCGTGCGGTTCCTGACCGTGTCCGCGCACACGCGGCTCGCCACCTTCGACCCCCGGCTGGCGATGGGTGCGCTGCTGATCGTGCTCGCCATCGGGCTCGCGGCCGGCGTCTACCCCGCGCTGCGGGCCAGCCGCCAAGAGCCCATAGAGGCCCTGCGGACCGAGTGAGGACGGCCGACATGGACTACCTGCGACTGGCGCTGAAGAACATCCTGCGCCGCCGGCTCCGCAGCCTGCTGTCGGTGCTCGGGGTGGCGGCCGCGGTGGCCGTGCTCTACTCCCTGCTGGAGTTCCAGCGCGGCTACGAGCGGGGGCTGAACCAGGAGCTCGAGCAGCTCGGCGCGCACATCATGGTGGTGCCCAAGGGCTGCCCCTATGAGGCCGCCACCATCGTGCTGCACGGCGGCAAGTGGCCCCGCTACATGGAGGAGGAGTACTTCGGCCGCATCGCCGCCACGCCGGGCGTCGGCGATGCCGCCCCCATACTCATGGACGCCATCATTGACCCGCAGGGCAGGGACAGCCGGATCTTCCTGGGCATCACGGATGAGTACCCGGCCCTGCGTTCGCGCTGGGAGCTCGTGGCAGGGACCGGCTTCAGCGGCCCCGCGGCGAGGGAGGTCATCCTGGGCTCGACGATGGCGGAGCGCCTGCGGCTGTCCCCAGGCGACACCTTCGCCCTCCGCCAAGATGCCGCGGGACGGGCTGCGGGCAAGCAGGACGCGGACCTCCGGGTGGCCGGAGTCCTGGCGCGAACCGGAACCCAGGACGATGGGCTCATCTTCCTTCCCCTGGCGACGGTGCAGGAGCTGTTCAACCTCCCGGGCCGCATCGTGGTGGTGCTGGTGCGGGCCGAGCGCCTCGACTCCGGCGCCATCGAGCAGCTCTCCGATGACCTGCGAGCGCTCGGCGGCAACATGAACATCTTCCCGCTCACCGAGTTAGTCGAGAACGCCGCCCAGCTCGTGCAAGCGACGCGGGTGTTCGTGTGGGCTATCGCGGCGGTGGCGATCGCGGTGAGCGCCGCCGGCGTCCTCAACACCATCCTGATGGCCGTGTTTGAGAGAAGGAAGGAGATCGGCATGATGAAGGCGGTCGGGGCGGGCCGCAAGGACGTCTTCGCCCTCATCTGGGCGGAGACCGTCCTCATCTGCCTCGGCGGCGGCCTGCTGGGGGTCAGCGCGGCCCTGCTGGGCTCCCGCGCCACCGAGTGGTTCCTGCGGGCGGCGCTCTCCTCTCAGTTCGCGGCCCTGCCCCGGACCACGCTGATCGGCTTCTCCCCCCCGCTCGCCGCCCTTTGCCTGGTTCTGGCGACCCTGGTCGGCATGATCGCCGGCTCCTATCCCGCCTGGCGCGCCGGCGCGGTGCGGCCCATCGAGGCGATCAGGGGAGCGGATTGACACCATGAGTGCACGACCGCAGCCTGCCCACACTCATGGGCCTCACTCCGACGGCCCCCTGGTGGAGGCGGTGGACCTCGTCAAGGTCTACCTGCGCGGCGATGAGCGGGTGCAGGCCCTCCGCGGCGTATCGCTGTCCCTTCCCCCGGGCGACTTCTGCTGCCTGCTCGGCCCCAGCGGCGCGGGCAAGACCACCCTGCTCAACCTCGTGGGCGCGCTCGACACCCCTACCAGCGGGCGGCTCCGGGTGGCCGGGCTCAGTCTCCACGGGGGCCCCAGCCTTCCCGCGGCGGCGCGCGACCGCCTGCGGCGAGAGCGTATCGGATTCGTGTTCACCGAGTTCTTCCTCGTGCCTACCCTGTCGGCGATCGAGAATGTGTTGCTGCCGCAGCTCTGGACGGGCCGGCAGGACCGCCGCTACGCCGAGGAGCTGCTGGGGCGCGTCGGCCTGGGTGGGCGCTTGTCCCACCGGCCCTCGGAGCTGTCGGGCGGGGAGATGCAGCGGGTGGCGATCGCCCGCGCGCTGGCGAACCGACCGGCCCTGCTGCTCGCCGACGAGCCCACCGGCAATGTGGACACCGCCACCCGCGACGGGATCATGGCGCTCTTCCGGGAGCTGAATGCCGAGGGGCTCACCATCCTGCTCGCCACCCACGACCAGGAGCTGGCCGATGGGGTGGACCGGGTGCTGCCGCTGTCGGAGGGGAGGATCGCCGATGCTTGAGGGCAACACCGCGCCCCTCGTCGAGGCGCGCGACCTCTGGCGCACCTACCGCCGCGGGTCCGAGACCATCCACGCGCTGGCCGGCGTCAGCCTGAGTGTGCGGCCGGGCGAGATGGTCGGCGTCGTCGGCCGCTCGGGCTCGGGTAAGACCACGCTCCTCAACCAGATCGGGTGCCTCGATCGGCCGACGAGGGGGACCATCCACATCGCCGGCCGAGAGGTCACCGCGCTGGGCGAGCGCGACCTGGTCGCCTTCCGGCGGGACCACATCGGTTTCATCTTCCAGCTCTTCTACCTCATCCCGACGCTCACCGCCCTCGAGAACGTCGAGCTGCCCATGGTCTTCGCCCGCGACCGGGAGCGCAGGGCCCGGGCCGAGGAGGCGCTCTGCCGCGTCGGCATGACCGACTTCGGGGCCCTCCCCCGCCAACTCAACGGCGGGGACATGCAGCGCGTCGCCATCGCCCGCGCCCTCGTCCGGCGCCCCCGGCTGCTGCTCGCCGACGAGCCCACCGGCCGGCTCGAGGCCGCCGCGAAGGGGGCCATCATGGGCATCTTCCGCGACCTGACGGCCCAGGGCCTGGCGGTCGTGCTGGTCACGCACGACCCCACCCTCGCCGCCCAGTCCGACCGCGTGCTCGAGCTTCGCGACGGCCGCGCCGCATCCCTGGCCGAGGGGGCGCGCGCATGAGCGCCGCTTGGCCCCTGTCCGCGGTGGTGGGGCTCTTACTCTGCGTCCGCACGGCCGCCACCGCCGCCCCCGAGGAGGCCCCGGCCGAGCGCCGCGGCCTCCGTGTGGCTCGCACCCAGGTGGATGGGCGCCTCGACCTCCAACTGATGCACATGGATGCCGAAGGGCTCGAGCCACACGTGATGGCCGCCGAGGCCGAGATACTCATCACCGTCGCCTCGGCCGAGCGGGACGTCCTGGACATCGCGCTCCAGTGGCCCTACTACACCGACATGCGGGGCGTGGACGGCCGGGGACGGGAGATGCACTTCGGCAACGCTTACCTCGTCTACCGCACCGGCTTCGGACGGCCCAATCTCCGGCTGGGGCAGTTCGTCGTGCCCTTCGGCAACCTGACCCACTATGAGACCCACACCTTCCCCCTCCAGAGCCTGTACCCCGAGAGCCTCGGGCTGCGCATTGACCGCGGCGCCAGTCTAGAGGGATACGCCGGCGAGTGGGACTGGTGGCTCGCGCTCACCGGAGGCAATGGCCCCCGCGCCGACAACGACCGCCAGCCGATCATGGTCGCCCGGGCGGCCCGCACCCACCAGACGGCCGGCGGCGCTCTCACGCTCGGCCTCTCCGGTCTGCTGGGCCGGCAGATGCCCCGCTTCTCGCCCCTCGTGGACCCTCTGATGGACCATGATGGAGGCGAGCATGGGGGCCACGCGCCAGCGCTGGAGTTCGCCAATAAGCGCCGGCTGGCGCTCGACCTGGAGTATGTCGCGGGGCTCGACCTGTGGCGCGGCGAGGTCGTTCTCGGGGAAGACGGCGACGGACCCGCCCGCGGTGGGTTCGCGCAGTGGGGCAGGGCCCTCGGGGAGGGGCGGGAGGTCACGCTTCAGGCGGCCGGGTGGCAGCAGCCCTCAGGTCGCCGAATGCGGCTCGGCGCCGCGTACGGGCTGGAGCTCGACCCCACCACGACGCTGCGGCTCGCGGCCGAGCGCCGCGCCGGCCGCACTGACACGGGGAGCGCAAGGGACACCGTCGTGTGGCTCCAGGTGTTGCGGGAGCTGCCCGCGCTGGCTCCTGCGCGCTGACCGGCCGGCGGGCGCCCACCAGCGGCGGGTTGACGCCCGCGCCGCGACTGGCTATCATGCCTACCGGGATCAGGGCCCCCGGCCGGCGGCCCCGACGGAGGCAGCTTCAGGGAGGCGGATGAAATGTCGGCGACAGAGCGGAAGGTCGCCATCGTGCTGGCGGTCCTGCTGGCACTGGTGGTTGTGGCGTATGTGACGGCCGGAGGAGGCCTGCGCGCGGGGACGGCGGCCGGCGAGGTCTCTCCTGCGGGCCACGTGCACGGCCCCGGGTGCACGCACGACCACGCGGCCCCAGCAGCCAGCGAGCCGGGCTGCGAGGACGAGCACGGAAGCGATGTCCTCGCCCCCTACCTCCAGCCGGAGGGCCGCTAGCGCCGGCCGCGGCAGCCCGGCCCGGGAGCCTTCGCCCACACGCCCTCCTGCTTGGCCCCGGCGGCGATCGTGGCCGCTGACCACGGGGAGTTCCACGGTCCGATCCCCGGCATGTTGGACCTGCCCCGCGCTCTCCCCCTCGCGGTCATGCGGCTCAACTGGAGCTCGGCCTACGCGTTCCACCGGGGCTACCGCGAGGCGGCCGGCACCGTGGCGGGAGGGAGCACACCGCCAGCAACAGGTCGCCGGTGAGCAGGGAGACCGGCAGGCGCTGGAGCGATGATTCGATGTGGAGGCCGAGGCGCCCCAGCCGCCGGAGGGGGAGCTGTCGGCCGATGCCCTTCAGCCTGTGGAGCCGGAAGTGCGCGCCCAGCAGGGCCCTGATCTCGGGGGCGGTGAAGTTGTAGTAGTAGATGGCGTCACCCCAGTGGTAGCCTTGTTTGGCGCAGTCGGGCCGGCGGAGAAGATGGCGGAGGCGCTTGCGCAGGGAGTGGTTGTAGGCGGACACGCAGCAGCGGCCGCCGGGCTTCAGCACCCGGGCCAGCTCGGCCACTGCCCGCCTCTGCTGCCCATCATGGGGCAGGTGCTGGAGCACCTGGGAGCTCAGGGCGCGGTCGAAGGCGCGCGCAAGGAAGGGCATGTGGCACACGTCCGCCTGGGCCAGGTGAAGGTTCGCCCCCAGGTGCGCGCAGCGCTCGCGGGCGGCGAGCAGGGAGTGAAAGGAGAAGTCCACCGCCACCACCTCTCGGCACCGGGGGGCGTAGTGCTCGACCATGCGGCCGGTGCCGCAGCCCGCGTCGAGCACCCGGTCGGCCGCCCCAGGCTCGAGCGCGGCGAGCGTGGCGGGGATCTCAAGCGCGTCCTGGTATCCGGAGTCGCCCCACACCCAGGCCCGGCGGTCGCGGGTGCGCATCTCGCTGAGCTTGTCGCGCGCCACCCGGTCCCGGCGCGGGTGCTCTCTGGGCACTGGGCTGATGCTCTTGGGCAGCAGGACGGGGATCCCGTCGCGGATGGGGAACGCCCGGCCGCAGGCCGCGCAGGCCAGCTCGCCCGTGCCGACCTCCCCGTCGCCGAGACCGCCCGCCTCGGCCCTCAGCTCCAGGGGGTGAGAGCCGTCGTCTGGACAGCACAGCAGCCCGAGCAGACTCAGGTGCATGCTCGCTCCCGGCAGGGGGCTTCATCGGGCGAGCGCCATCGGGCCGCCCTCTGACGGTGCGCCGCGACCTCATGGTACCCGCCGGCCGCGGTGAGGTCAAGGCAAGCCTGGGCCGCTGCCGGCACACCCGGGTCCGCTGTCGCCTCCCCGTGGTGGCGCCCCCGAGCTGGCGCGGCGGCGCGCGACCACCGCCGCCAATCGGTAGGCGCGGCTGCGCCAAGAGGGCGCGTACCGGCGCAGGGTCACGATTTGGCGGCGGCGAGACGCCAGGCGGCGTTTGTGCTCGAAGTCCCCCGCTAGCAGGTCACACCGGCGGAAGCGCCGGGCCTCGATGCAGTGCTCAATGGCCATCACCGTCAACACCTCCCCCACGCTGTCCTGCGGCCGGGGGTTTCGGTACCCGTGGTACCACAGGTAGCACACCTCGCCCTGCAACAGGGCGACGTCCAGGCCGGCCGGCTCACCGTCAAGCGTGAGGCGGAGCAGGCGAACGGCTCCGGTCGGGTAGAGGGAGTGTAGGAACCGGCCCACAAACTCCACGTGCGCCGGGTCGTCGAAGAGGGTCGGCTCGCCCCTCCCCCGCCACCGCTCGCGGACCATCTCGACGAGCGCCTGCCAGTCGCGCTCCAGCTCCTCCTGGGCCCCGCACACAGACAGCTCGGCCCGATAGCGGCGGGACAGCCGGCCGCGGTCCCGCCGCAGGTGCTTGCGCGTGCTTCGCCTCATGCCGGCCAGGTATTCCTCGAAGCTCGCCGGCAGCTCGACGAACAGGCCCCAGTCCTGAGGAACGACCTCGAAGGGCCGGCCCCGCCGCTCCGCCTCCTGGCGCACTATGCCCAGGGCCTGGCTGTCCTCCCGGACCCCGCGCAGGACAATCCGGTCCCAGCCGCGCTCCGCCTCCAGGTGGTCGAGAAGGGCGGCGGCGCAAGCCTCGGCCCGGCCGCGGTGGAAGATGACATCAGCATACGGGGCCACCATCCCGCCCGTATCCGCGAAGCGCAGCTCCCTCAGACCACCCTCCCACCATCTCTTGCGGTGCCACATCAAGGGCACGATGCCGACCAGCCCTCCCCGGTCGCGCAGCACGAGGGTGTGCATCGCGCTCCCGGCGCCGAACACCTCCCACCAGTGGTAGTGCCATTCCCAGGTCTGGAACGGGGTGGGGGAGAGGGACTCCGGCAGCAGCGCCTGCCACTCCTCCCTCAGCGCGGCCAGCCCCTCCAGGTCGGCCACCACGTTGGGGGACATGCCCCCCGCGTCCACCGGCTGGGCCCCTCCCGGCGCGGGGGCCCGCGACTGCATCACGATCCTCCCCCGGCGCGCTCGGCCGGCGTGCGGCGGCCGCCACAGCGGACGAACGCCCGGCAGGCAGCGTCCTGCCATTCGGGCTTGACGCCGATGGAGGGCATGTCCTGGTAGAAGCCCGCGATGAACCCGCCATCGAACGCCCCCAGCTTCTCAACCAGCTCCCGCGCGAAGGCCTCGATCCTGGCTATGTCTCCCGTCGGCAGCACTTGCTGCACGTCCACCGGACACCAGAACGCAACCTTGCCCCCAAACGCCTCCGCCAGGCGGTCCACGCCGAACAGACCTGGCTGGTCGAGCTGCAGCACCGAGACACCGCACTCGATCAAGTCGGGGATGATGTCCCGGATGTAGCCGCAGGAGTGCATCCACACCGTCAGGCCGCACCGTCTCGCCACCTCGCAAAGACTCGCGTAGTCGGGCTTGAACACCTCCCGCCACATTCTGGGGCTGACCAGCAAGCGGTCCTGAGTCCCCCAGTCCTCCCAGATCAGCACCGCGTCCGCGCCCACCCGCGCCCAGTTCTCGACACACCGCGCCAGCAACGGCACCACCCGCTCCCGCAGCCGCTTTACCTCTCCGGGGTTGGCGGCCAGATCCTGCAGGAACACGTCCATACGCCGCAGGTAGCGCATCACGTCGAACGGGAAGTGCCCCAGGCCGCCCAGCCGATACCGCTCCGGCTCCCGCGCGAATGCCTGCCGGGCCTCCTCATATCGCGCCGGGTCGTCAATGCTGGGCATCACGTAGTCGTCGAGGTCGGACCAGTCCCTCAGCGCGCCCTCGACCACCTGGCCCTTCGAGAACTCATCCACCCGAGCCCACACATTGCCCCACTCGTCCTCCCACTTCGCCCCCCGCTCGACCTCAAACGTCCTCCTGGGTCGCCACCCCGGATCGGGCGCCAGATGCCCCCAGACGAAGTCGTTGGGGTAGGGCGGCGGCAGCGACATGGCGACGCGCTCCGGCCCCTCGAAGCGGATCGTCCGGAGCACGATCTCCCGTGGCGTCATCTCCCCTCCTGGCATCAGCGAAGCCCTTCACAGATGAATTCGACCGCCGCACAGGGCATGTCCTGCCTGGCGCAGGGCATGCGGGAGGGCAACCGGACCGGGGCATCCCGGTGACAGCCCTGGGACACGGGGCCGGTGTTCACACAATCTTCGGAGGGTAGCCGGCTGGCCGAAACAATGTGCGAGTTACATATATTGTAGGAGACAGAACCCTGTGAGGAGGAGAGGGATGGCAGAACTGGCAGAGGGGATCCGAGGCGTGGCGCGCGTGGCTCTGGCGCTCGTCGTCTGTGCCGCTCTGGGGCTGGGGGCTGGCGTTGCTTCGGCGGCAGAGGGGCAAGGGGAGACGGAGCTAGAGGTGGAGGCGCTGGCCCCCGCGGACGAGGGCGAGGTGCCTGAGATCGAGGTAGAGGTGGTGGGGAAGCGGGAAGGTCTGCTCTCCATCTCGCCGGCCCCGGGCGAGCAGGTCGTGGAGGTGACGGCGGCCGATATCGCGGACCTGGGCGCGCAGACCGTGCTGGAGGCGATCGAGCTGACGCCCTCGGTGTTCGTGCGCCACCAGGGGGCGCGCTACGAGAATCGGATCTCCATCCGGGGCATGACCCCGCGGCTGGTATTGCTAGACGGCCTGCCCGTGGCGCGGGAGGGGACCTCCGGACCCGGCGGCGGGGCGGGGGGCGCGGAGGCGGCGTTCGCCGGCCGCATCCTGTACACCATGCCGGCGGAGGTGATCGAGCGCATTGACGTCATCCGCACCGGCAACACCATCGTGTACGGCCCCACCGCGGCCGCCGGATCGGTGATCAACATCGTCACCAGAGAACCGGCGCCGGGCGCCCGTGTTTCGGCGGCCCTGCACAAGGGCAGCTTCAGCCAGCAACGGGCCCTGGTGGACGCGGGTGTCAATGATCCGCCGCTGTCCTTCCTGGTGCTGGCCGGATCTGACTACGCCGGCTCTCACCTGCCCCTGGGCGAGAAGCGCTTCAAGGACATCTTCGGCAAGCTGGTCTACGACTACCCGGATGGTTCCCGGCTGCTGGTGGACGTCTACACCCTGGAGGGCAGGCGGCGGCTCGACCTGAGCCAGGACTTCAGCATCGTGCCGGCCCGCTACTGGGAGATCGCCCCGTGGAAGGAGCGCTTCGCCAACCTGGTCTGGAGCCAGGCGCTGAGTGAGGAGGAGACCCTCGATGTGGTCTTCTACCTGCGCAACAGGGATTTCAGCACCAACCAGTACACCGACGCCACCTTCGGCGTGGTAAGCCAGGACTGGCGGGAGGCCGAGGACGACCACGGCGTGGACCTGCGCTGGAGCGCCCGGCGCCAGGATGGCACTCTGACACGGACGGGCCTGCAGTGGTCGCAGCTCGACTCCTACACTCTTCAGCGGTGGCTGCGCGGGGCGCGGGCCGGTGAGAGAACGGAGGTCTCAGAGAAGCTCACCACCTGGAGCCTGTTCGCCAACCACGTGGTCCCGGTGCGGGCCGACCTGAGGGCGAGCGTGGGCGCACGCTACGACAAGCTCCGGGGGCACTCGCCCGACCTGAGCCTCCAAGCTGGCGCGGAGGTTACCGTGTCGCCCCAGAGCACCTGGTACGCCAACCTGGGCACCGGGGTGGAGCGCCCGCGGCCGACGGCGAGGGACCTGGAGGAGGGGGAGATCCCCGTCGAGGCGCCCTCGCTGAGCGCGGAGACGGGCTGGACGGTGCGCCCGGACGAGCTCTCTCGGATCAACGCCGCCCTCTTCTGGGTACGGACGCGCGACGCGCGAGTGCTCTACAACGACCCGCCCGGGTCCATCGGTCCCACCGCCTGGCGGAGCAAGGCGGAGGACCTGACGACCGCCGGGCTGGAGCTGGTCTACGACCGCCGGCTTAGCGACCAGGTGACCGCGTTCGCGAACTACACCCACCTCGTCGAGCGCGTGTCGAACAAGAACTCCCCGCAGATCCCCGGCCCGCTGTACCCCTACCTCCCGAAGCCGCCGCGCCACATCGTGGGCGCGGGCCTGCGGGCGGCCGTCGGCCAGGCGCGGGTGGCCCTCAACGCCAAGTATGCCAGCAGCTACTTCGCGCAGAGCCGGCTGATGAGCACTGCGGCGCCTGTGGACGCCTACCTGGTCTTCGACCTGCGGGTGACCCACCCCGTGGGCGCGGGGGAGCTGGCGGTGTCTGTGGACAACCTGCTGGATGCTGACTACGAGACGATGCCGGCCTTCCCGCGGCCGGGACGGAACTACCTGGCGAGCTATCGCTGGAGCTTCTAGGCTCGCGCCAGCTTGCGGGAAGCGAGCGCCGGCCGGCCCCCCCCGGGACGGCGCGGGGGCGGGCGGGAAGGAGTATGGGAAACGTGATAGAGCTCATCAGACAGGGCGGGATCTTGATGTACCCGCTGGGGCTGTGCTCGGTGCTCACGGTGGCGATCTTCCTGGAGCGGCTGTGGCGCTTCCTGCTGGCCGATCGCGACCCGGCGCTGGTGATCGCGGAGGCCAGGCGGGCCCTCGCCGAAGGCGGCAACCCGCGCCCGAGGTGGGAGGATAGGCCTGCGCCCGCGGTTCGGGCGGCCGGCGCGGCGCTGAGCAGGGCCGGGGAGCGGAGGTCGGTGGTCGAGGACCACGTGCGCTCGACGCTCTCGAGAGAGGCTTTGCGGCTGGGCGCCAACCTGGGGATAGTGGGCACCATCGGAAACATCGCCCCCTTCATCGGGCTGCTGGGTACGGTGACCGGCATCATCCGGGCCTTCCGCGCCATCAGCGTGGTGGGCACTGCGGGGCCGGCGGTGGTGTCGGCCGGCATCTCCGAGGCCCTGGTCACCACCGCGGCCGGGCTGTCGGTGGGCATCGTCGCGGTGGTCGCCTACAACCTCTTCGTCGTCTGGCAGGCGCGGCTCATGCGCCGGGCGGAGATCGTCGCCACGGAGGTGCTCAGCCTGGTGGCGCCGGAGGCGTGAGATGGCCTTCGAGCAGGACGACAGCCACATCATAGGCGAGATCAACATCACGCCTCTGACCGACGTGATGCTCGTGCTGCTCATCATGTTCCTGCTCACGGCGACCTTCATACTCTCCTCGCGCGGGCTCCAGGTGGACCTGCCCGCCCCGGTGGTCGAGCATGAACCTCCGCCCGAGCCTGACCCCGCGGCGCGCATCGTCGTGCAGGTGGACCGGCAGGGGAGAGTGCACATCGGCGGGCGCCCACTGGCCGACGGCGAGCTGACTGGCGCGCTGATGGAGGAGGCCGCCCGGCGCCGCGATCGGGAGAAGATCGTGGTCGTGCGCGCCCACGCCGACGCTCCCTACGGGCGGGTAATATGGATAATGGACAGCGCCCGCCTGGTCGGGCTGCCCCGGGTGTCGCTGGCGACGCAGGAGCCTGAACCGGGGGCCGGCTCGCAGTAGCCGCCGAGCGAGGAGCCAACAGTGGCTGTCGGGTATCACAACGGAGGGATGATCGGGCAGATGAACATCACCCCGCTCACGGGCGTGATGCTCATCCTGCTGATCGTGCTCATGGCCACCGCGACCATCCTCGTGCCTGAACCCTCGCCGCCGGTGGACCTGCCCGCCGCGGCCAGCAGCGAGATCATCGCCGGCGAGAGAGGCGAGATCGTGGTCGCCGTGGATCGCGACGGCGCGCTCTTCGTTGATGAGCAGCCGGTGGGAGCCGAGGAGTTCACCCGTGCGCTGCTCGACGCCTCCCGTAGGCTGGCGGCCGATCGCAAGGTGGTGCTCGTCCGCGCCGATCTCGAGGCCCCCTACGGGCGCATCATCTGGATCATGGACAGCGCGCGGCTGGCCGGGCTTCGCCACATCGCGCTCGCCACCCGTCGCCCCGACGAGTAGGCACGGCCCCGACTGGAGGAGCATGATGGCAACCGCCGACCTCATCCCAGAGCTCGTCCCCCGCGTCAGGTTCAACGGCCTGCTGGCGGCGGCGCTGCTCGTGTCCGCGGCCGGCCACGGGCTTGGGGTCTACGCGGCGGGGCGCTGGGGCGGCTGCGAGTGCTTCGCCCCGTATGTAGTCTGCCCCAGGGACTGCCCGGATGTGGCCGAGCGAAGCATC
This sequence comes from uncultured bacterium, assembly GCA_964385645.1. GTDB lineage: Bacteria > Armatimonadota > Hebobacteria > Hebobacterales > Hebobacteraceae > CAYLPT01. The sequence continues at coordinate 26,334 of CAYLPT010000070.1, forward strand.
GAGATCGCGCTGTCCGAGCCGCCCCCGCCGCCGGCGCCGCGGGAGCCTCAGCCCGAGCCCGAGCCCTCCGTGGCGGTCGAGCGCCCCCGGCCCGAGCGGGCCCCGGCGGCGCCTGCGGCCGGGCGCGTCGTCCTCCCGGATGAGGCCTTCCAGCGGGAGACCCGGCCGCCCGCTGACATCACCCTCGACCGGCCCGCGTTGCCCGAGGAAGTGGTCGTTCGGGAGTCGGAGGCGGAGGCCCCCGTCATCGCCACCGGCGAGATCTTCGGGCGGGCCCGCGATCTGACGGCGGGCGAGCCGGGCGTCTTCGGGCTCGGAGGCGCCGGCACTGCCACCGGCCTGGGTCCTTTTGGCGCCGACAGAGAAGGCCGGGGCGCGGCTCAGCCGGCCCCGCCCGCCCCTGTGTCCAGGCCCGAGCCCAGGCCACAGCCAGAGCCTCAGCCCCGAGGGCCCACTCGCAACCCGCAGGTAGTCAACTGGAGGGAGCCCGCCTACCCTGAGCAGGCTCGCCAGCAAGGGATCGAGGGAACTGTCATCCTGAGGCTGACGGTGGCCGCGGATGGGACGCCCCGCGACATCGAGGTCGCGCGCTCCTCCGGGCACTCGGCCCTCGACTCCGCCGCCGTGACCCACCTGCAGCGCACCCGCTTCCTGCCGGCGCTCAGGGACGGAGAGCCGGTGGACATGGCCATCACCTTTCGGGTGAGGTTCCGCCTGGTGACGGCCTGAGCGCGGCGGGGCAGCGAACCACATCCAGGGCAGGGAAGGAGATCCGCACGATGGGCAACAGGGGTGCGCTTTCGGCCATCCTCACCGCGCTCGCGCTTGCCTGGGCGGTCTGCGGGGCGGCACAGGAGGGGCCTCGTTCGGTCCCGGTCCAGATCGCCCTGGCCGAGGCGATGGCCGAGAACGAGGACTGGGAGGAGGCGGCGCGGCGTTGGATCGGGATCATCTACTACTTCGGCCCCTCCGAGCAGGAGGCCCGCGCTGAGTTCGAGCTGGGCGCTGTGGCGCTGCCAAGGGGCCGCTCCGACCTCGCCGTCAGCCAGTGGCAGGAGGTCGTCGCCCGCCACCCCGACACCGAGTGGGCCGCCCGCGCCAGGGAGGCGCTGGCCCTCCTGGGGAAGGAGCCCCCGGAGCCCGAGGAGGCGCCCGAGCCCTACATCACCGAGGAGACTCCCGGCGACGAGCGGCAGTTCTTGATGTCCGAGGCGGGCATGGCTCAGGGCCTGTACGCCTTCGCGCTGCGGGACTACCTCAAGGTGCCTAACCTCCATCCTGACAGCCCCCGCGCTGCCGAGGCGCGCTTCCGCGTCGGCACTTGCCAGGTGCTGCTGGGCCGGCCGGAGCTGGCCGTACGCCAGTGGCAGCGGCTGCTCGAGGAGCACCCCGACGCGCCCGAGGCGCGCCTCGCCAGAGGAGGCATCGCCGCCTGGCAGGCCCTGCTAGAGGTCGCCGGCGTGCAGGTCGGCCGCCAGCCTGGTCTGGATGGCGGCTGGACGCCCTTCCGCGCCCATGGTACGGAGCCGGACCGCGGCCTGAGCTATGCGGAGGACCTCTACGAGAACGGCATCTACGACTACGCGCTCCAGGAGTACGCCAAGGTCCTCTGCGGCATCTACACCCCGCCGGGCGAGGACAACCCGCACCTGGCCTACGCCCGCTATCGCATGGGGGTGTGCGCCTACCGGCTGCGCGATCCGGATGGGGCCGCGCGGCAGTGGCGGCGCGTGATGGAGGACCACCCCGACAGCCCCTGGGCGCAGCAGGCCAGCCGCGCCCTGGCGGCCGTCGGCGGCAGCGACACCCTCTCCTCAGAGGCCGGAAGGCCGGCGCTGGCTTTGCCGGAGGGGCTGGATACCCCCTTGGCCATGCGCCAACATCTGGCGCACCAGCTTGCCGACGCCGGGCTGCCGCGGCTGGCGATCAAGGAGTACCTCAAGGTGATCAACGTGCTGACGGCCGGCCGGCCGAACCCGTATCAGGCGGAGGCGTGGTACCGGATCGGGCAGTGCCAGCAGGCGCTGGGGCGGCCCGACCTGGCGGCGGCCGCCTGGGAGGCGGCGGTGCGGGAGCACGCGGGGACCGAGTGGGCGGAGAGGGCGGAGGCCGCGCTGGCCGCCGCGGGCCGACGGGAGGGCGTTTTCGCGCGGGGCCGGGGGGGGCCAGGAACCTGAGGGCTTGCGGGCCCCTCACTCTCCGAATTGGCTGAGGCCAGGCTCGCGGCCGAAGACGATCAGGACATCGCCCTCGCGGATCACGCTCTCGCCGGAGGGCAGCGCCTCGTAGTGGTCGCCTGATTTGATGAGCAGCACCTGGATGCCGTAGCGGCGGGGGAGCTGGAGGTCGCGCAGGGAGCGCTGCCACCACTCCGGGGGGGCGGTGACCTCCTCGATGCTGTAGTCGCCCTCGATGTTCATGTAGTCGAGCGTGCGCGCGGTGCGACCGATCATGTGGGCCAGGCGCTTGCCCATGTGGCGCTCGGGCAGGACGATCTGGTCGGCGCCGATGCGCTCGAGGATCTTGGCCTGCTGGTCGGTGAGGGCCTTCGAGATCACGTAGCGGGCGTTGAGCTCGCGCAGGTTGAGGGTGATGAGGACGCTCTCCTCCAGGTTGGAGCCGCGCCCCACGATGCAGATGTCGAAGGAGGGGATGTCGAGGGTGTGGAGCGCCTCGATGCTGGTCGCGTCCATCTCGATGGCGCGGGCGAGGTGGGGGGCGTTGCGCTGAACGACCTCCATGTCGGTGTCCACGCCCAGCACGTCGTGGCCGAGGCGCGCGAGCTCAAGCGCCAGGCTCTCGCCGAAGTACCCCAGGCCAATGACCAGGATGTTCATGTCACCTCTCCCCCTGTCTCAGCCGGCCATCACGCCCTCCTCCGGCAGGCGCCGGAGGGCGGCGGCCCTGGGCCGGGCGAAGGTGAAGGCGAAGGCCAGCGGCCCTAGCCGGCCGAGGAACATCGAGAATATGATGAGCGCGCGCGACAGTGGTGTCAAGGTGGGGGTGATGCCGCCGCTGAGCCCGACCGTGCCGAAGGCGGAGATCACCTCGAACAGGAGGTAGTTGTAGCGCAGAGCGGTCTCCGGGGTGAGGGGGAGGCGGGGCAAGGTGACCTCGATCAGCCCCACCGCCAGGCCGATGAGGAGGACCGCCAGCAGGTAGACCGCGGTGAGGGAGAGGGCGAGCCGCGACATGTCGCCGCTGACACGCCGGCCGAAGGCCTCGATATCGCTGCGCCTGCGCAGCAAAGCGAGGACGGCGAGGAAGATGATGGCAAGGGTGGTGATCTTGATGCCCCCGGCGGTGCTGCCGGGGGCGCCCCCGAAGATCATGAGCAGCGACAGCAGCAGGAGGGTAGGTGGCGCCACCTGGCTGAGGTCCACAGGGGAGAACCCCGCGGTCCGCGGCGTGACGCTCATGAACCAGGCGTTGGCGAGCTGTGTCCGCAGGTCTGGGAGGGCCCCGAGGGTGGCCGGGTTCTCGAGCTCGAAGAGCAGGAAGAGGCCCATGCCGCCGGCGAGGAGCACCGCGGTGACGCAGAGGACCAGCTTGGCGTGCAGGGTCAGCCTGCGCACCCGGGGGAGCACGAACAGCTCCGCAAGCACGCCGAAGCCCAGCCCGCCGAGGATGATGAGGCCGCTGGTGGCGAGCAGCAGGAAGAGGTCGGTGCGGTACTCGGGCCGGGAGAAGCCCTCGAAGCCTGGGACGAGGTCGAAGCCGGCGTTGCAGAAGGCGGAGACGGAGTTAAAGATGCCGTGGAAGACGGCCTCGCCCCTGGGCAGATGGTGCTGGATGTGGAAGCGCCGCGCGAGGGCGACCGCTCCCATCCCCTCGATGAGGAAGGTGGCGATGGCGGCATAGCGGGCCATGCTGACGGCCGACCTGAGGCTCAGCGCGCCGTGCGACTCCTGTAGCTGGAGGCGGGCCCGCAGCCCCACCCGCAAGCCCAGCATGGTGGCGATGATGGTCGCCAGGGTCATGTAGCCCAGCCCGCCCACCTGTATGAGCACGAGGATGACGACCTGGCCGAAGCGGGTCCAGGCGTCGGCCGTGCTGACGGTGACCAGGCCGGTTACGCAGGCGGCCGAGGTGGCGGTGAAGAGGCAGTCCAGCAGGCCGACCCTCTCGCCAGGTTGCTGGGAGATGGGCAGCGACAGCAGCGCGGTGCCCACCCCGATCAGCACCAGGAAGCTCAGCGCCACCGCCTGGATGGGGGAGAGCCGCCGCAGGAGCGCCCGGGCCAGCGAGACAGGCCGGAGCGGGCCGGACATGGATGAAGTGATCGGGACGCTGCGCACAGTATGGCCCTGGGCCGGGATTATACGCCTGGGCCAGGCGGTTGTAAAGCGAGGGACCGCGGCCGGTTGACGAAGCCCCGGGCCGCCTCTATAATCGGGGCGTGAACCATCGCCCGGGCTGCTAGGAAGACTGCCCGGCGAGGAGCGGTATGGCTAGTCGCACGCCGGCAGGGCGTCGCAGCTGGCGGCTCGCCCTGTTGCTGATGGCGCCGTGGGTGGCGCTGACGCTCGGCCTGGGCGGGCGGCACAACCACGCGCCGCTCGCAGGGCTCGCGCGGTGCGGCGAGACGCCGTGCCAGCTCGCCTCCGCTTCCTCTGGCTCTTGTGACAGGGCCTCGATCTGCTCGGCCTGTCTCTGGCACGCCGCCTCTGTGGGGGCGGCGGCGGCGCCGCCGGTGATCGCCACACCGGCGGCCGGAGAGAAGCCCCTGACCTGTGCGGGTGAGGCGCTCCCGCCGGAGCTTGCCGCGCCCGCGCGCTCGCGCGCCCCTCCCTCCTCCTGAGCCGCGCTACACGCTACGACGTTGCCCTGCCCAGGGCAGGCCGGCGCGGCCCTGCGCTGATCCGGCCATCACCCCCATCCCTGAAACGCTCGGGAGGCTATGGTGCGTCTTGCACACTTGCGCTGGTTCGTCCCTGTGCTCTTGACGGTGCTGTGTCTGCTCAGCGGCGCGGCCTGGGCCGCGGACGAGGAGGTGCTGCGGGAGGAGCTTGAGGAGCTGCGAAGCCGGCTCTTCGCCATCCAGCAGCGCATCACCGAGCTCGAGGAGAGCCTGGAGGAGCCCGAGCCGTCGCCGGTAAGTCCCGCGGCGGCCCGGGAGATGCTGCTGCCGGACATCAGCGTCATCGGCAACGTGGTGGGCCTGGCCAGCAGCGACAAGCGCCGGCCGGGCCGCAACGAGGTGCTGCTGCGGGAGCTGGAGATCGGGCTGCAGGGCTACCTGTACCCGCAGGTCCGCGCGGACGCCTTCATCGCGCTATCCGAGATGCACGACTACAAGGCCGAGCTTGAGGAGGGTTACATCAGCTTCCTCGAGCTCAACAGCGTGCCCATCCTCAGGGGCGCGCCGGATGGGCTGAGCCTGCGCCTGGGCCGCAAGCTGCTCGACTTCGGCCGAGTCAACCCCATCCATCCCCACCATTGGGACTTCGCGAACCCGCCCGTGGTGGTGCACAACCTGCTGGGCGACCATGCGCTGATCGGCGATGGCGCGCAGCTCGACTACCTGCTGCCCATCCCCCAGTTCGCGAACCTCCAGGTGGGAGTGTGGCGGGCTCCGCACCACCACGACCACGATGATGACGAACACAGCGTCCATCTCGGCGCCGGCTTCGAGGATCGCCTATACACTGCCCGCCTGTGGACCTCCCGCCCGGTGGGTCCGGATGCCGAGCTGGAGCTGGGCGCGAGCGGCGCCTGGGGCCGCGGCGAGGCCGCCCTCACCCACGACCATGAGGAGGCTCACGAGGACGACGACGCCGAGGATCATGGGCGGGACCGCATCCGCCTCCACTGCCTCGACGTGACCTACCGGCGCTGGCCCGGCGGCTACCGCCGGCTGCTCCTGCGGGGCGAGGCGCTGTGGCACCGGCGGAGCAACGGCGAGGGCGACACCCGCCTCGGACACTACCTGTTCGCCAACTACCGCTGGGACCAGTACCTCGACGCCGGGCTGCTCTACAGCGCCAGCCAACGGCCATGGCCGGCCGAGGGCCGCGACGCGGCGCTATCAGCTATCGTGACCAACCGGCTGACCGAGACCACCGCGCTCCGCCTTCAGCTCGACCGGGCGCGGCGCCACGAGACCGGCCGCGCCACCGAGCTGTGGCTCCAGGTGATCTGGGGCATAGGCCCCCACAGCCATCCCTTGGAGTGAGCGGTTGCGCGGGAACTGAGGAGGAACGCCGATGAAGACATCGTCTCTCACTATCGCGATGCTCATATCCGGCCTCGCCCTTGGGCTTGCCACCCCCCCGGCCGAGGCCCGGGTGACCGTCGTTGCCACCACCCAGAACCTGGCCGCCATCGCCCGCGAGGTGGCGGGCGACCGCGCCGAGGTGATCGGCCTGGCCCCGGGCGACCAGGACCCGCACATGGTGGAGCCGCGGCCGAGTTGGGTGATGCACCTGCGGAGGGCGGACGTGCTGGTCCGCATGGGGATGGATCTTGACCTGTGGATTCAGGGCCTGGTGGACGCCTCCCGCAACCGCCGCATCGCCCGCGGCGCGTCCGGCGATGTGGACGCCTCCGTGGGCATCCGCAAGCTGGAGGTGCCCACCGAGAGACTCGACCCCTCCATGGGCCATATCCACGTCTACGGCAACCCCCACTACGACCTCGACCCCCGCAACGGCAAGGTTATCGCCCGGCGCATCATGGAGGCCCTGAGCCGGGCCGACCCGGCCGGCGCGCAGGTCTACCAGGCGAACTTCGAGGACTTCTCCCGCCGGCTAGACCAAGCGGTCGCCCGCTGGCAGGCCCAGCTAAGGCCGCACCGGGGCGCGGACGTCGTTGTGTACCACAAGTCGTGGGCCTACTTCTTCGACTGCTTCGGCCTGCGGCAGTTCGCCGAGGTCGAGCCCAAGCCCGGCGTCCCTCCCTCCCCGGCCCACGCGCACGCGCTGATCCGGCGGATGAAGGATGCCGGCGTGGGGCTGATCCTGATGGAGTCCTACTACCCGAGGCGGTTCCCCCAGATGATCGCCCGCGAGACCGGCGCGCGGCTGCTGGAGGTTCCCGTCTCGGTGCGCGGGCGCCGCGGGATCGAGACCTACTTCGATCTCTTCGACCACCTGGTGATGAGCGTGGCCCGGGCGCTGGGGGAGGCCTGATGTCGGGCGGTTCGCCGGGGAGCGAGAGGATGGCCGAGGGGCTGATCGAGTTCCGCGAGGTGAGCCTGGGCTATGGCCGCCGGACGGTGCTGTCGGGGATGAGCTTCACGATCGCGCGGGGGGACTTCATCGGCATCGTGGGGCCCAATGGCGCCGGCAAGACCACGCTGCTGAGGGCGGTGCTGGGGGTGCTGGCCCCGCAGTCAGGGGAGGTAGTCGTGCATGCGCCGCCGGAGGGGCTGCGCTTCGGCTACGTGCCGCAGCGCCAGGAGGTGGACGAGTCCTTCCCCCTCACCGCCCTAGAGGTCGTTGCGATGGGCCGCTTCGGTCTGCTCGGCCCCTGGCGCAAGCCCGGGCGCGCCGACCGGGAGCAGGCCCTGGTGTGCCTGGAGCACGTGGGCCTGGCGCACCTAGCGGAGCAGCGCTACCGGGAGCTCTCGGGGGGCCAGAAGCAGCGGGTGCTCATCGCCCGCGCGCTGGCGGGCGAGCCCTCCGTGCTGGTGCTCGACGAGCCCACCAACGACATGGACCTCACCAGCGAACGGGCGGTGATCGAGCTGATCTGCCACCTCCACGGCGCCCACGGCATGACCACCCTGGTCGCCAGCCATCTCCTCAACGTGGTGGCGAGCTGTGCTCGCAAGGTGGCCTTCGTGGACGACATGGACTTCGCCATCCGCCCCGTGGAGGAGGCGCTCACCGCCGAGAACCTGAGCCGGCTCTACGGCGTGCCGGTGCAGGTCGCCGAGCTGGGCGGGCGCCGGGTGGTGGTGTAGGGAGGCGGGTTGGATGATCGAGATCTTCCAGATACCCTTCATGCAGCAGGCGCTTCTCGCCAGCCTGCTGGCCGGCGTCACCTGCGCGTTCCTCGCAGTGTTCGTGGTGCTCAAGCGCGTCGTCTTCGTCGGCATCGCGCTGGCGCAGTTGTCGTCGGCCGGGGTGGCGTTGGCCCTGCTGCTGGGGCTGACGGCCGGCTGGCACCTGACCCTGTCATCGCTGGTGTTCATGCTCGCCGGGGTGGCGCTGTTCTCCGCGCCGCTCGGGGGGCGGCAGCTCCCCCGGGAGGCCATCATCGGCATCGCCTACGCGGTGGCCTCGGCGCTCGGGATCCTGCTGGTCGCGCGCAGCGCCGCGGGCGAGTCGCACATGCTGTATTTGCTCTTCGGCAACATCCTCGCGGTGACGCCGCTGGACAACTGGCTCATGGGCGGGGTGTTCGCGGCGGTGGCGCTGATCCACTACCTGTTCCACAAGGAGTTCGTCCTCGTCTCCTTCGACCCGGAGACCGCCGACACGCTGGGGGTGAGGAGCCGCCGTTGGGAGCTGCTGTTCTACCTGACCCTGGGGGTCACCATCGCCATCGCCCTGCGGGTGCTGGGGGCGCTGCTGGTGTTCTCGTTCCTGGTGATCCCGGGGGTGATCGGGCTGCTGGTCGCGCCCCGGCTGCGGGGCGCTTTCGTGGGCGCGGCGCTGGCCGCCGTCGTCTCGGCAGCCGCCGGGCTCTACCTGTCTTTTGCGCTGGACCTGCCCACGGCCGCCACCATCGTGCTGCTGGCCTTCGCGCTGCTCTGCTTCAGCGGCCTGTGGGCGCGCTTTGTGGCCCGGCGCGGGGACTGAGCCAGGGAGGGAGCCGTGGCGGGGGATGGAACCTCCTGTGCGGGCTCTAGCACAGGAGGAAGGTATGACGCCGGTCAACGTCGGGGTTGTCGGATGCGGGCAGATCAGCGGGAACTACCTCAAGCACCTCACCGGGATGCTCTCTGGCCTGGTCAGGGTCACGGCCTGCTCTGACCTGATCGTCGAGCGCGCGCAGGAGCGCGCGGCGGAGTTCGGGGTGCCAAGGGTGTGCTCGACCGAGGAGCTGATCGCCGACCCCGAGCTCGAGATCGTCGTCAACCTCACCATGCCGGCCGACCACTACGAGGTCACGATGGCCGCCCTCAGGGCCGGCAAGCACGTCTTCTCCGAGAAGCCCCTCACCACCAGCCGCGAGCTCGGCCGGGAGATCCTCGCCGAGGCGGAGCGCCGCGGCCTGCTGCTGGCGGGCGCGCCGGACACGTTCCTGGGCGCCGGGCTCCAGACGTGTCGCCGCCTCATCGCCGAGGGCGCGATCGGCGCCCCCATCACGGCTCAGTCCATCATCGCCGCCGGCCACGGCTCCGAGCGCTACTACAACGTCTTCACCGGCCCGATGTTCGACATGGGGCCCTATCACCTCACCGCGCTGGTATGGCTACTCGGCCCCGTGCGCCGCGCCACGGGCTCCGCCCAGACCCCCTTCCCCGAGAAGCCCTACCCGCCCGACTCCCCCGACCACGGCAAGACCTTCCGCGTCAGCCGGCCTGGCAACATCTCCGGCGTGCTCGACTTCGCCGCCGGCTGCGTCGGCGTCATCACCACCACCTGTGAGGCCGCGGGCTACCAGCCTCGTCTGGAGGTCTACGGCACCGAGGGCACCCTGGTCACCAACGACCCCAACGCCTACGAGGGGCCGGTGACGCTGCGGCGGGGCCGGGGGGAGCCGGAGCCGGTGCGCCTGCCGGAGGGCTTCCCCGCCTGGGGCCGCGGCCTCGGCGTGGCCGAGCTCGCCCACGCGATCCGCACCGGGCGGCAGCCCCGCGCCAGCGGCGAGCTGATGTACCACGTGCTCGACATCATGCACGCCATCCACGACTCCTCGGCTGAGGAGCGCCACCTCCACCTGGACAGTGCCTGCCCTGCCCCGGAGCCGTTCGAGCTGGAGGAGCTGCTGGCCGCGGCCGCTTAGCCGGCGACCAGAGGTCGGGGCAAGAGGCGCGCTCTTCACCGGCGGTCTGGGGTCGAGCCCACCGAGACCTCGATGCGGCAGCTGAGCCCCAGGGAGGGACAACCAGCGCCTGAGCGGCGGCCGGCGGCGGGGGAGGTGACGGCGCCGGTCATCGTCGCCGCGGTCGTGCTGTTGCTCCTCCTCGGGGTGGTCGGCTTCTGGGTGGACGTGTACGAGCGGGCGGCGGTCCGCTTCGGCGCGGGCGTGCCGGCCTCCGGCCCCTTCGCCCTGTTGTTCCTGTTGGCGGCCGCGGCGGCGCTGTGGCCCGCGGGGAGCCGGTTCGGGCTGACCCGGCGGCAGGCGCTCGCCATCTACATGGTCGTGCTCGTAGGCGCGCCGGTGGTCTCCTACAAGGTGATGGAGAGCGTGCTCGTTCACGCCACCATCCAACGCTACCTCGGCATGACCACCAACCTGCTCTGGCAGGACACGTTCCTGCCGGTGATCCCCAACTGGCTGGCCCCCGAAGACTGGACGGCCGTCGAGGGCTTCTACCACGGACTGGGCGCGGTTCCGTGGTCGGTGTGGTGGACGCCGCTGGCGGTCTGGTGCTCGTTCATGATCGCGCTGGCGGTCTGCTCGGTCTGCCTCATGTTGCTGGTGCAGCGCCAGTGGATCTCCCACGAGCGCCTCACCTTCCCTCTCGCCCAGATCCCGCTGGAGATGGTGGCGGAGACCAGCCCCGAGCGCGGCGGGCCGCGGGCGCGGCTCACCACCGCCTCCCTATTCTGGGCGGGCCTGATCGTGTCGCTGGTGGTGAGCGCGCTGCACACCGTCGCGCGCTACGCGCCCGCCGTCCCCTCCATCCCCCTCGGGCCGGTGCGGGTGATGGAATACCATCCGGTGGGCCCGCGCGCCGGCCTGGACGAGATGAACCTCGTGTTCTTCCCGTGGCTCATCGCCATCGCTTACCTGATCCCGAAGGACCTCTCCTTCTCCTGCTGGTTCTTCTGGTTCGTCCGGCTCAGCCTGCACGTGGCGGCCATCGCGGGCGGCTGCGCGCCCCAGCGGCCGGCCTTCCACTGGGTCAGCGAGTTCCCCGCGCCCCTCTTCCAGGGCACCGGCGCGGTGCTGGCCATCTCCGGGCTGGCGCTGTGGTCGGCGCGCCGTCACCTGGGGCGCGCGGTGCGCATCGCGCTAAGCCGCGAGTCTGGCCGCGCGGACGCCGATGAGCCGATCCCGTATCGCTGGAGCCTGCTCGCCCTCGCGCTCTCCTTCGCCTGGATGGTCTACATCTGCTGGCTGACCGGAAGCCGCCTCGTCGTGGGGGTCGCGCTTATCGCGTTCATGCTCATCTACTACACGACCTGGGTGCGTCTTCGCGCGGAGACGGGGCTGGGCTTCTTCCCCTATCCGCTGTTCGTCCACCAGTCCATTGTGGTGCCCTTCGGCACCGCGGGCTTCACGCCGCAGGAGATGATGACCATCCACGCCGTACACTGGGCCTACCACGGCGGCGGCGACAGCTTCGAGATCGTCCCCGGCAACGCGCTCGAGTCCATGAAGATCGGGGATGCGGCCGGCATCAGGATGAGGTCGGTGCTTATCGGGATGGCGGTGGGGTTCGTCGCGGTGGTCATCCTGGGCGCCTATATCACGCTCACCGGCATCTACCACTACGGGTTCCTGAACACGGGCCCGCGTGCGGTGGAGCACGAGTTGAGGGTGTACAGCTGGAGCCTGCACAGCCACTTCACTGACCCCGCGGGGACCGACGTGCCAGGCGCCATCGCGATGGGGGCCGGCGCGCTGGTGACCGCGCTTCTGGGCGCGATGCGGCTGCGGTTCTGGTGGTGGCCCTTCCACCCGATCGGCTACCTCGCTGCGCATACGTGGATCATGTACATGTACTGGTCGCCCTTCATGATTGGGTGGCTCGCGAAGACCCTCGTGGTCCGCTACGGCGGGCTGCGGCTCTACCGGCGGACGGTGCCGCTGGCGATAGGCGCCATCGCCGGGGACCTGGTCAACGAGGTACTCTGGGGAGCGGTGACCTTGATCACGGGCGTGCCCTTCCGGCCCAGCCAGCTCTGGTGAGCGGCCGCGGGGCGGCAGCGTGCGCGTCCCTCACGGGCAAGAGGCAAGCTCCTGCCCTGCGGGCCTACGGCCTACTCGGCCTTGCGGAGGCGGACGGCGATGGGGCGGCCCGCGGGGGGCCGGAGGGTGAACTCTCCCGAGCGAGCGCCACTTAGCGGGGTGACCGTCATCTCCCAGGTGTCGAGCAGGTCAACGTGGTAAGTGTTGCCCGGGGGGGTGCGGAAGGTGTGCTCGCCATGGGCCTCCCGGCCGAAGTAGAAGAGCGCGTAGGCGTCGCCCTTAGCGGCCCCCGGGACCTCCCCGCCCCAGTCCACGGGGTCGAGGCCGCGGGGCGGGCCCTCCTCGATCATGCGCCTGAGGAAGGCGATCCGGGGCGGGCTCTGGCCGTGAAGGACGCCGCCCTTAGACCACCACAGGATGTCCTCGGGGTGCCGGTAGGTCTCGCCGTGGCCGACGTAGCAGCCGGCGACCGTCCCGACCCAGAAGCGGTGCACCATCTCCTGCGGTGATAGGTTACCCCAGCCCTGCTCGATGTCGCCCTCGTAGACCACCTCGTCGAAGACGATCGGCTTACGGTACTGGTCCCTGAGCGGCTCCGCGCGGCCCGGCTCCTCGACGTGCCAGCCGCTCTGGACGCTGGCGTGGGTAACCCAGGGCTTGGTATGGTCGTACCAGACGCGGCCGTTGTGGATCGAGCGCAGGCGCCCGTATGGGTCGCTGTCGCGGACGATCTGGAAGAAGCGGTCCCAGTCCTCCATGCGCTTGTTCCCGGGGCTCGCCGTGTCCTCGTCCGTGAAGCCAGGCATGAAGTCGAACTCGTTGGCGAGGGACCACCACACATTGCGGTAGGCCGCCAGCCGCGCCACCACGTAGCGTAGGTACCGATCGTCGCTCTCCGAGTCCATCTTCGCGAAGCCCCAGCGGTCATAGGGGTGGAAGAGGATGATGTCGGCCTCGATGCCGAGGGCCATCAGCTCGCCGACACGCCGCTCGAGGTGACGGAAGAACTCGGGATTGAAGCGGGTGAAGTCCCAGCCGCCCCCCTCACCCCGCGCGAACGGATAGCGTGGCGGCTCGTTCTTGTTGTAGAGATAGTCCTTGGGGAAGACACACATGCGCAGCTTGTTGAAGGGAGCCGCGGCCAGCGTCTCCAGCGTCTGCGCCTCGAGCTCCTCCCCTTGGTGGATCCAGGCATAGCACGTGGTGCCCACCTGGTAGTAAGGCGTGCCGTCGGCGTAGGCGAAGTGATGGGTGTCGCGCACGCGCACCGGCCCGCGGTTGCCCCTGGAGGGGGGCACGCACTCGAACGAGCCGCGCCTGCCCGTCAGCTCCGGCCGGTTGCTCTGGGTCTCGTAGCTCCAGCGCCCGGGCGCGTCGGGCATGAAACGCACGCGGTAGGTCCCGCCGCCGTCGTAGAAGCCGGCGACCTCGACCGCCTCGCCCCCGCGTGAGAAGCGCGCCGACAGCTCCACATCGAGGAACGGGTTGCCGTCGGCCGGCCCCTCCAGCGCCACCTCGAACACCCCCCACTGCTCGACGGCGCCAGCACCGCCCATGTCATCTCCTCCTGGGTGGTTCCTGCTCCCGACGGTGCTCGGAGTTCGACGCGGCCGCCGCGGGTCCTGTTCCGCCACTCCGGCGGCCCACGCTTCGTTCACAGTCGAGAAGGCGTCGGCGATAGACAGGGTTGTGTTCTCCCGCGGGAGCTCGACAGGGCTGGGACGCGCTCCGGCTGGAGGCGCGGCGGCCATGAGCCCGAACCCCAGCGCCCACAAAGCCGCGAGCACCTCGCGCTGGAAGCCAGTCGTTCCTCTGCCCATCCGTCAGTCGTCCTGCCTGTGTGGTCGCCACTGTGCGCTCGAGCCGCAGTGGCCCCGTCAGACTCCCTGCCACAGCGTCAGCCAGCCGTCGCCCGAAGGGCGAGTGTCTCGGCGCCTCCGCCCTCATCTAGGCTGGCCCGCGCCTGACGCCGCCTCAGGTTGGCCTAGCCACCTATCCAGGGCTCTGCTCCACTGCCCGCCGCCGCAGCTCCAGCGCCCACCGCGTCCCGTCCAGCATCACCTCTACCCGCCCCTCCTGCGAGGCTGTGAGTCTGGCAGACTCGGCCGGGGCCACCTGAGAGGGCCGCGGCGCGAGCACCGACACGAGGACGGCGCGGGCCCGCCGGTGGAGCGGCGACACCGAGAGATAGCTGAACCCCTGCTCCCGCCGCCGGGGGGCCGCATCCCACGAGGGCACGTAGTCGGAGGTAAGCCTGACTACTCTGATCGTGCGACCCGCGGCCTCGTCAGGCCACAGAAGGTCCAAGTCCAGAGCCGCCCTCTCCGCGCTTAGCGCAATCCGCCCTCGGTGCAGGTCGCGTAGGTCCGCCTGTCCAGCGAACTGCCATAAGCACTCTAGCCGGCGCGGCTCGTCCAGCTCGACATCATCCACCACTAGCACTCGCCCGCTCGGCACGAGTATGAGATGCCGATCGAAGCGCTTCACCTCCGGCCCGTAGGCGGCGGCGCCCTCCCCGACGACATAGGTGTACTCTGGGGCGGCCTTCATGAGCGTCACTTCGCCGCGGTGCCGCTCGCCCCACCGCTGGCCGCGGCCGTCCACCAGAAGGGTGCTGTGGCCCTCGGTGCTGTTGGCGGGGTAGTCCCAGCGCCGAGAGCCGGTATCGAAGAATCCCCCGGCGTGGTCGTAGTGCCAGATCCCGGCGTCCACGATGAGCCGCTCGCCGAACGCGTTCACGATCACGGAGTTGATGTCCAGATGCGAGTGATTGGCAGTGGTCTCCCCCGTCTTGAGGCCGAGGTAGACCGCCTGCGGCGACCAATCGCTGCGGACCACCGTGGCGCCGGTGCGGGCGAAGGTGCGGGCAAGGGGCAGGTCGTCCGGGGGGCGCGGTGGGGGTAGATCGGCGCGCCAGAGGAGGGAGAAGGGAGTCCATGTCTGGAGGCGATCGGCGAGCCACCGCGCGTGTGCGTCGCCGGTGCGCGCGGCGAGCAGCAGCAGCAGTTCGCCGGAGGGCGGGGCATACCGGTCGTCGCCGAAGTTGAATGACCCGAGGTCGGGGGTGGTCATGTACAGCGCGAACTGGCCCGTCTTCTGAAGATAGGGGTGAGAGAACAGGTTCACTGCGCCGTCGCTAAGGGCCCTTAGCGCCTCGGCGAACCACGCCGTGCGACCGATCCCGTAGCTCCAGTAGCCAAGCCCCTCGACGTAGCTGCCGTCAGCGGGGTTGGCGTCGAGCGTGGCGAGCACCCCGAGGAGCGACTCGCGGAGCGCCTGCCGCGCCCCGGGCCACTCCCCGGCCAGGGCGACGGCGCCCGCGCCCATCTCGCCGCAGATAACCGCCCGCCAGTTGTGGAGGGAATCGGCCCACCACTCGGTCCGGCCCTGGTGCGCGCGGAGGAAGAGGGATAGGCCGCGCTCGATGATCGCCTCCCGCCAGCGGCTGCGCTGAGTGGGCGCCAACTCCCCGTGGAGCCAGTCGTACACCCATGCAACCTCTGCCACAGAGTGTGCGACCCCCAGGTCCACGGTCAGGCCCATGGCGCGATGAGTGGTGAGCACCCAGTCAGGCTCGTCGAGGCGCCGCTCGACAGCGGCCATGAGATGGTCGGCGTACTCGCGCCGGCCCGAGAGCAGGTAGGCGAGGCCTACGGCGGCGGTCGTGCCCCATCCCGAGCCGGACTCGAGCGCGGCGTCGGCGGCCTGGCGAAGGCGCTCCCAGTCGTCCGGGTACCGGGCGACCAGCTCCGGCAGCCGGGCGCGGTCGCCGGGGGACAGGAAGAGGCGCGGCCGGGGCAGGTCCGGCGGCATCTCCCAGTGGTCGAAGGCGTGCAGGAGGCGGTCGGCGTGGGACATGTTCTGCTCCTTCCCGGCGCGCGCGATCCCGAGGCGTCCCCAGCCGCTGAGGCCACCGACGGCAAACGCGGCCCACCTCAAGAACTCGCGTCGTCTCATCGCTTAGCGCGATCTTCCATGCTCACCACTACTGAGCAGGCACTCCAGTCGGTGTCGCTGACCCGCAGCGCATCTCAGCGAGCGCCCGCTTGCTCGTACACATCCAGGTAGCGCCTCACCACCCGCGCCCAGTCGAGCTCGCGGGCGGCCTCGCGCGCCGCCTCGCCGAGTCGGCGCCGCAGCCCGGCGTCGCCGAGAACCTCGGCGAGCGCCCCCGCCAGCGCCGCCGCTGACCCCGCCGCGAACAGCCGCGCCGTTCGGCCGTCACACAGCAGCTCCCGCAGGCCGCCCACGTCGCTCGCGACGATAGCCTTCGCCATTGCCATCGCCTCCAGGGGCTTGAGCGGCGTCACTGTCTCTGTGGCGCGCGTGGACAGACGCGGGTAGACAACCGCGTGCGCCGCCGCGTAGAGAGCTTGCACCTCCGAGTGGGGCACCGGCGGCGCCACCGTCGCGCCCTCCCCCACCGCGCGGGCGGCCTCAGCGATCCGCGCCCGGTGCTCCCCCTGCCCGACGATGAGAAGCTGCACCTGCGGCGCAGACCGCCGGACAACCGAGAACGCCTCCAGCAACAGCTCCAGGCCCTCGTACGCTCTTAGTGCGCCGAGATAGAGCACCCGGGGCCCGCCCGGGAGCTCCGCGGCCGGGGTGAACCTCGCTGCGTCGACCCCGTTGGGCACAATGTGGAGCTTGGCGGGCGCGACCCCGCGCTTCACCAGGTCATCTCGCAGCCCGCGGCAGATGGCCACCACCGCGTC
Source organism: uncultured bacterium (assembly GCA_964385645.1). Classification (GTDB taxonomy): domain Bacteria; phylum Armatimonadota; class Hebobacteria; order Hebobacterales; family Hebobacteraceae; genus CAYLPT01. Next base: position 43,022 of record CAYLPT010000070.1, read on the forward strand.
GGCGCGTGCGCACACCGCGGCTTCGGTGCGGCGCGCCAGCCGATAGCGAAGCGACCGTCCCCTCATCGCCTCCTCCCACAGGCCCCGCACCTCGTACACCACCGGCAGCCCCAGGCGCCGGCCGGCCTGGATCGCCGCCAGACCGCACAGAACCGGCGAGTGCGCGTGGATCAGCCGCACATCACCCCGCGCGCTGGCGATCTCCCGGATGCGTCGCGCCAGCACCCGGCACCGCGACCAGTCCCTCAACCACACGCTGCGCGCCCGCCGCTCGGGCTGGCACCGGTAGTGAAAGACGCCCTCAACATCGCCCTCGTGGGCGGCGGGATGGCGCGGGGAGGTTACGATAAGAGGGTCAAGTCCGAGGGCCCGCTGGTGCGCAACTATGGCTGCCGTGCGGACTGTGTAGCCGCTGCTGATCTCCGGCAGCGCGTACTGCACCACGTGCAGGACCGCCACCTCAGGCCTCCCCTTGAGGGAGGCGCGCGGGCTCCCAGGTCGGCGCGGTCCGGCCGGCGATCCACAGCCCGAGCGCGACGAAGCTGGCGAGTGCGATCATGTCGAAGTGCGCAGCCAGGCGAGCCCAACGCAGCCGGCCGACCGCGGGGACCGCCCAACCCATCGCCCCGACCAGATAGAGCACGACCTGGGCGGCGAAGAAGGCCGACAGGGTTGGGCTGCCGAGCGCCGTCCCCCAGCCGGCCCCGACGAGCATCGCCCCGAAGAAGACCCCCTGCACCTCCCGGAGCAGCTTGTGCGAGACGAGCTGCCACAGCACCAGCAGCCGGCCCCTGCGCAGCGTCGGCCAGACCAGCGAGACCATCTGAGCGATGGCCCGCGACATGATGCGCACCTTCCGCCGATACTCCGCGCCCAGGCTCGGTGCCGCCGGCTCCACTGACTTGGCCTCCGGCTCCAACACCACGGCATAACCCTGAAGCAGGGCCTCAAAGGGAACGCGGAAGTCGCTAACATCGCGGGGGCGCAGCGGCCGGTAGATCTCCCGCCTTATCGCGTAGATAGAGCCGTTCGCCCCCAGCAGGGAACCCAACGACGACTCGAGCGCCTTCACGCGCTGCTCGTAGCGCCAGTAGGCGCCCTCCGTATCGGCCGTGCCCTCGCCGTGGCGGTAGTGGAGCTGACCGCTCACCGCGGCTACGCGGGCGTCGGACATCGCGGCCACGAGCCTGCTGACCGCGTCCCGCGCGAAGAGCGCGTTCGCGTCAGTCATCACGATGACCTCCGCGGCGATCGCCGAGACACCCGCGTTCAGCGCGGCCGACTTCCCCTGTCGCCCCTCCAGCCGCACCAGCCGCACCCGGCCGGTGCGCTCCGCGTACCCCTGCACTATCTCGTCGGTCGCATCCGTGCTGCCATCCGAGACGACCACGAGATCGAGCAGCTCCGCCGAGTAGTCTTGCTCCAGGGTGTTCTCGATCTTCGCGCCGATGACATCGCCCTCGTTCCACGCCGCGACGAGCAGCGTCACCCGGGGCGCGCAGCTCCCGGTTGAGGGCCGGAAGGGGCGCAGCTTCGCCAGTACCCAGAGCAGTGCGGGATAGCCGAAGTAGGCGTAGAGCAGAATGGCAAGCGCTCCCCAGGATAGCAGGAAGGCGATAGTAGGCTGTGCGGAGTCGGACTCGCTCATGCCTGCGAACCCTGCGCACTCAGGCGCTTGACCTCTAGTAACCCCTCCGCCTGCCTGGAGGCTTGGCGGCGGGGGCAGGACTCCCTCGCGACTGCGCCGCTAGAGGCTGATGACGCGGAAGCCGGCCTGCTCCCACTTCGCCCGCGGCAGAGCGTCCCGAGTGTCGAACAGAAGCCGCCGGCGCATCCGGGCCCCGATGGCCTCCGGCTCGAAGAACGAGAACTCGCGGTGGTCGGTGAGCAGCAGCACGCAGTCGGCGCCGCTCACGGAGGCCTCCAGGTCATCCAGCTCCCAGCGGAAGCGCTTGACGTGGAAGTCCACAACGCTGACTCGGGCGCCCTTCGCCTCCAGCGCCTCCAGCACGTGCAGCGCCGGCGTCTCACGGGCATCATCCACATTCGCCTTGTAGGCCACGCCCCAGACCGACACCTTCGGGTCGGCCACCCCCGCCAGCTCCGCCATCACCCGTTCCGCCACCCACGCCGGCTGGCTGTCGTTGGTCTCCCGGGCGGTGCGCACCAGGCGGGCCAGCTTGGGCGCCGCGTCCACCAGGAACCAGGGGTCCACCGGGATGCAGTGGCCGCCCACGCCGGGCCCAGGGCTCAGGATGTTGACCCGGGGGTGGCGGTTCGCCAGCGCGATGACCTCCCGGACGTTGGCCCCGAACTTGTGGCTGATGCGCGCGATCTCGTTCGCGAAGGCGATGCCCACATCTCGCGAGGCGTTCTCCACCAGCTTGGCGAGCTCGGCGACGATCGCGCTGGTCACCAGAACTTCGCCCTCCACCACCTGGCGGTAGATGGCGGCCGCCCTCTCGCCGCTCGCCGGGTCAATGCCGCCGACCACCCGATCGTTCTGCACCAGCTCGGTCAGGATGTTGCCTGGCAGGATGCGCTCGGGGCAGTGCGCGACGAAGAGGTCCTCGCCCGGCTTCAGCCCCGACTCCGCCAGTATGCCTGTCAGCAGCCCGCCCGTCGTGCCCGGCGGCACGGTGGACTCCAGCACCACCAGGTTGCCCGGGCGCAGGTGCGGGATCAGCGAGCGCGCCGCCTGCTCCACACACGAGAGATCCGGCCTGTGGTCCTCCCCCACCGGCGTCGGCACGGCGATGATGAACACGTCTGCCGGCGCGGGGGTGACCTGAGCGCGGAGGTTGCCCGAGTTCACCGCCGCCTGCACCACGGTCTTGAGGCCCACCTCCTCGATCGGCACCTCACCCGCGTTCACGGCCTCGACCAGCTCCGCGCGAAGGTCAACGCCGGTCACCCGGAAGCCGTTCACGGCCAGCATCGCGGCCGTCGGCAGGCCGACGTACCCGAGGCCAAGGATGCAGATCACCTCGGCCGTCGGCTCACGCAGCTCGCCCATGCGAGGGGACCCTCCTGATCGGGGCAGTTGGCGTCAGGGTTCCACTAGCCAGCGCGCTCTCCCTTCAGCGAGGCGCTGCCGGAGGCGGCGGAACAGGACCTGCGGCGGCCGCGCCCAACTCCGAGCACCGTCGGGAGCAGAAACTACGGGGCGGCAGGCGACTCGGCGGGGGCCAGCCGGGAGTACCAGGTCGTCGCCGAGGACGAAGCCTACCCTGCAGTCCATCGCCACGAGGCGGGCGAGATGATCCGCGAGCTCGACCGGGGAGCCGGGATTCCCTGTCTCTATCCCCCTGGGCATCATCCGCAACCCACGCCCCACGGACCTGCTCGAGAAAGCGGTCTTCGGCGATGACCAGGACCCCGGATTCGTGGATGTGGGCGACAATGACTTCCGCTTGCGCCAAGACGCGGCAGCCTTCGAGAGACTCTCCTGTCGCCCCATCCCCGCGGAGGGGATCGGACTCTACGAGCATCCCTTGCGGGCGAGCTGGCCCGTGGATGCTACCCTCTCGGTCCTGCTCGAGTGAGCGGCCGGGCAGTCTCGCTCACACTCCCCGCCGATGACCGGATGCAGGTGCCTGCGCAGCAGCGACGAACCCAGCGCCGCGCGGCGCCGATTGGCACGCGCGACACCAGAGCCGGTGGGAGGCCTGAGATGAGGTACGGCTTCTTCGACGACGAGGCCAGGGAGTACGTGATAACCAGGCCGGACACCCCGAGGTCGTGGAGCAACTACCTGGGCGACACCAAGTACGGGGCGATCATCACCAACAACGCGGGCGGCTACGGCTTCTACCAGTCGGGAGCGCGGGGGCGGTTCCTGCGGCTGCTCTTCAACGGCATCCCGATGGACCAGCCGGGCCGCTATGTCTACCTCCGCGACCGGGACAGCGGCGACTACTGGTCGGCCTCCTGGCAGCCGGTGGGCAAGCCACTCGATGAGTACGAGTCCACCTGCCGCCACGGCACCGGGTACACGGTCATCGAGTCTCGCTACGGCGGGATCGCCACCGAAACCACTTACTTCGTGCCACTGGGCCAGGCGTTCGAGTACTGGCGTGTGCGGGTCACTAACGAGAGCGGGCGGCCGCGCAACCTGTCCCTCTTCACGTACTGCGAGTTCACGAATCAGTGGAACACTGTGCAGGATCAGGTCAACCTCCAGTACTCCCTGTTCATCGTCCGGGGCGCGCTTACGGACGGCTTGCTCCGGATCGCGATCGAGGATCACCTGACGCCGGAGTCGGGGGAGTACCTGTATCATCATGTATGGATGGGCCTGGTGGGCGGAGAGGTAAGGGGGTACGACACGAGCCGTGAGGCCTTCCTCGGTCCGTACCGAAGCTACCACAACCCCGTCGTGGTCGAGGAGGGGAGAACGACCAACAGCGAGGCCTATGGGGACAACGCCTGCGGCTGTCTGAGGACGGACTTGACCCTTCAGGCCGGAGAGACCGGAGAGATGCTCGTCCTGCTTGGGATCGGCGATGCCCGGACCGTCGGCCGGCGGACAACCGCGGAGTACGGCTCGCTGGACCGGGCGGAGGCTGAGCTGAGGATGCTGAAGGCGAACTGGCACGCCAAACTGGGGAGCCTCCTCGTGGAGACGCCTGACGAGGAGTTCGACCATACGGTCAATGTATGGGGCCTGTACAACTGCCTGGTGTGCTTCGCCTGGTCGCGGTCCGCGAGCCTCGTGTACAATGGCGAGCGGGATGGGCTGGGCTTTCGCGACTCGGTGCAGGACCTGCTGGGCGTGACGGCCGCGATCCCGGAGGAGGCCCAGGAGCGCCTGGAGCTGATGCTGACCGGCCAGCTCTCCACCGGCGGTGCCATGCCGATCATCAGGCCGTTCGAGCACCGCCCGGGGCACGAGACGCCCCCGGCCCCTGAGGAATACCGGTCCGACGACTGCCTGTGGTTCTTCGACGCGGTGCCAGCGCTCGTGGGAGAGACTGGGGACCTGCGCTTCTACGAGAAGGTGCTGCCTTACGCGGACAGGGGTGAGGCCACTGTCCTGGGCCATCTGCGGCGGGCCCTGGAGTTCAACCTGGAGCGCACCGGCAAGCACGGGCTCCCATGCGGGCTGGCCGCCGACTGGAACGACTGCCTGCGGCTCGGCTATCACGGGGAGAGCCTGTTTGTCGCGTTCCAGGTGCGTAGGGGACTCACCACCTACGCAGAGGTCGCGGAGCGCCTAGGCAAGCGGGAGGAAGCCGCCTGGGCCCTCGCTAAGCGCGATGCCCTCGACTCATGCATCCAGGCCTGCGCCTGGGATGAAGACCGCTTCATATGGGCCATCGGCGAGGACGGCACGGTCTACGGGACCCGCGCGGCCGAGGAGGGGAGGTGCTATCTGAACACGCAAGTGTGGGCCGTCATAAGTGGGGGCGCCAGCCCCGAGCAAGCCGCTCGCTGCATGGAGACCGTTCATAGGGAGCTGGCCACCGCTTATGGCCTGATGCTCTCCGCGCCCCCCTTTGTGAAGACCCCGATTGACGTGATGCGCGCCGTGGTGTTCAACCCCGGGGTGAAGGAGAACGCAGGGATCTTCAACCACACACAGGGGTGGGCGGTGATGGCGGAGTGTATGCTGGGGAACGGGGACCGGGCCTGGGAGTACTACCGCGCCTCCATGCCGGCCGCCTACAACGATCGCGCAGAGCTGCGCGAGAGCGAGCCCTATGTCCAGGCGCAGACTACATACTCCACCTACTCGCCGCGGGCCGGGAACGCGCGCACGCCCTGGCTGACCGGCGCGGCGGCCTGGTCCTACTACGCCGCCACGCAGCATATACTCGGCCTGCGGCCGGAGATAGACGGGCTGCGCATCGCGCCGTGCATCCCCAGCACCTGGGGTGGTTTCAGGGCCACCCGCCGCTTCCGGGGCCGAACCATCCGGATCGTGGTTGAGAACCCGGACGCGGTCTGCCACGGCGTCAAGACGCTGACCCTCAACGGCGAGGCGCTGCCCGGCAACCTGCTCCCCGCGGACAAGCTGCGGGGCGAGAATGAGGTGCGAGCCGTCCTCGGGTAGAGCGCCTCCCCAGCGGTAGGGCCATGGGCTCTGCCGATGAGTCGCTGAGAGGGATCTTGCGCGATAGCTGAAGCCAGCGGCTCGGACTCCGGTCTCGCAGGCCGGCGACCGGTCGGGCCACTTGACCGGGCAGTCGGAGCAGGGACGCGACTCCGGCGCTGACTTCGCCGTCCGAAGAGGAGCGGAGCTTCGCATGGGCGAAGGGGGGAGGGTGCTGCAGGTTTGGAGTGAAGGTGGAGGAGGTGACACTGAGATGGCGCGAGTGCTGCTGACGGCGATGACGCTCATGCTGGTGGGGGAGGCGGCCGGCGCCGCGGCCGCCTCCGGCGGCCTGCGGGTGAGCGAGAACGGGCGCTTCCTGGTCATCGAGGACGGGCAGCCGTTCTTCTACGTGGGGGACACCGCCTGGGAGCTGTTCCACCGGCTGAACCGGGAGGAGGCCGAGCACTACCTGAGGGATCGGGCGGGGAAGGGCTTCACCGTCATCCAGGCGGTGGCGCTGGCTGAGTTCGACGGGCTCGAATCACACAACGCCTATGGCGAGGTGCCGCTTATTGAGGGCGACCCGACGCGGCCCAACGAGCGCTACTTCGAGCACGTGGACTGGGTGGTGGACACAGCCGAGCGTTTGGGGCTGTACATCGGCATGCTTCCCACCTGGGGCGATAAGTGGAACCGTAAGTGGGGGGTGGGCCCGGAGGTGTTCACGCCCGAAAACGCGGAGGCTTACGGCGAGTGGCTGGGCCGGCGCTACCGCGACAAGCCGATCATCTGGATCTTGGGCGGGGACCGCAACCCGGAGATCGAGGAGCATCTGGCCATCGTCCGCGCTATGGCGCGGGGCCTGCGCCGCGGCGATGGCGGTCGGCACCTGATGACCTTCCACCCCCAGGGCGGGGCAAGCTCCTCCCGGTGGTTCCACGACGACGACTGGCTGGACTTCAACATGCTCCAGAGCGGCCACTCCCGCCGCAACACCCCCAACCACGAGATGATCGCCGCCGACTACGCCCGCACCCCTGTGAAGCCGTGCCTCGATGGCGAGCCCTGCTATGAGAACCACCCGGTGAACTGGAACCCCACCTTGGGCCGCTTCGGCGACCACGATGTCCGCAAGGCCGCCTACTGGGCGGTGTTCGCGGGCGCGCACGGGCACACTTACGGCTGCCACGAGATCTGGCAGTTCTACGCGCCCGAGCGGCCACCGATCTCCCACGCCATGACCCCCTGGCGGGAGGCGCTCCAGCTCCCCGGCGCGGGGCAGATGCGACACCTGCGGGCGCTCATGGAATCCCGCCCCTTCCTGTCTCGCATCCCCGATCAGGCGCTTATCGTCCCCGACGCGCCGCCGGAGCCGGCCCTTACCCACCTACTCTACACGCGGGACGCCGGGGGCAGCGCGGTCTTCTATGTCAACGGGCGGGTGCGGAACCGCGGCATCGTCGCCGGCACGCTGGAGAACTGGGACCGCGGGTCTCGGCTGGCGCTCGCCAACGAGCTGACGCGGGAGCGCCCGTGGCTGGGCGAGTACCGCCTGGTGGCCATCTACGACCGCGCGCTGAGCGCCGCCGAGGCCGCCGCGCGCTTTGCCGCCGGTCCGGCCGCGGCGCCGGAGGACGCCGCCGCGGCCTACCTGTTTCAGGAGCAGGCAGGCACTGTGGTCCGCGACGAGTCGGGCGGCGGGCTCGACCTGACGATCGCCGACCCGGAGGCGGTGGAGTGGCTGCCCGGCGGGGGCCTGGCAGTGCGATCACCAACCCTGATCGCCGCCGGCGAGGCGCCGGCGGAGTTGATGTCGAGGATCGTGGCCTCCGGGGCGATCACCATCGAGGCCTGGGTCAAGCCGGCGGACCACCATCAGGCGGGGCCGGCCCGCATCGTCACCCTCTCCCGCGACACCGTGCAGCGCAACTTCACCCTGGGGCAGGAGGGCGGCGACTACGAGGTTCGGCTGCGGACGACACAGACCTCCGACAACGGCCTGCCCGGGCTGGCGACCACCGACCGGGAGGCGCGCCACGTCCAGGCCACCCGGGACGGGGACGGCTCCTACGCCATGGTCTACCTGCCGGAGGCGGGCCAGCGCGTGACCCTCGACACGAGCGCGCTCTCCGGCGAGCGCCTCCGGGCCTGGTGGTATGACCCGCGCACCGGCCAGGCCACCGCGCTGGAGGGCGACTTCCCGGTGGGCGGCCGGCTGGAGTTCACGAGCCCCGAGCAGGGCCCGGACTGGGTGCTGGTGCTGGACGACGCGGCGCGCGGCTACCCGCCGCCGGGGAGGTCCGGCTAGGGGGCTGGGCGGACATGCCCGGGGTGTAGCCCAGCCTCTCCGCGCCACCCACGCCGAGGAGGCGGCGCGCGGGTAGCTGGGCGTCTCAGGCGCGGCCGGCGATCCAGAGGCGGAAGACCTCCTCGAACAGCCTCACGTCGGTGAGCGTGTCGGCCCCGCTGGAGCGGAACTCCTCGCCGGTCTGCAGGCACGTGACGAAGTGCTGCGCCTCCCGGCGATAGCACCAGCTGTAGAGCGCCTCCGGCATGGGCTGGCAGATCTCCTGCATGTCGCCGCCCCGGTAGACCTCCACCGCCTCGCAGACGTTGTCGAGCAGCAGCGGAGGAGAGGTGGACTTCACCCAACCGTCACGGAAGAACACCTGGGTGTTGAAGTCCCAGGAGAAGTGCGAGGTGTTGCCGGACTCGACGACGGCCTGCACGCCGTCCATGTCGAGGACGATGAGGCCCGTGTAGCCATCATCCCCCAGGTGGACGCCCGTGACACGCGCCTTGTCGCCCACGCCGAGATACCACCGCAGCAGGTTCACGTTGTGAGTGTACTGCTGGAGGTACCAGATGTAGGGCTGGTGGAAGCGCGGCGGCAGCCAATCGGGGCAGCGGGCTGGGCCCGGAGTCGGGCGGGGCTCCTGCGTGCTCTCGAGCGTGCCGGCGAAGCCCGCGTTCCACTGCCGCCCGCAAAAGCCGTGGTTCCGCGCGTAGAAGACTTCGCCCAGCGCCCCCTCCTGCCTGAAGCTGTCTATCAAGCGCTTGGCGAGCTCCGCGCCGGCATCGTAGCGCTTCATGTACCCGACCATGAGCCGGGCGCCGCCGGCCTGCGCGGCCGCCAGCATCTCCTCGGCCTCCGCGACCGAGACCGCCATGGGCTTCTCCATGAACACGTGCTTGCCCGCGGCGAGGAGGTCCCGCGCGATCTGCGACTGCTCGGTGAATGCGGCCGAGACCCCGACCGCCTCCACCTCCGGGTCGTCGGCCAGCTCGGTGTGGCTCTGGTAGAGCTTGCGGAAGCCCCATCGCCGCTGCACCTTCGCGCCCAGCTCCGGCCTGATCTCGGCGAGCGCGACAAGCTCCACCTCCGGCAGGCCGGCGAAGTTGGGGATGTGTACGGCCTGCGCCATGAAGCCGCAGCCCACGTAGCCGAACTTGAGTGCCATCGCTAACTCCCTCCTGGCTGTCGCCCAGGCAGATACGACGGGCACGGGGGCCGCCCCTCTGCGATCACCTCTGCTCTCGCAGCAGGTGTGAGGCCCGGCCGCAGGTGACCCTACCTGGAGCCGCGGCGCCCGCAGCGGCGGGACGCAGGCGGACACGAGGGCTGAGACCAGGCCGGAGGCGTTCCACTTCGGGTTGGTCAGCCTGCCATCAGCTGGGCCGCCAGCCGGACGCAGGACACCACCTTGTGCAGGTTCTCGTCGGCGGCCTCCACCGGCTCGCCGGCCAGCGCGGGGACCAGCTTTGCGATCGGCAGCCAGGTCGTGCACAGATACCCCAGCATCTTGCCCGCGTCGTCGCGGCGGGAGACCTCGACCAGGCGGGCCACCGCTTGCTCCTCATTCCAGCCCGCCGGCCACACGCGGAGGCCCTTCTCCTGCAGGTAGCGCACCGACGGGTACTCGCCCTCCGGCATCACCTCGTAGTGCCAGTCGCACACCACGATGTCCCTCGGAATGAGCTCGATCGCGTCCTCGGTCTCGTTACTGCTCCTCTCCCACATGCTGTAGCCCGTGGAGGGCGGCAGCAGCCGATCCCCCCACATCAGCATCTCGACCCCGCGCCGGCCCACCACATGGGCATGAAGGTCGTTGACTGCCTTGGCGAAGAGCTGCGCCCGCGGCGTCCCCTGGCAGCGGGGGCACTCGCCAAGCACGAACACCTCGTCCATGCCCACATGCAGACCCTTCGCCCCGAACGCCTCCAACAGCTCGTCCAGCAGGTCGAACACGATCTCGTACACCTCCGGCCGATTGGGGCACCAACTGTAGAAGTTGTCGAAGCTGAACTGGCTCATGTCCATGTCCGGCGCCTCGTTGAACTCGGGATGCGCACGCAGTAGCGCATTCGGCTTCTCGCGGAACGACTGGTGCCCCAGGCAGTTGTACTCCGGCGCCAGCGTGATGCCGTTTGCCCGCGCCAGCTCCGCCAGCCGCCGCGCGTCGCTCGCCTCCATCGAGCCTGGCTCCGCCGCCTCGGGATGGCTCCGGTAAGCGAAGTGGCCGGTGATGCCCAGCACCACCCAGTTGAGCCCCAGCGACGGCGCGATCTCGCCCACCAGGCGCTCCAGCATCGGCACTCCGGCCTTGCCGTCCGCCTGTACGTGGATCCCTCTGCGCTCCATCCTCTCTCGCTCCTTTCCTCGAGCCGGGGTGCTGCCGGCTCGACGCGTGGGGAGACGGCGTGTCAGGGCCAGGTCACCAACTTCGACATGGGCGGGGGGCATTCCCCGCTCGCCGCTGGGCGCCGGGAGCTGGCCTGGCGTGGAGGGCGCGCAATGCCCTGCCACTGGTGAGCGAGGCTGGGGCGCGGCGCCTCGACGGGCACGCCGGCGGCGAGGATCCCGCGGGGAGGAGATGAACCAGCGCACCGAGAGAGGCGGAGGTCCTCGGGATGCGGAAACCTGCCCCGCGACCGCGGCCCGGGTGGCGGCCTCGGGCGGGGGGCGGCGCGGGGCCGCTCCAGCCGAGGTGGTGACTGAGCACGCCTGAGGAGGCGGAGGTGGAGGCGATCAGGGAGTTCGACGTAGTGGTGGTCGGAGGGGGGCCGGCAGGGATCGGAGCCGCGGTCGGCGCGGCGCGGGGAGGCGCGCGGACGCTGCTGTTGGAGAGGTATGGCTTCTTGGGCGGGGTGGGAGCGCATGGCATGGGCATGCCGGTGAACCAGATGCGACCGGGGGCCAGGGGCCGGGGGGCGGTGCATGAGCTGGTGGTCGAGGCCGTAGGGGCCTACGGGCCGGAGGCAGGGCGTTTGGTGGACCATGCGCTGGTGTGCAACGTGGAGTTCCTCAAGGTAGCGCTAATGGATGTGCTGGAGGCCGCGGGATGCCGGTACCTCCTGCACGCCCCAGTGGTGGACTGCCTGGTAAAGGGGGAGCGCGTAACGGGGGTGGTCTTGGGCACCAAGAGGGGGCTGCTGGGGGTGGAGGCTCGGGTGGTGGTGGACACCACCGGGGACGCCGATGTTGCCTTCTTCTCAGGGGCGGAGACCATGAAGGGGAGGGAGAAGGACGGGTTTCTATCGCCGATGACGTTGTGCTTCATCATCACAGGTGTGGAGGTAGACGGGGCGAGGGAGTACGCGGAGAAGGATGGGGCGTTCAGGGGTCTGTTGGCGAAGGCGAGGGCAAAGTACCCGCTGCTGCCGGAGAGCATGATCCTGGAGCTGGGCCCGTTTGCGATCGAGAACGCAGTGGTGGTGAACCACGCGGGGACGAAGGGGAGGGGGCCGCTCGACGGGAGCGAGCTGGCTGACATGACGGAGGCGGAGCGGTACAGCCGTCGGCAGATCGTGCAGATCGTGAGGGCCCTGCGGGAGTTCGGCGGGCCGGCGTTCGCAAGGGCACAGCTTGGGGCGGCCGGGGCACAGGTGGGGGTGAGGGAGACGCGGCGCGTAAAGGGGCTGTATACGTTGACCGAGGAGGATGCCAAGACGGGGAGGCGCTTTGCCGACGCGGTGGCGTGGCGGTCAGGGATGCTGGACATTGGGTGGGTTCGCTGGGAGCCCATGAGGGTGCACGATGTGCCATACCGGGCGCTGACGCCGGAGAAGATGGACGGGCTGCTGGCGGCAGGGCGGTGCATATCGGCCACCCATGTGGGGGCCTCGTCGGGGAAGAGCATGGGGAACTGCATGGCGACGGGGCATGCCGCCGGGCGGGCGGCGGCGCTGTGTGTGGAAAGGGGCTGTCAGCCACGGGAGGTGGACGTCGGGGAACTGCAGGCCGCGCTGGCGGCCGACGGGGTTGACCTGCACTACGGCGGCAGTTGACCCAGAGAGGAGAGAGACGATGGTAGACGAGCGCGTCACGATAGCCGAGCACGCGTATGTTGACCCGTCGGCGGTGTTGGAGGGGAGAGTGACAATCGGCGCGGGGTGTCTCGTGTCGGCTGGGGCGATGCTGAGGGGGCAGGTGACCCTCGGGGAGGGCGTCTTGGTCGGCGAGCGGTCGGTGCTGACGGGGAACATCACTGTGGGGGATCACACCTCGATCTTGTGCGGAGTAGTGATCCGCGGGTCCAACACCATCGGGCGGTATGTCTGCATCTACGATCTGGTGAACATCGAAGGGGGGCGGCCATATGAGGAGACGGGCGATCGCTCAGTCATAGGGGACGGAGCGTGGATCAACCACGGGGCGACTATGCACGGCTGTGAGGTAGGGGAGGGGGCCGCGATCGGCATCAACGCGGCGATGGACTACCACTGTCGGATCGGCAGGGGAGCGATCGTGATGAACGGCAGCGCCCTGCGGGTGGCGACGGTGGTGGAGGAGGACTGCATCGTCGAGGGAGTGCCAGCGCAGGTTGTGAAGCGGGGGATAACGGATGAGGACCGCAGGCAGTGGCTTGGGCTGCTGCCAAGCGAGTGGGTGAAGCGATTCGCGGGCTTCACGGCAGAGATGGTGAGAGCGAGACTGGCGTCTGAGTGAGGCAAGCGACCCCTCCGCGCTAACCTGCACGGTGGCCCGCTGTTGTGCGGCCGCTAAGACGATCTGCGGCGACAACCGCTCTCCTCGACGGCAGAGGGGACGCAAGGCTCGGGATCAGATGGGCTCTCCTTAGCGGTGGAGTCGTGCACACAACATGGTTCGCGGGCGCACACCGATGGATCCGCTCCCCCTGTCCGCGATCCACCAGAGGGCAACGGGAGAGCCCCACAGGGTGCAGAGGCCACCAGGCGAGACTCAGCTACAGCCCCACCAGGGCCATGGTCTTGTGGAAGCGCCTCTCGGTCTGCAGCAGATGCCTGAGGCACCCCGTCCAGCGCAGCGCCAGCGCGACGTCTCGCCAGCCCGTCACCCGCGAGGGATGGCTTCGGCCCGCAAGGAGACGGCGCCGTGACGGCAGGCGAGAACGACGTGCCGCAGGTGGGGCCGTCCTCTCCTGCCCCGCTGGCCGACGGCTCAGCACGACGAAGGCCCTCGCCGCCGCGCGCTAGGCGGCGGGTCCGGCCTCCCCCATAGGAGCCAGGCCTACTCGTGGGCTAGCGCGCAGCGGAATCCGGAGCGCTCGTCACGACCCGAGATGCCCACATAGTTCCGATAGGGGCACCGGTAGAACTCGTCCTTGGGGTCGAACCAGGAGCCTCCGCGATGCACCCCGCGCTCGCCCGTCGAGGGCGGCGTGGTCTGCCCTGCCTGGTAGCGCACATAGGCGCGCTCGTCATACCAGTCAGTGCACCACTCCTCGACATTGCCCGCCATGTCAAGGCAGCCATATGGGCTCGAGTCCGACGCATAGGATCCCACCGGCGCCGGGCCTTCGCGCACCGCGTCGTGAGCGGTCAGCCAAACATCGCGAGCGGCCGCGAGCTCCCCGGGGCTGGCGTTCCTCCTGCCCAACACCACCTCGAGGCTGCGGCACTTCCTGGCGTCCCATTCATTGCCCCAGGGAAACACCCGGCCATCTGTACCCCGCGCTGCCTTCTCCCACTCCAGCTCCTTGGGCAGGTATCCGCCGGCCCACCGGCAGAAGGCGCGCGCGTCCTCTCGGTCCACATACACGACCGGATGGTTGCCCAAGCCGGCAGGCACCCGTCCCCCCTGCCAGTGCTGCGGGGGACGGTGTCCGGTGGCCTGGACGAACCGCAGGTACTGGGCGTTGGTCACCTCTGTGCGCCCTATCCAGTAGCCCGGCAGGTAGACCCGACACTGCGGCTGCTCGTCAGCCAACCACCTTCGCTCGTCGCCTGGGTGAGCGCTGAGCCATGCGTCGAGGTCGGCGTCGCTCGATCCTAACGTGAACTGCCCGGCGGCGATGTACACCATGTCCATCCCAGCCTTGGGGTTCACCCATATGTCGCCAGGCTGAGGGTTCGGGGGCGGCGCCGGTGTGCGCCACACCACCGCGTTAGCGTTGACCTCGGGCGCCGGCAGGACGCGCTCTGCCGGCCGCTCTTGCGCGGCGGCGATAGCTGTGGCCGCGACGCAGGCCGCGAGGAGGAATACGACCGAGAAGCGTCCAGCGGGTCTGAGGCTCATGCGTGTGCTCTCTTCGGACCACGTCCAGAGTGTGGTCCAAGATGGGTTGGACGTGCGGCGAATCTTACGCCGGCCGTCCCCCCCTGTCAAGGGGGCGCGGAGCAGGTAACCGGTAACCCCTGGGGGGAGGAGATTGGTGAGGGGGCAAGAACCAGGCGGCAAGTGGGATTTCGCAGCCACACCAGGCCAGGAGACGCCGCCATGAAAGAAGCCCTCTCGTTCCCGGAACTGTTGCCTCGCACCGATGCTCGCCCCGCCGCCTGTCCCCGCTGCGGGAGGCCCGGCATGGGCTGGCACCGCCGCCAGACCCGCCCCGTGGTGGACCCCAAGCTCTCCCAGGTGGAGGTGGTGCAGTACCAATGCGCCGCCTGCGGCGCCAGCCTCACAGTCATCCCCCCTGGTCTATCCCCCAACTGCCGGCACTCGGATCGCACCCGGGTGATGTTGGTGGTCCTGTGGGGGTTGGGACTGTCCTATCGGGACGCGGCCCTGGTGATGAAGGCTTTGGGGGCGCCCATCTCGCATGTAGAGATCATCCTCAATGTGCGGCAGATGGGGCACAAGGCGATGGCGCGCCACAAGAAAGTCACGGCGAAGGTCAAGACCCCGGTGCTGGGGGCGGACGAGACGCAGGTGAAGCTCTAGGGCAATGGGGTGACGCTGGGCTTTCTGTGCGATCCCGGCTCCGGCGACATCGTGGGCCTGGAGATCCTCACCAGCCCGGAAGGCGAGGAGCTGGGCCGGTGGCTGGTGGAGGCGGCGAAGCACTTTGGCGCCAAGGCGCTGGTCTCCGACGAGCTGGAGTCCTACAAGCCGGCGGCGGAGCAAGCCGGCCTGGAGCACCAGCTCTGCCTGGCCCACTGGCGCAAGGCCACCGCGCCTCGGCTCAAGAAGATCAAGGGATATGAGAAGGAGAAGCAGCTGATTCGGGAGGCCCTCCAGCACCTGGATGAAGCTGGCCTGGAGGCGATCCGCTGGCTGCATGCTCGATTCCGAGAAGCCCGCCCACCCCGCAAGGGCGAGAAACAGTCTCCCGAATATGCCCTGCGCATGCTCACCCTGGATATCCTGGAGAACTGGCAGCGGCTGGTCTGCTACCAGCACACCGACGAACCCATGCGCGATGGGCTAGGGCGCAAAGCGCGCCGCACCTGCCAAGCGCCCGCCACCAACAACGCCTGCGAGAACGCCATCGGCCGGGGAGGCAAGATCCGCGTCAAGCGCATGCGGGGCTTCAAGCGCGCCAACACCATCCTGCCCATCATGTTCCTGCTGGCTTCCCTGGGAGGGGTGCTCGCCGGAGCGCCCTTCAACTCACTGACCCACTGACCACACACCCAGGCGCCACTGTCTCTCCCACCAACCTCGCTCAAACACGCCCCCTCCCTCCCAGCCCCGCTTGGGCCTACCAGTTACCGGAGCGGTTCTGGTAGACGTATGCGGGGTCGAGCAGGATCATGTCCCTGTGGTTTTGGCGGAAGAGGGAGAGCGTGAGCGCGCCCTGGGGCAGGAAGTGCTCGGCGCTAAGCTCGTAGTTCCAGGCGGTGTGGGGCTTCAGGTCCGGGTTGCCGATGTTGATGCCCGCGCCGTACAGCTCGTCGAGCACGGGGAAGCGCTTATTGCGGCTGATCGCGAGGCGCAGCTTGGTGTCGCGGCCGAGCCGCTGGAGACCGCTGAGGAACGGGGACAGCGCGGCCCGGCCCGGGTCGGTGCCGTCATAGCGCAGGCCGATGGTCGCCGCCTGTGCGTCACCGCGGACCATCGTGTTCTGCGCGAACAGCCCCCGCCAGGTCACCTCGCGGGCGCTCCATTCCCCGAGTTCGGGGCTGGGCACGGGCCTGGTTGAGCGCATGCGATCGCGCTGCCACCACAGCCCCCAGCTCAGCATGCTCTCGGGGGTGATCGCGTAGTTATGCTGAAGCTCGCTCCGCAGCAGTGAGTAGCGCGCCTTCCCCTGGATGGGCGCCTCGCGGAGGTTGACCGGGTCCCACTGCTGGTACTGAAGGTCGTAAGACAAGGACAGCGGTGACAGCCGCAGCAGGACGTCGGAGCGCGGGCTGAGGCGGCGCGTGTAGGTAAGCGAGGCGGCCGGTCGAGAGAGGTTGGGCCACCGATGCTCCCACTTATCGCCCGGGTTAGGGCCGCTGGGCCGAAAGCCCTGCTTCTCGCCGCTCAGGTTGGTTCCCACCAGAGTTAGCTGCGCGTCGTCGCCGAGGGAGCTGACGGCCTTGAAGGAGATGTCCGTGAGGTCGGTGCGATGGTCCTTCGGCATCCAGCCGGTGAAGCGATTGCGGTTGCAGGCGATGAAGTAGTTGAGCTCGGGGGTCCCGCCGCCGGCCTCCAGTTCGTAGTCCTCGGTGCCGAAGCTTCCGCCGGTGAACGAGACCCGGCCGCCGGGGAAGCGCTCCCCGCTCTTGAGGGTCATAGCGAGCACGCCCGACACCGTGTTCCCGGGGTACTTGGGCGGGGCCGGGCCGCGCGCCACCTCCATCTCGCTCAGGGCTGTCACCGACACGCGGTTGAGCGTACACGAGCCGGTCGGGTTCACCGGGATGCCGTCTACGAGCACCTGCAGCCAAGTGAAACTCGACCCCCGGAGGGAGGGCCGCGGCGAGTTCATCAGGCACCCCGTGAGGGTCTGAGTGCCGGGCAGACGTTGGATGGCATCGCCGATGTGCTGGACGTGCGGCATCTCCTCGATGTCCGCTGCGCGGATGACGTCCACGCGGGCGGGCCGTTCCCGCTCGCCTATCACCTCGACCTCGATAAGGAGGGCCGCCTCCTCTGCGGTCTCACCGGCCGGCGGCTCGGCCGCGGCGGCCACCTGATCCTCCCTGCCCGGCTCGCCCTCCCCTGCGAGGGCCGGGGCGACCGTGACGGCCGCCGAGATCACCACTGCACACAACAGGACGACATACGAGAGCCTCATGAATCACCTCCTGAAGTATGTCCAGCGCCCCGGTGGGGCTGCACGTCGTCAGAGCCTTCGCTGCCGCGGTGCGCGTCGGGGAAGAAGTCGCAGTGCGCGCCGTCGCAGGTCTCGTTATCGGCGGAGAACACACAGCGCCCCGCGAACTGCTCGCGGGGCAGGGGCAAGCCGATAGTGGCGAACTCCTGCTGCGCCACCTCCAGCGCGACATAGCTGCTCTTCTTGCAGCAGCGGCTTCCCCGATGTCGGCCAGGCGGATGGCGAGACGAGATGAGAACCCGAGCAGGCGCTCGCGCGGCTCCGTTGCCACCGGGGTGGAGCCCAGCAGAACCGCATAGGCCGCCGCAGCGCTCACCAGCGCGCCACAAGTGCCGAGGAACCCGCAGGCGCCGCCGGGGATCTGCCGGCCGCGCTCGATCGCCTGTCAATCAACCCCTCGGAGATCGGGTGGCCCGCGTTGCGCAGGCACACGAGCAGGACCTCGCCGACCAGCGCGTCAGGAGCCTCCACGCCTGAGCCTCCCAGCGGCGACGGGTGGCGCTGGCCGAGTGGGGGTACGGTCGGCGCGCTGGCTACTCCACGACGAAGTGCGCCCTGTTCGACTCCAGCGCCCTCGGCGCCAGCACCTTCAGTGCGATCCAACCCGTGTAGGCCCTGCCGAGCGTCCAGGTGGTGCTGACCTCCCTGGCGCCTGGCGCATCGAAGCGCAGCGAGGCGATCGGGCCGACCGCGCCGTCGCTGCGCACAAACTGGTAGCGGACCTCGCACGGCTGGGAGACGGTGATCTGGCCGACGAAGGTGACGGTCGCCGGCAGAGGCCCGGTGTGTCTGCTGGGAGCGGCCGTCAGCGTCGCGCTGACCGTGGGCGCCGTGCCCGCGCCTGGGGTCGGCGGGGTAGTCACGCGGTAGGTCTCGAGCGCGAGCGCGATCTCACACGTGTCGGCGTCCACGCCTCGCCCGCCGTGGCGGCTCCCGCCCCGCAGGAACAGCGCCCCGGCGCCTGAGGCGTCCCCTCGCACCCGCCCGGTGCTCATGTCGTAGAGCAGATTCAGGTCGCGCCTGCCGTAGTCGGGATGGATGTCGCAGTGGTCGTCCGCGCCATACAGGAAGCCGTCGCTGTCCCAGAGCTGCACGGTGATGGGGACCTCCTGGGTGACTGGGGAGGAGGGGCGGAAGTCGGGCGCCCGCCAGGTGCGACTCGCGTCTTCCAGCCACCTGTCAATGCGGTCGCGGTAGTAGACCCGGCCGCCGTTCACCGAGAGGGCGACCCGGCTGAGCTTCCATCCGCCGGCCACCCCGTCGGGCGACTTCTCGATCTGCACGTACTGGATGTCGCTCACCTTCATGCCCCGGGGCGGGTCCAGGCTATATGTGTCTTCGTCCCCGCGCTCGAAGTCGTCGTACAGGGGCTTGTCGAGCTTGAACCGTGTGGTGTCGTTCACCCGCAGGAAGACATCGTCGTCGGTGCCCGCCCAGCGCTCATCACAGGTGCGCACAGTGACCTGTAGAGTGGTGACCGGCACAGGCGTGGTCCATCCCTTGGGGACGGCCTTGATGAAGGTAAACGGATAGTTGGGCAGGGTGAAGTTGAAGGTGTCATAGCCGTGGATCATGCCGGAGGAGAAGCTCTGTCCGGCGATCTCCGCGCGGGTGTAGAAATCGGCCTCATCCACTCCCGGGTCAATGCCCACCATGCCCACCGGCGTCGCGTCCTTCACTCGCGTGACCTTCAGGGACACAAAGTCCACCTCGGTCTGCATGCTCGTGGACGGCCCGATCACGATTGCGGCGGCTGCGGGGTTCTTGGCGGCCAGCTTGGGGACCATCTGCTCGAACTTCGCGCGGAACGCGGTCTTGCCGGCGCCATGGTAGCCCCGGATGGCCCCGATGAGGTCATCGAGGCTTCCGCCAGGTCCCGGGGCCTCCGCGCCGCTCGGCTCGCCTTGCCCCTGCCAATGGCCCGCGTTGAATGAGATGGCGAAGGCGCCGGAGAGGTCGCGGTCCAGCTCGCCCCCCCGTCGGTCTCGGTAGCGGCGGGCGGCCTCCCAGGCCGCCTCATCGCTGACCCAGGAGCGAATCGCGCGGACCCACTGGCGGGTGGCGAAGTAGGCGGTGATATAGGCCTCCCTGTAGTAGGGACGGCCTGGCCAGTCCTTGTTCACCGCGGTTCTGAGGTTACGGTTGCCGTCGGTGTTCCAGTGCCCGTGGCCGCGGAGGCTTTCATCGCCGCCGCCGGAGTAGACGCGGGCGCTCTGCCTGACCTCGGCAGGAACGTCGAAGTAAGTCGGGTGCGAGCCGTAGCTGGCCTGTTGCGCCCATCCGGGGCCGTCGCAGACGGTCGTCTGTGGGTGGCCCGCGGGCTCGACCCAATTGGTGTGGGCGTAGAAATCCTGCACCGCGTGGGTGGTGATCCCGATCACTGTCAGAAGCCCCTGGGTGTCACCCAGCCGCGCGCACTCGATCGCAGCCGCTCGGGTGGCGCGGGCAAGCCTATCCCATTCCATGGCGATGGTCTCGCCGCTGTCGAGCCCCCTAAGCAGGCCGCCGGCGACATAGCGCGGCGTTGAGTCGAAGTGCAGCCAGTCGGCGGCCTCGACCAGACTGCTGGACCAGTGCTCCCTGGAGCCGATCGCCCCCACGATCAGCTCCTTCCACCAGGCCGAGTGCCCGCTGTAGGGATTCTGACTCGCCTGCTCGTAGAAGTCCACCATCCAGTTGGTGACCTGCGCCACCTGAATCGCGGTATCCCCGAACCCCTCCGCGGCCAGCGCGTCGCGCGTCAGGTCGAAGTGCGGTCCAGTGTCGAAGGCATGGGCGCCGCTTGGCGCTAGACAGACGACCAGCGCCACCATAACCGGCACGACTACCGCGCATCGCATAGCCACCTCCACCTCCCCGATCGAGAATACGGGCGCAGCCCGGGGCCAGTGACGCCAGAGGTTGGACCGCGTCCGCCGGCCATATATGCCACACCGCCACCGCCCACACGAAGGCCCCGGACGGCCCCCGCCGGCGGGCAGGGCAGATCAGGCCGCCGCGGGCCTCCCCCGCCGGCGCAGGGCGAGGTAGACGGGTACGCCGGCGGCGAGGAAGCCGGCCAGCCACAGCAGGTCTGCAGGCGCGTGCCAGAGCCGGTTGGCGGCGAGGGCGAGGGAGAAGAGACAGAAAAGGGCCGGCACCCAGGGGTAGCCCCAGGTGCGGTAGGGCCGCTCGAGGCCTGGCCTGCGCCACCGCAGGACGAAGACCGCCCCGGCGGTGACCGCGGACAGCAGCCAGATCACCAGCACCGTGAAGGCGAGGATCCGCCCCAGGGTGGCGCTAAGGACGATCACGCTGGCCCACAGCCCCTGGGCGAGGATGGCCGCCACCGGCACCCGGGTGACGCGGTTGACTGAGCCCAGTAGGCGGGGGAACAGCCCGTCTCGCGCCATGGCGTAGTAGATGCGGGGCCCGACCATGGTGGTGGCGTTGAGGGAGCCGAGGATGCAGATGATGATGGCGAGCGCCAGCACGCCGCCGAAGCCAGGGCCGAACAGCAGCCCGCCCGCGGCCGCGGCGGCGTTCTCCGACCCCGCGAGCTCAGAGGCAGGCAGCGCGTAGAGCAGGGCGGCGTTGAACAGCAGGTAGAGGGCGAGCACCAGCAAGGTGGCTAGCCCCAGGGAGCGGGGCAGCACGCGCTGGGGCTCTCTCACCTCGGCCGCCATATAGGTGGCGGCGTCCCAGCCCAGGCAGGCGAAGGAGACGCCGATGAGCGCCAGGCCCATGCCGGCCAGCCCCGCGCCCTCACCTTCGGCGAGCGTGAAGTGCCCCCACTGGCCCCGCCCCGAGCCGAGCCCGAGGGCGGCGAAGCCCAGCAGCGCGGCGATGGTGAGCGCGGCCAGCAGGTTCTGCGTGCCGCTGCCCATACGCAGCCCCAGGGCGTTGATGGTGGAGAGCCCGAGGATGATGCCCACCGCGATCAGGTGCCTGGACTCCACCGTCCAGTCCAGGCCCAGCACCTCGACGCTGAAGATGGTGTGACCCGACCAGGCGGCGGGCAAGTAGGCGACCAGGCCGAGGCCGATGAAGGCCAGGGAGCCGGGGAAGGAGGCGACGAAGGAGAGCCAGCCGTCGAGGAAGCCCGCGAAGCCTCCGTAGGCCTCCCGCAGGTAGACGTAGTGGCCGCCGGCCTGAGGGAAGGAGGCCCCCAGCTCGGCGTAGCTTAGCGCCCCCGCCAGCGCCATCGCGCCCCCCACCAGCCAGGCGGCGAGGATGAGCCAGGGCGCGCGCAGCGCCTCCGCGATCTGGCCCGTGGTCAGGAAGATGCCGCTGCCGATCATGCTGCCAACGACGAGCATGATGCAGTCGCAGCAGCGCAGGCCGCGCCGGAGCTCCGGCTTCATCTCCGCATGGCCGCCTAGGTCGCTCACTTGCGGAGCTCCACCCAGCGCCCCCCCTCTCGGTGAGCAGGTCGCTCTGGCGACCCGCACGCGGCTCACACCCTACTGCGGGGAGGCGACACTTCGATGACGCAGCAGGAGCTACGCGCCAATCACCTCCGCCCTCGGCCTCCAGGAGCGACCGGGATCGGCGGACGGGAGCGCGGGATGGCAGTGATACCTGCCACCCCTGCTCGAGGACTCAGCCGCCGCGTTGGTAGACGCGCACGTAGTCAATGACGAACTGCTGGGGGAAGATGGTGTCGTCAATCTCGCCGCCCCAGGTGCCGCCGAGGGCGAGGTTAAGCTTCAGGTAGTGCGGCCGCCGGAAGGGGTTGTCGGCACCCTCGCCGGCGATGTCCAGGTCCACGCGGTGATACTCCTGGTCGTCGAAGAAGAAGGCGATGTGGCGCTCATCCCACTCCATCGCGTAGACGTGGAAGTCCCGGTAGGGGGCCTCCACCACGAGGTAGCCTGCCTGCGAGGCGTGCTCGTCGTCGCGCAGGAAATGCACGTTGGCGTGCACCCGGTTGGGGTCGTGGCCCACGAATTCCATGATGTCTATCTCGCCGCATCGCGGCCAGCCCACCTCAGGGTAGTTCTCGCCCAGCGTCCAGATCGCCGGCCACACCCCGCGGCCCTCCGGAAGCTTCGCGCGGACCTCGACGCGGCCGTACTGGAAGGAGAACAGCCCCCTGGTCTCGACGCTCCCCGAGGTGTACTCGGCATACTCCCGCTCCCTTCTCCAGTCCCTGCTCTCCGGCTCGTACCTCTGGTTCGGCCAGCGCTCCCTTCGCCCCTCGATGATCAGCCGTCCGTCCTCCACCCGCACGTTCTCCAGCCGCGCCCGGGTATAGTACTGCTCCTCGTAGTTGCGCACGAAGCCCGTCTCGAACGACCAGCGCTCCGGGTCTGGCAGTCCCTCATAGTCGAACTCGTCCGACCACACCAACTCCCACCCCGGCCTCTCCGGCGCGGGCGACGTATCGCAGAATAGCGCGGGCGCGGCGAGAGCTGTCACCAGCAGCACAGCGGCCAGCCAACTCACGTGACACCACATGATCCGGTAACCCCCTTTCACCACGGTAGTCCCCTCAGCCTTCGCCCTCGATCACCGAGAGCCGGCTCCTCTGCGTCCTGTGTATGACTTCCCTGCTCTCTGGTCGCCTCCTGCCCGGTGGTGCATAGCCGGTCACCGTTGACATGGGCCCCGTTGCGCTCTACCATTCCCGAGGGGCCCGCCCGGCATCACTATGGGACCCGACTATCGCTGACGCATGCCGTGTCGCTGGGCACACAGAACCGCTGCGGCGCGACAACGGGTCCCGGCCAGGAGAGAGAGCGTGGATTTCCAGGAGATGCTGTCTGCGCTGCAACTGACGGCGGCTGCCGAGCGACTGCGGCCCGAGTGGGAGACATCGCAACGGTCGCTGCCGGAGACGATCCCGTTTCTCGCTCCGGAGTTCATACGGAACGCCTGCCGCGATGTCTACGGCTCCGAGGCGTTGGCGGAGGTGGCTATCCCGACGGCGGAGCGCATCGCGTCCGATGGCGCGCTCCGCGCCCTCGCCTGGCACCTTCACTGGCGCGTCTACCGGGCCCCCGCAGCCGATTGGGAGACGATCTGCGCCTGGCCAGAGCTGGAGGCGGCCCTGGGGCCTGAGTCGGACGTGTTCTACTTCCTGGTAGCGCTCTCTGGCGTACCCATCATGCACGGGGTCCACCGCGCCCACCGGGTCCCGGAGGAGGTGATCCGCGCCACCCTGCGGGACGTGGACCACTGGCCCATGCGCTCCGTGCCGGGGAAAGGCGAGCACGCCGGCCCCGGGCGGAGCCAGGAGAGCCTGGCCTGGGTCAGCCTGTTCCTCCGGGGTGAGCTGTACCGCCTGGGGAGGCTGCAGTACCAGATGCACCCCTTCGAGGAGGAGGTGCGGGCCTTCCGACACCGGGAACTCGGGGCAGTCGTGGTCCTCGCGGAGGATGGAGCGAGATTTGACACCGACGGCCAGGCGGACCCCGACGGTTCCGCGCTCAATGGCTGGCAGGCCGCACTGACCAGGGACGGTGACGAGGTGGTCGGCAACCCGATCCTGCCAGTGGGGCGGGCGATCCCACGGGAGGTGAGGCTGCCCCTTGCCGAGTGGGGGCAGGTGGTGGCGCCCGGCGACCCCGCGCTGCACCTCCACATCCCTGACGGCAGCCCACTCACCCCCGAGGCCTGCGAGGACTCGCTCCGGCGGGCACTGGAGTTCTTCCCGCGCCACTTCCCCGAATACGGCTTCACCTGCTTCTGCTGCCACTCTTGGCTCCTCAACACATGGCTTGAGACCGTGCTGCCGCCGCACTCGAACATCCTGCGGTTCCAGCAGGAGTTCTACCTTCTTCCTGTCCCCACGGAGCCTGACTCCCCCCTGAAGGATGTCTTCGGCACGGTACCCGTTGACCTCACCCGGGCGCCGCGGGAGACCCGGCTCCAGCGCGCTGTCCTGGGCGTCCTGGAGGCCGGCCAGAAGATCGGCCATCGCGCCGGAGCCGGTCTTCTGCTGCCCGAGGACTTCGCCTGGGGGACACAGGTCTACCGGCGCCAGCGGTGGCCGTTCGCGCGCTAGCCTGCTCCGCAGCCGGCTCGGCCGCCAGCCGCGATGAGGCACGCGAGTTGCCGTCGCGCCCGGCCTGAGCGACTCACGGGACATGAGGGCGGCGGGCAGCGCATCCGTGGCGCAACTGCCACGCTGGGTCGTTGCTGTAACTCCACAATGAGGCAGGCTTGACGGGAGTCCTGGAGGAAGTGCGAGCATGAGCAACCGGAGGCAAGAGGCGCTGGCGCGGGCCAGGATGAAGAAGCTGGTGGCGGCGAAGCAGGCGGGACCAGGAGCTGAGATGAGCATGGTTGGGCCGGGTGCTGATCAACGGCTGCGCGACAAGTTCCGCGGCTGCCTGGTAGGACTGGCGGTGGGGGATGCCCTGGGCGCGCCGGCGGAGTTTCTTAGCGCAGCCGAGGTGGCCGCCCGCTATGGCCGGCTGGAGGACTATCTGGGCGATGCCCACTGGCCCGCGGGGCAGCACACCGACGACACCGAGATGGCGCTGTGCCTCGCGCGCAGTCTGGTGGAGAAGCGCGCAGTAGTGCTCGCGGACATCGCCGCGCGCTTCGTGCACTGGATGGTGACCGACGGCCGCGGGATCGGCAACCAGACCCGCGCGGTGCTGACTCGCGTGGCCGCGGGCGAGGAGCCGCTCGCGGCCTCGCTGGAGGTGTGGGAGAGAAGTGGCCGCCAGGCGGCCGGCAACGGAGGGGTCATGCGGTGCGCGCCGATCGGGCTCTTCGCCTGGCGAGACCGCGCGTCGCTGATCGAGCACTCACGCCTGACCTGCCGCCTCACTCACCCCGACCCGCGCTGCGAATGGAGCTGCGTCGCTGTCAACGTGGCCATCGCCGAGCTGCTGAGGGACAGCGAGTCGGTGGCCGAGGCGGTTGCCGAGGCGACGGCCGGTCAGTGCCCGGAGGTGGAGGCGGCGGTGGCGGAGGCTCGCGCGAGCCAGGTCCAGGCGCTGGGGGTGGATGGCTGGGACCAGGGCTACACCATCGTCACCACGCGGATCGCGCTCGCCGCGCTCTTCGGCGGCGACCCTCTGGAGGAGGCGCTCGTGGCCGTCATCAGCAGGGGCGGGGACGCGGACACCAACGGCGCGGTGGCTGGCGCGCTGCTGGGGGCCCGGGATGGCTACCAGGCCATCCCCGCGCGCTGGCGGGAAGGTCTGCGCGCGCACGACCAGATCGTCACTTTGGCCGACCGCCTGTGGGAGGTCGCCGCGGGCTGATCGGACGACGCCGGGGCCTCGCCTAGTCAGGGTACACGTCCCGCCGCTGGAGCTCCTCCATGTGGCGCTCGAAGGCGCCGGGCGCGATGGCCTTGGGAATGAGTTTCGTGTCCTCGGTCGTCTCGCGCTGCGTCAGCTCGGGCAGCTCGGAGGCGTCGTGCACCACGTGCGGGGTCAAGAATATCAGCAGCTCGGTCTTGGACTTGTCGGTGATGCTGCGGCGGAACAGGCCCCCGAGCAGGGGGATGTCGCCCAGCAGCGGCACCTTCCGGACCTGCTGGGTCCTGCTGTCCTCCATGAGGCCTCCGATGACGATGGTCTGACCGTCGCGCACCGCCACCCGGCTCTGGGCCGAGCGCTTGGCGAACACCGGCGCCGCCACCGTCTCCGAGATGGGCACCGTCTGGCCCGTCAAAGTTGACACCTCGGGCACGACATCCATGATCACCAGCCCCTCCGGGTTGATGTGCGGCGTCACCCGGAGGATGATGCCAATGTCCTCGTACTGGATGGTGTTGATG
This sequence comes from uncultured bacterium, assembly GCA_964385645.1. Taxonomy (GTDB): domain Bacteria; phylum Armatimonadota; class Hebobacteria; order Hebobacterales; family Hebobacteraceae; genus CAYLPT01. Next base: position 69,249 of record CAYLPT010000070.1, read on the forward strand.
GTCTGCCCCCACTCCGTGACGCGGGTATCGCGGATGAAGGGTACCTGCGCCCCCACGGTGATGCTCGACTCCTGCTGGTCGCTGGCCAGGATGTAGGGCCGGGAGAGCACCTCCAGGCGACCCACCGTCTGCAGCACCCGCAGGACCACGTCGAGGTCGTCCTCAATACGCCTGACGACGAGCCCGCCGCTCTGGACCCCCACGTCGAAGTCGGTGACCACAGAGGAGAGTGAGTCAGCCAGGTTCAGGGCGGAGAACTCCACCCCGAGGTCGCGCTGATCGGTGTGGGTCACCTCAGCGATGAGGACCTTGATTAGGACCTGAGGCACCGGGTGGTCAAGCGCGGCGATGATCTCCCGCACCCGGTCGAAGTTGCCGGAGGCGGTCATCACGAGCAGCGCGTTTGTGTCCTCATCGGCGACGACGTACACCGTGCCCGCCAGGTCCGCAGCGGTGTCTCTGGCGGCCCCCGTTGGCTGCTGCCCGAAGGGACCTAACCACTGCGTCCCGCCTTGCGCGCCGCCCGCCGCGCCCCGGGTCGCGGCCGGGGCGCCCCGGGTGCCAGCGGCCTGAGTGGTTGTGTACTGCTGGGAGAAGAGGGTGTTGAGCACGGTGGCGAGGTTGGCGGCCCTCGCGTTCCTCAGGCGGAAGGTGAAGACCCCCTGCTCCGCGGCCGGGTTGGAGTCGAGCTCCGCGACGACACGGGCCACCACGTCGAGCACCTCGGGCGGCCCGCTCACGGCCACGGTGTTGGTGCGGTCATCGCCGGCGGCAGTGACCCGCTGGGACAGCGCCGTCTCCTCGGCTTCGGCGCCAGGCTGGGGCGGCCCGAAGCGGCGGAACGGCCCCATCGGGCCGACCTGCTGTTGCTGCCGCGCGGCCTGGTCCGGCTGGAACACCTCGTTGATCATCCGGGCGACATTGCTGGCGGTGGCGTATCGAAGCTGGAAGACCCTGACGTCAACGGTGGTGGCGAGGTGGCGATCGAGGGCCTGCACGATCTCGACGACCCGCCGTACGTTCGCCTCCGTGTCGGTGAGGATGAGCGCGTTGCTGCTGGCGTTGGCCGACAGCTCCGCGTAGGCGGGCACCAGAGGCGCGAGGTTGTCCCTGAGTTTCACCGCGTCCACCGAGCGGAGCGGGATGACTTGGGTGATCAGGCGGTCGCTTGGCTCGATCGCGGTCGGGTCGTTGCCCGCGCGCACCGGCAGGTCCGCGTACCTGGCCTGCTCCAGGGGGACGATCCTGAGGATGCGCCCCCTCCTCACCGCCGCGTAGCCGCGGTCCTTGAGCACCGCGTTGAGCAACCCCACCGCCTCGTCCGAGGTCACGGGCTGCCTGCTTACGATGCTCACACGCCCGTGGACGGGCACGTCCTTGATGACAACGAAGCCGGCCGCCTCCGAGAGGAAGTCGAGGACCGCATCGAGGGAGGCCTCCCTGAAGTTCAGCAGGATCCCCGCTTCTGGCGAGATGGCGCCCGCCGTCTCGCCCCAGGCCGGCGCCGCTGGCGCGCCCACCGCCGCCGCGCCGAGCAGGGCGGCCGCGACCAGCCCTCTCCCAAAGCCGCGCGGGCGGGCGAGCCAGATCAGTCCGCGGACACGGAGCACAGGGTTGCTCATCTGGTCATCTCCTCCAGGCGCCGTTCCCGGAGACGCTCCAGGATGGCCTGCACATCGGGATCATCATCGCCCGCGGGCGGCGCCGCCTCGCGCTCGGGGGCTTCCGCGACCGCGCGGTCCGCACGGCGCGGCGGGCGCTGCCGCGCCGGCTCCGAGGCCGAGGTCAGGGGCGGCATGAGCGCCGGGCTGGCCTGCTGCGGCTCGACGCGCGGCGAGTAGACGCTCCCGTCGAGCGCGTGACCGACCCGCACCACCAGGGAGCGGTCGCCCCGCTCGTACACGATTCCCTCGAGGGCCACCTCTGCGATGCGCCCACCGGCAATCCAGTCGCCCGCGGCAAGCCGGACCGTAGTGCCGCGCTCGGTGTCCTCCACGAAGGCGATATCGCGCCCCTCGCGGCGGGTGATGCCGGTGAGCACGAGCCTCGCCTCCGGTGGCACGAAGGCGGCCTCCAGCGGAGGCAGCTCCATCGGCGGCACATCGAGCTCGACCTGCCGGGAGCGGTCTCTCAGGAAGATGTTGCGCTCCACTATCACCTGGTAGGCCTCCCATGCCGGCGGCTCGTCGGCCTCCGCGCACAGAGGCGCGGACAGACCTGCCGCCAGCAGCAGCGCCACCAGGCTGACCAGCACTAAGCGATCACTCATGCACTCTCGCCTCCTGGCGCGGCGGGCCCGCCTCCCGCCCTTGTGGCGTGCCGGACTGCTCCGCGGCGCTCGGCTGACATAGGGCCGAGATACGAACCTGCACGGACAGCTCGTCCTCGCCCTCCTTGCGGGCGGCGACCTGAAGCTCGGCCGGGCGCACGGGGAAAGGTGAGGTCTCCAGCCGCCACAGGAAGCCCGCGACCGCGCTCATCCCGCCCTCGCCGGAGGTGTGGAACGTGAGCTCCTGGAGTCCCCCCACCTCCCGGGCCCGCTCCGGCCGCACAGAGGTCAGGGTGAGGCCGGACTGCTCCGCCCAGTCGCGGACGGCATGGAGGAGGCGGCTCTCGACCTCGGTGGAGCTCTGGGCCAGCCCCGCGGCCAGCATCGCCTCCCACTCCTCGGTCACCCGGTGTCGTTCGTCGAACAGAGCGCGGGCGCGCTCGAGCTGGGCCACCACCTGTTGCCGCTGCTCCAGCATCGCCTGTCGGCGGCCCCGGACGGGGGTGAGCACCAGCCGGTCGAGCCCGAGTACGCCGAACACCAGTAGCGTGGCGAGGGCGATGTAGCGCTCGCGCTTGCTGAGGATCATGGCGTCTCGCCCTGCATGTAGTTACAGGCCAGCGCGAAGGCCAGCTCCCGCCTCTCCGTGCCGGCCTGGCGGAGGTACAGCAACTGCGCGTTCGCGAACTCGGGCCGGCCCTGGATCCGCTCGAGCAGCACGAGCACCGGCTGCTCCCGGTCCGCCTTGCCGGAGATGAGCACGCGGAGGTCGTCCTGAACCACCACACTGGTCGCCCAGATCTGGCCCTGCTCCGGGAACAGCAGGGTCAAGTCCCGCAGCACGTTGAGCAACCGTGGGCTGCGAGCGGTCCAGCGCCGCGCCAGCCTGGTCTGGTCCACCATCGCCTCCGCGACCCGGATCTCCGGCTGCATCTGGCGGAGTCGCTCCTGGAGCTGGGCCACCTCCTGTCGGTCAGCGCGCCACTGGGCGGAGAGAGAGAGCACGGCCCCCAGCACGGCCAGGCAGGTGGCCGCCGCCCACGCGATCCGGGGCCACCGGCGGCTGTGACGCCGGATCTCCAGCGAGGGGCGGAGGAAGTTCACCGGAAGCCCGCCCCGGCGCGCCCCCACGACGGCCACCACGGCCGCAACCGCGGGGCCCGGCGCCGCAAGGTGGTCCGACCGACCCGCGATCCCCATCTCGGCGAGGCCGGGGCTGCGCCTCACCTGGAGGCCGGCGGACTCCCCTATTGCCGCGATCACCCCGGCCCCCAGGCCGGTGCTGTCCCAGACCACCACCTCGTCCCCGCCCTCGCTCTCCGGCGTTGGCGAGAGGGCGGCCACGCGCGCCAGCAGGCCGCCCACCGCGCGCAGCCAGCCCGCCCCCGGCTCCCCGGCTATCGGCTCGGGAGCGGTGGGCGGCAGCCCGATGTGCCTCACATCGGTGACCCGGTCGCCGGACCGGGTCACCACCTCGGCCCGCCGAGGCGTCAGCACGAGCAGCATCCGCGCGCCGGCCAGGCCGGGCGCGCCGGCCAGCGCGAGGGCGGTGGAGGTGATGGCGCGCACCCGCAGGCCGGCGGCGAGGGCCGTGGCGCGCAGCATCCCCACGGCGCGCCGCGGCAGCGCGGCCAGCAGCGCCCGCCGCGCCTGCTCGGTGGTCGAGTTGGCCGTGCAGTCCACGATCAAGTCGGCAATGCCAGTGGCGAAGCTGCGCTCGGCCTCGATGCGGGCCATGGAGCCGAAGGTGGCGGCACCAGCCGGTGGGAAGCTCTTGCGGGCCGCCAGCAGCCAGGAGGCAGGCACCGCGATGACCGCCTCCCTCGCCCGGAAGCCCTCCGCGCGGAGCAGGCTGCGCAGGGCGCGGCCGGCCTCCTGCGCCTCCGCGTCGGAGGCCCTCGCTGACACCGCCAGAGGCAGCTCCGCGGCGCGCACGAGCGCCGTCCTGCGGCCGCCCAGCGCGACCTCCGCCACTAGGACGCTGTGCTCCTCCACCACCAGCCCAAGGATATGTCTTCGGCGCAGGGCCATGAGCCTCAGCCTCCGGTGATGACCCGGCCCGCGGTGAGCGGCCCGCTCCCCTCGCGCAGCGCCGCGAGGAGGGCCGGATCGAGCGGCCAACCCAAGGGGGTGAGGTCGCTCCAGCGGGTGACACGGGGCGGACTGGTGCTCGCGTCCACCACCGCCAGGTAGCGGCGGAACGCGCGGCCGTCGCCGCTGACGGCCACGATGTCCGCGGAGAACTGGTAGGAGCGGGTTGTGATCAGCCCACCGATCTCGACCGCCTTCTCGGCCGGCAGCGCCTCGGCCACCCAGGCGATATTCGTGAGGTCGGTGTCGGGGGAGCTGCGGCGGGCCAGCAGCGCGGACACGTCACCCTCCTCGAGCCCTGGCAGGCAAGCCAGCACCTCCCGAGGGGCGGTGACGACGTTCACCAACCCGGTCAGGGTCCGCCCGCGACTGGTGGTGATGGCGTCCGCCACCTGCGCGAATTCCTCTGCGGTGAGCCCGGCGCGCAGGTAGAAGTCGAGCGGGTTGCGGAAGGGCCGCTCGCGACGCACCCGGGACATCACCTCGGAGAGTCGCTCCGCCGAGAGCGCCCGGCGCAGCAGCCGCTCCAGCTCCCCGTCACTGCGATCGTTGACATTGACTCGCGCCTCCCCCGCGGCCGTCTGGTTGGGCTCGCGGCTGTACACTGTGATGTAGGGCAGCAGCCCGCGGTCGAGCCGGCCGGCGGCAGCGTGCTCGTGCGCGTCCAGCACGCCGTTGCGGTTCCTGTCCTCCCCGACCAGCAGCTCAGGGGTGGCGCCTCGCACCAGGAGCAGTTCCTCGACGGTCTCGAAGGGCGCGTTCTTGCAGTAATATGGATCGGGCAGCAGCAGGTAGTACTCGCTGCCGGCCCCGCCCGGAGAGGCCTGCTCCTCCGGGTCCCGCCAGTCCCGGATGGCGGCCGCCAGCTCCACGGTCATGTTGGGGAGCCTCACCAGCATGTCCTGGGTGGCGGTGTTGAGGTTCAACCGGCCCGCCTCGTCCCGGAGCCCGAAAGCGTGCGTGTAGTCGTCCTCGAGGTTCTGCACGAGCAGCCAGAAGAACCCCTCGCCCACCGGGACGGCCTCGCAGCTCATCTCCGCCGCCGGCCGGAGGAGCCCGTCGGTGCCGTCCACCTGTGAGAGCACGTACTGCAGGGCCGCGTGGGCCGTGCCGTCGGCCTGCATCGCCGCCACGTGGTTGGCGGAGGCGATGAGCTCGACCCGCATCGCCCGCGCGAACACCAGCGCGAGGGCCGCCAGCGCGAGCACGATCCACGTCACTACGATCAGCACCGACCCGCGGGATCGCCGCCTCGCGCCTTGCTGTCTGCCAGATGAGGTCGCGCGTACCATGGCGCTATGTGCCCGTCTCCTCCTCGAGGGCCATGAACTCCCGGCCGCCCGGCGCGCTGGCCGGCACCAAGAACCGCCGCGTCAGCACGTACTCCTCGGCCCCGGGGGGGTGCACGCCGAGCGTGACCTCCACGGCCGCCGGAGCGGAGTCCCCTTGCACCGTGGAGTGCCAGCTATCGAGCCACGAGAAACCGTCGAAGTAGTGGAGGCCGAACGAGACGACGTGCCGACACAGCACCTCCTCCTCCGGCTCCGGCACGACGGGCGCAAGCAGGTTGGCGGTGACCCTGCGGACGAGCAGGAAGTCGGCGCCATTCTCCGCCGGGACCAGGTCGAACTCGACCTTGCGAACCCCGGGGATGCCGGACACGGGGTCCGTGACCAGGGCGTGCAGTTCCAGCCGGTCCGCGCCCTCGGCCGAGGCCGCGCCCTGCTCGCCGATGAAGGGGCCGGCGAGGATGCCGGTTGGGGGGAGCGCGGTGGTCACGTCCCGGCGCAGCAGCTCGAGGGCCAGCATGGCGGCGCGTGCGGGAGCGATGGACGTCTCCGCGCTGGCGCGGGCCCGGAAGCCGATGTGCAGGCTCGCGTAGACGCCGCCCGCGAGCACGCCCGCCAGCGCAAGTGCGGCCAGCATCTCCAGGAGGGTAAACCCGCTGTTCCCTCTGCGCGGGCCGGTCATGTCACTGCTCCGCCGGACGGACGAGCGTGGTGAGCGTCACGGCGCGCTCCCGTCCCCGCGCCACCCAGCCCACCTCGACGGCGAGCTGGCGCAGACCCGCCGCGGTCGGCCACTCGGTCACCTCCGCCCGCCAGGTGTACTCCGGATACTCCGGGGCGAAGCCGCCGGACAGCTCAGCGGTCTGCCACTCGCCGGCCGCCACCAGCTCCGCCAGCTTTCCCTCCGCCAGCGCGGCCGCCTCCAGCCGTCGGCGGGCGTCGCCCGCGGCGCGGGTGGCGACGGAGATCGCCTGCATGGCCACCGGCAGTACGATGGCCGCCAGCAACAGGGCAGCGAGCACCTCCACCAGTGTGAAGGCCGCACGCCACTCTCTGGCCTGCCGATGCCAGGTCATAGCACCTCACCATCCGCGGCCGCCACCACCTGTAGGGACTCCGCCGGCGAGAGTGAGAGCACCCGCACCGCCTCCCCCCACGCGTCGGTGATCAGGATGCTCGCCGGGTCGCTGCGACCGTCGGGGTAGAGGCCGATCCAGCCCCAGCCGACACCCTCGTGGGGCCACTCCCAGCGCGCTGCTGTGCCCTGTGGGAGGAGGAAGAGCCGACCGAACTCGGTTGGTGGCTCCACGAACTCGCCCGCGGTCTCAGCGGTGAGCCAGAAGCGGCCCTCCTCGGGGTCGAGGTTCAGGCGGTACGCGCGGCCCTCGACCACCGCCTGCGAGCGGGCGTACTCGGCCAGCGCCACCATCTCGCGGGCCACGTCGCCGGCCTGCCGCGACCACAGGAAGCGCCGCAGGGAGGGGGAGGAGACCCCCAGGACGATGCCCGCGATCACCAGCACGAGCACCAGCTCGAGCAGCGTGAAGCCGGCGGCCCACGCGCGCGCGCACCCCCTGCCCTGGGGCCGGCGGCCATGTGTGCACCGCGTGCTCGCGCCGCTACCGCGGCGACCAGTTGTCAATATCGTCGCCTCCTCCAGGCTGTCCATCCGGGCCGTAGGAGTACAGGTCATAGCTGTGGGGGTTGTGCCGCCCCGGATACTCGTAGATGTAAGGGTTGCCCCACGGGTCGTTGGGGATGTCGCGCTGCAGGTAGGGGCCGCGCCACCTCGAGGCCTCCATGGGCGGCCTCACCAGTACGGCCAGACCCTCCTCGGTGGTTGGGTAGCGGCCCATGTCAATCTCGAAGGCATCCAGAGCCACCCCGAAGTTCGCGATATCAGCGCGGGCGGCCGCGATGCGCGCGTCCTCAGAGCGCCCCGCGAACCTTGGCACAACGATGGCGGCCAGCGCGGTGATGATGACCAGCACTAGCAGCAGCTCGATCAGCGTGACGCCCCGGTGGCGTGCCGGCGGGATCACCAGTCGCATGGTCTCTTGCCTCCTCATCCTCGTCTCCCAGCGCCGCGGGGCACGGCCCTCGGTCACCGGATCAGCTCCTGCAGCGTGAAGATCGGCAGCAGCATGCCGATGACTATGGTCCCCACCACGGCCGCCATCACGAACAGCAGCGCCGGCTCGGCCAGCGCCACCAACATGGAGAGCTGGCGGTCGAGCTCCCCGTCATAGGTGGTGGCCAGGCGAAGCAGCTCCTTGTCCAGGCGACCGCTCTCCTCCGCCACCGCGACCATCTCCACCACCTCGGCCGGGAACAGCCGCTTGGCGGCCGCCAGGCTGGCGGAGAGGGAGGCGCCACGCTGGACCTCCTCGACGGCCTGGCTGATCGTGTCCGCGAGGGTCTGGTTGCCGACGGCCTCCCGGGCCACCCGCAGAGCGGACACGAGAGGCACGCCGGCCGCCAGCAGCGTGCCGAGCATCCGGCAGAACCGCACCAGGGCGAGGCGAGCCGCCACCCGGCCGGCCAGCGGAAGACCCACCACGAAGCGCTCCACGGCTCGCCGCCCGGCCTCCGTGGTCACGGCGCGCCGCACCGCAAGCGCCACCAGCGCCAGGCCGATCACGATCAACGCGGCGTGACGGACCATCACCTCGCTGGCGGCGACGATGGCGCGGGTGAGCCAGGGGAGCGCGCCGCCGAGGTCGGCGAAGATGGTGGCGAAGCGGGGGATGAAGTAGGTCAGCAGGAAGGCAAGCACCGCGGTCGCCAGCACCGCCAGCACCGCCGGGTAAAGCAGGGCGCTCTTCACCTTCCCCTTCAGGCGCTGCTCCCAGGCGCGGAAGTCGGCGATCTGCTCCAGCACCACGTCCAGGAAGCCGCCGGTCTCTCCGGCCCGCGCCATGGCGATGTAGACGGGGGAGAAGGAGCGCGGGTACTTCGCCAGCGCCTCCGCCAGCGCCGTGCCGCCCACGACATCCTCGTGAATGGCGGCCCACCGCTCCCGCGCGGCGGCACTCGTCGCCTCCCGAGCGACCACGCGGAGGGCGCGGCTCAGCGGCACCCCAGCGGTCAACAGATTGGCGAGCTGGCGGGTGAAGGCATCCACGTTGCCCTGGGACACTGGGGCCCCGAAGAGCCGCACGCCAGGCGCCCGCCGGGCTGCGCGCTGTTCCTGGACCGCCACCGGGTGCAGGTTCTGCTGGACGATGTACTCGATGGCCGCCCCACGCCCGGAGGCGGTGACCGTCCCGGCCACCGGCCGTCCTGCGCCGTCCACCGCCTGGTACTCGAATACCGGCATCAGGCGCCCTCCCGGGACCCGGGCCCGGCGGGCTGCCGCCGTTGCGGGGCGGCGGCCGGCGCTATCAGACCGTCGCCGTTGGGGACCTCCGCCCGGGTGACGCGCAGCACCTCCTCGATAGTCGTCCGCCCCTCCAGCAACAGCCGCAGACCATCGTCCCAGAGGCTCCTCATGCCGTTCTGCTGGGCGACTCGGCGGATCTCGCCTGCCGAGGCGTGCTCGAGCACCAGGGCGCGGACCGGATCGCCAATCGTCATCATCTCGAACACCCCGGTGCGACCCCGGTACCCAGTGCCCCGGCACTTGCGGCAGCCGCGCCCGCGCAGCAGCGTCCCCACGCCCTCCAGCCCGTACTGGGCGCGTAGGCGCGCCACTTCATCGCGGGAGAGCTCCTCGCGGCAGGCCGGGCAGATCAGGCGCACTAGCCGCTGGGCCACCACAGCCTCGAGAGAGGAGGCGATCAGATAGGGCTCGATGCCCATGTCCACCAGGCGGGTCACCGCGCTGGGCGCGTCATTGGTGTGCAGGGTGGCGAAGACGAGGTGGCCGGTGAGGGAGGCCTGCACTGCGATCTCGGCCGTCTCCCGGTCCCGAATCTCGCCCACCAGGATCACGTCCGGGTCATGGCGCAGGATCGAGCGCAGGCCGCGGGCGAAGGTGAGGCCGGCCTTGTTGGAGACCTGGATCTGGTTCACCCCTCGCAGCTCGTACTCGACGGGGTCCTCGATGGTGACGATCTTGCGCTCCACGTCGTTGATCTGGGAGAGGGCGGCGTATAGGGTGGTGGTCTTGCCGCTCCCCGTGGGGCCGGTCACCAGGACGATGCCGTAGGGCATGGCGAGGATGCGCCGGAACGACTCCCGGTCGGCGGCCGACATGCCGAGCTGCTCGAGCCCCAGCAGGGGCGCGCTGCGGTCCAGCAGGCGCAGGACGACGGCCTCGCCGTGGCGCATGGGGATCACCGACACACGCACGTCAATCTCCCGGCCATCCACCCGCAGCAGGATGCGGCCGTCCTGGGGAAGGCGCTTCTCGGCGATGTCGAGGTTGCTGAGGATCTTCAGGCGGGACACGATGGCGCCGTGGAAACGGCGAACCTCCGGGGGGATGACGGCCTCCTGGAGCACGCCGTCCACCCGGTAGCGGACCCGAAGCTCGTGCTCGAAGGGCTCGAAGTGCACGTCCGTGGCCCGGGAGCTGATGGCCTCCGTCAGGACCTCGTTGACGAAGCCCACGATGGAGGCGTCCTCGGCGGCCTCTGTCAAGTCCAGGCCCTCGTCGGCCTCGTGCTCGAGCACCTGCACGGTGGTGGCGGCTGCGGAGACCAGCGACTGCACCGTGTCCGCGCCCACCCCCAGCGTGGCCGTCAGGTGGCGGTCAATGTCGCTCGGGGAGGCGAGCGCGGGCCGGCACTCGCAGCCCGCGGCCAGGCGCAGTTCGTCCAGGCCCGTGCTGTCGTAGAGCCGGCTGGTCGCCACCAGCACCGCGCCGTCCTCCTCCTCACACACCGGCAGCACCCGGTGCTCGAGCAGCACGGAGGCGGGGAACCGCGAGAGAAGCTCCCGCGCGGGCTGGTGGTCGCCTAGGTCCAGGTAGGGGACGTGGAAGGCCTCCGCCATCTCGCGGAGCACGCCCTCCTCGCCCGCGCCGGCGACGGCCAGGACGGCCTCGTCCAGAGGAGTCCCCTGGGCCCGCAGCTCACGCACCCGGGCGGCATCCTCCGCCGAGAGCAGCCCTCGCTCCAGCAGCCTGGTGACTAGGTCAGCCATGGCTCGCGCCCTCCTGAGAGGCGCATTGAGCGGAAGGCCGGCTGCCGGCCCAGCGGCCGGCAGCCGGCCCTACCTGCCGGACTCAGTCGAGGATCCCCATCAGCACGAGCTGCGCCTCCTGCCGCTGCGTGACCAGTTGCCGGACCTCCTCGCGCGCCCGCTCCAGCTCCTGGCGGGCCCGCTCGCGGGCCTGCCGCAAGGCGGTCAGCCGGGCCCTGATCTGCTCGGGGGTGGCCTGAGGGTTGTTGAGCGTTTCCTCGAGCTCATCGCTCGCCCTGGCCACCGCAGAGGTTTCGGGGTCCCGCTCCCAGGCTCGTCCGGGGGCGCCGGTCCGCGGCCGGTGCGGCGGCTCGGCCTCCCGACCTCGCCTCATGGCGCCGAGGCCCATCGGCCCCGCCCCCCCACGCATCATCCGCATGCGGCCCATGGCGACCTCGCGCGACAACTCGGTCACCCGCTCCAGCCTCGGCCCCAGCACGCGCCACTCCTCTTCCCCGACCTGGAGCTGCTGCCTGAGGCCCTCCATCATCATCTGGCGCATCCGCGCCGGGTCGGGCGGCTCGCCGAACCGGCCGGGCCGCTGACCCGCGCCGGGCCCACCTCCTCGCATGCCGGCCTGCGCAAAGGCCAAGCCCCCAAGGGCCAGGACCGCGACCACCATGCTCGCCAGCATCCTGCGACTGTACATCGCTTCCCTCCTGGTCCGAGATGTAGACGTCCCCGCATTCACAGACGACTGAGCCCGGTCGCCGATTCCCCCCCGCCGGGAGACCGCGTGTGGGCGGGCACGGGCGATCCAGGAGGGACCGGGTGAGCCCCTGGGCAGGGGCAGCCAGTGTGGACGATGGCAGCCTGCCGTGGTAGGATCGGCTGGGACCTTGGGAGGGGGCTGCCATGATCTGCGCCGGTGTGGACTGGTCGAAGGCGGGGTGGTACGCGGTTGCGCTGCGCGGGGAGATGGGCCGGCCGCGTTTGCTGTGGCACAGGCCCTTTTCCACCTTCGCCGACCTCGTGGAGGCCGTCGGCGGTGACGGTTCTCTCGCCGTGGACATACCGATCGGGCTGTCTGACACCGGCCGGCGGGAGTATGACCTTCTGGCGCGCCGTCTACTGGGGCAGCCGCGGGCACGCTCGGTCTTCCCCGCTCCGCCGCGCGCCTGCCTGGCGGCCGAGAGCTACAACGAGGCCTGCGCGGCCAGCCTACGCCTGACAGGCAGGAAGCTGAATCTGCAGACCTGGGGGATCATGCCCTGCATCAGGGAAGTGGACGCCGTGATGACGCCTGCGCTGCAGGGCTGCGTGGTCGAGGTGCATCCCGAGGTGTGCTTCTGGGCGCTCGGCGGCCACCGCGCCATGCGCTACTCGAAGAAGAAGCCTGAGGGCCGCGCCGAGCGGCTCCGCGTGCTAAGCAGGCACTGTGAGGAACAGCTCGGCGCAGCGCTGGGCCGATCCAGCCGACCCGCCGGCGTCGGCATGGACGATGTGCTGGACGCCCTGGCCGCCGCGCTGACGGCCGTCGCCTTCGCGACGGGCCGCTGGCGGCGCATCCCGGAGTCGCCTGCGACAGACGCCCGGGGGCTGCGCATGGAGATGGTCGTCCCCGGCTAGGCCCTGCACGCAGGAGGCGTCGGGCAGCCGGTCGAGTTCTCGATCGAGGTGGACTTCCTGGGCGACGGCCAATGGGTCCCTTACGCGGCGATCCGGGTGAAGCCGCACGGCTACGAGCACCGCAAGTTCCCGGCTGGCTTCGGCGCGCGCTGGCTCAGCGTGACCGCCTCTGGCGACTGCACGGCAGACGCTTGCCTGCATGACAGCTAATGGCTCAGGCGCCAACTGACAGGCGAGCCCGGCCGCAGGCCCCGGTGGCCGAGGCGCTTAGCGCTCCTGCAGCAGGCCGCGCAGGAACCCGGCCGCCCAGACGGCGTTCAGCTCGCCGTGCTGCTGGTTCCTGAAGGTCCCGAAGTGCTCGCAGTTGACAGGGCCGTCGAAGCCGATCTCGCGCAGGGCCCGGGCTAGCGCGGCGAAGGGCACCTTGCCTTTGCCCAGGAGCATCTCCGGGCAGTTGGCGCCCACGACGTCGGCGTCGCGCAGGTGGACGTAGTGGATTCGCTGCCCAAGGCGCCGGACCGACTCGACCACATCGTCGCCGGCCTGCCAGTAGCTGCCCGCGCAGAAGCACACTCCGTTGTGGGCGTCGGGGACGGCCTCGAAGAGCGCCAGGAGCGTCTCGGTATTCCAGAGCGCGGCCTGGGGGAGCCAGCTCGCATGGATGGCCAGCAACACGCCCGCCGCCGCGCACGCCTGCACAATGGGCCGATATGAGTCGTGGAGGCCGGCCACGTACCGGTCGCGGTCTGCGTCCTCCGGCACCGCGCCCATGTCGAAGAGCTGCGCAACCGGCACGCCTCCCTCTCCCAGGGCAGCGATGCTCGTGCAGACCGCCCTCAGGTCCTCCTCCGGCGGGCGCCCGTCGGCGCCGCGCTTCATCCACCCTACGGTGACGGCGGAAAGGCGAATGCCGGCCTCATCGAAGGGGCGCCTGAAGGCCGCCAGCTCCTCCGCCGTGAGCGGGCCTCCGTCCTGCCGGCGGGCGATCTGCTTCGAGTCGCAGACCAGGTCCCAGATGTCGGCGTCGGCGAGCAGCGCGATGGTCGCGGCCGGGTCGTCGCCCCGCATGCCATAGTGAAGGCTTGGTCTCATGCCTTGCTCCTTTCCGCCAGCATGGCGAGCAATGGGTTGTCCGGCACCTCGATCGGGAAGGTCACGACGCGGCGCCGGCGCGAGGATTCGTAGGTGGCGATGATGACGGCGAGGGCCTCGCGGGCGGCCTCGGCCGCCAGGGGGTGCGGCGCGCCTGTCTCGAGGGAGTCGCCGAGCGCGCGCACCTCCCCGTCGAATCCCTCCTGCCAGTCCTCGCGGGCGGGCTTCGGGATCTCGCGCCAGGAGACATCCGACTGCCTGCGGATGCGGGCCACGGAGGGGTCGCCCTCGACCCGGAGCTCTCCCTCCTCGGCGGCGATCACCTGGCTGAACCGAGGCACCATGGACCCGCAGGCCAGCGTCGCGCGCAGCCCGTTCTCGAAGTGGATGAGGGATATCGCCGAGTCCTCGGCCGGCGCGCCGTGCCGCTCGTGCACCACCGAGATGTCCACCTGGCCGAAGACGGACTTCGTCGGCGCGTCGCCATTGTACCATCGGATCATGTCAACGGCGTGCGTGCCCCAGGTCATGAGGTCGTAGTGGTGGACGTCGAACCAGATGTCCGTGAGCTTCCCGATCTCCCCCTCCAGCAGCGGCTTCGCGATCGCGATGTGGCCGGGCTGGAAGCGCCGCTGGTGGCCGATGACCAGGAGCACGCCGCGCTCGCGGCAGGTGCGGATCATCTCGTCCGCATCACCCAGGTTCAGGGCGATCGGCTTCTCGCAGAGCACGGCCTTGGCCCCGGCCTGGGCGGCCATCACGGTCGGCTCCCGGTGATCGGGGTGCGGCGTGCACACCGAGACGATGTCGAGCTTCTCCTCGGCGAGCATGTCCGCGGCCGATGAGTACACTCGGACGCCGTACTTCTCCGCAAACCGGGCGCGGCGCTCCGCGCTCGGCTCGGCGGCCGCGACCAGCTCCATCCTCCGGTCATTCCGGTAGGCCGCAGCGTGGTGCGACGAGATGCCGCCGCAGCCGATGATCCCTGCACGATAGCCCATGGCGGGGTCAGTCTCCTTTCACACGACCTCGGCGGCGCGCGCTCCCGTTCCCCAGCCGGCGGGCAGGAGCCCGGACGGTCGAGCGGGAAGTGGCCGGCGCACCCGATGCGGAGGAGCGACCATGCCGATCGTTGACGCCCACTGCCACCTCCCGGACAGCTTCGGCCCGCACGATGTCGAGTTCGCGCTCTCCCTCGGCTTTGTGGATCAGGTCTGGGCCCTGTCCGCGCCGATAACGAGCTGGGTGGGCCGCCGGGACAACGACGAGGTCATCCTCGAGCTGGCCCGCGCCTTCCCCGGCGCGGTCGTCCCCGTCGGCTACCTGAACCTCGCCGAGGGCCCCGACTGGGTGGACCGACAGCGCGAGCGCGGCTTCCGCGCACTCAAGGCTCACACCCCGCCTCGGCCCTGGGACGACGAGACCTTCTTCCCGATCTACGAGCGCGCGGCCCAGCTCGGGATGCCGATCGTCTTCCACACCGGCCAGGCCTGGGCCGATACCCTCGACCACTACCCGTTGGCCGCGAGCCAGCGCTCCCGCTCCACCGACTGGCAGCATGTCGAGCGCCTCGATGTCGTCATCAAGGCATTCCCCTCGCTCAGGGTCATCGGGGCCCACCTGGGCTTCCCCCACTGCGAGGCCGCGCTGGCGATGGCCTACACGCACCCCAACTTCTCCCTCGATGTGAGCGGCTACACGGGGCTCATCCTCGACGCCGTCGCCCGGGCCGTCACCACCTACGGCCTCGCCGGCCAGCTCCTGCTCGGCACCGACCTCATGCTCCACACTGACGAGGAGGCCGAGCGGCGGCGCCGCATCCGGCTCTGGCAAGAGCGCGTGCACTTCTGGAAGCACCTCTTCGAGACGTGCTTCCCCGTCCCCACTCCGGCGCAGCTCGTGCTCGGCGGCAACGCGACCGCTCTGCTCTCGAGCGCCTGACATCGCCTGGGGGCTGGCGCCTCTCATACTCCTTCCTCGAACCGCAGCGGCTGGGTCGCAGGGCCGTCGCCCTCGCACAGAGTCAGGCCGGCATGCTCCAGGTAGCTGCCTGCCACGAGCAGCGCCTTACGGGCGCGGCCGCTCCGCCGCGTGGGCTTCGACCAGGACGAGCCGTGACCTCTGCCTCGCGGGTCTCCCGCAGGGGCCGGAGACAGGGCCCTGCGCGCCGCCGAGAGCGGCGTCAGACAGGCTCCAGGCGGCCCAGAGCGCCGACGTACGCGAGGTGGACCGGTGCGCCGCGTCCATGGCGTGGTCCAATCCTACAAGATCAGAGGCCTTACCTGCAATGACCGCGCAGTCGCGCTGCTGCTAGCCTGGCGGTGTGTGTCCCAGACACGAGGCCTCCATATCGGCGCGCGGTGGGCCAGCACGCGGCGCAGCGCGAAGCGGCCGGTTGCCCATCATCTCTTGCGCCGCCATGGACGTCGGCGCGATGGTCTCGTGCGGCATGGCGGAGGGCGGCCCCGCCCGCGCTACGGTCGCCGCCAACGGAGCCGTCTCACTCTCGGCCGACGGGTCCCCGTTCGCTGTGCTCGCGGCTCCCGGCCCGTCAAGGCCCAGGAGGTGTTCGGTGAGGGCGAGGGCCGGGCCGGCAACCTCAAGATGCTCGTGCCGGTGAGCGAGCGCGCGTTCGCGAACCTGTGCGAGTTCGCCCGCTGGGGCGGCGCGCTCTGGATATCGTCGCTCGACGGCCAGCCGGCAGCCAGCAGCCGCCGGCTGCTCCTGGTCCACCTCACCGACCTACAGAACTCGGGCGCTCGCTTCGGCGACCGAGCGCGCTGGGTCCTCGAGGCCTGGGGCGACCTTCCCCACCTCGTGCGCCGAAGCACCGCGGCCGTCTCTCTCGCGAGCGAACACGCCTCGGAGCTCCACGTGTGGGCGCTCGACGTGTCGGGGAGACGCATCGCCCGCCTGGAGTCGGCCGAGGAGGACGGCGCGCTCGTGGTGAAGACCGACACGCGAGGGCCGCGGGGAGCCTGCCTGTACTACGAGATCGCCGCTGAGTGAGCGGGGCGGGGCTCGGGCCACCCGCGGCGAGGCCGGAGGAGAGACCGCTGTGAGAAGCTCGCGGCTGTTCGCGATCGTGGTCGCACTCGTCTTCGCCCCCTGTGCTGCACCCGCCGAGGCGCCGCGCCCGGCCCGTCCCATGGGGTCGGCCGGCGAGTCGTGGCGGGAGGCCCCGTTCTTCTTCGTGTCCACTGAGCTGAGCCCGATGACGCTCTATCGCTCGGGTACCGACTACCTCGCGTTCTTCGCCGACCTCGCGGAGCTGGAGGTCGGCGGGCCGACCTTTGCGGCCTTCGCGGAGGGGGAGGGCGCGCACATCGTGCGCCGGGGCGAGCGGGCAGGCGCCTCCGCGATGAGCGAGTGCTGGGTGCTCGTGTGGTTCGCGGGCGCGGAGGGGAGGCCGGAGTGGGACAGCCCGTGGGCGGTCTTCCTGCAGCGGCGCCCGCGGAGCATCGCGCTCGACCGCGAGGGGCTGCTCCTCGAGTTCGACGGCGCGGCCGGGCATGCGGCCCTGATGCCACTCTACGGGTACTACAAGCCGCCGCAGTGGGTCCGCGAGGGGCCGGCCCTCTACCGGCGCGTGCCCCTGGCCTACGAGTACTACCGGTGGCGGTGGGACGACCTCGGCCCATCTGGGGCCTCGTGGAACGGCGATCGCGCGATCCGCACGTGGGAGTGGGAGTCAGGGCTGCCCGAGGAGGTGCTCGCGCGCCTTCGCTACTGGGCGCGGGTCTCGCGGGAGTTCCCGATCTACTGCGAGGACAGCTTCCGCGTCGACCGGGCCGCGGACACGGTCACCATCCGCCAGCGCTTCGAGTGGATCACCATCCCCGACGAGTGGGGGACGCCCCCTCTGAAGCTGGCCCCGATCAGCCCTCCGCTCGCGCTCGCCCATCACCTGGGCGGTTTCCCGGTCCAGTTCTCTGTCCCGGTGACCGACCCCGAGCTACTGACCCCGTTCGGCCCCTACATGGGCTGCGAGGGGGTGGACTACTACGACATCCACCTGCCTGTCCTTCAGTACGTCCACCAGGCGGAGGCGGCGGATCCGCCTCAGATCGACGCGCATCCCACGGTGGCGGCGGCGCTCGCGCGGCTGCAGGCGGTGGCGCGGGAGAAGTTCCCGCGCGCCGACGGGTATATCCACGACCACGGCGGCATGCACAACTTCTGCTGGGCGATCATGGGCGACCGGTGGTACGCCAAGGGGCTGCCCTACTACGACGAGGAGACCCGCCGACGGGCCATCGGCTCCCTTGGGAAGTACTTCCGCGAGGACGTGCTGGCGCCCGAGCGGTTCATCGAGCGGGAGTATCCCGCCGGGTCGGGCCGCACTTACCTGATCCTCGAGGGGCCGGGCATCGGCTCCTGGGGGATCCTCGGCGACGCCGGCAAGTTCAGCTCGAACCTGCTGGTCACGCTCTGGGCCTATGCCCACCACAGCGGCGACTGGGAGCTGATCGCCGAGCGATGGGACCTCGTCAGGAGGCTCTTCTGCACGGGCGCCGAGGTGCGCTGGACTTCGTTCGGTCGGGAGTCCCTGGTGGAGATGGGCGACCAGGCCGCCCCCGCGCTCGCGCTTGCCCGCCTGGCCTACGGCGTCGGCGACCTGGACACCTACGCCTATGCCTGCTCGATCTTCGCGCGGGAGCTGGTGCACCACTTCGTCAAGCAGCGCGGCGCGCAGTACTTCCGCGTGCGTCAGCCCTGGCACACGACCGAGCCCATGCCCGAGGAGGTGTACCTCACGAACGTGTGGGGAGGGATGGAGGGGTGGCGCATAGATGGGCCCACCTACCCTTGGGTCCACGGCGAGCGGCAGTACTCGAACCGGTGGGTGCGCTTCAGCGAGGCCGACGTGGCGCGCTTCTACCGCGACCACCTCCGCGCCGATGCGAGGCGCGAGCTGGACCTACTCCTGGAGCGACTGCCCAGGGAGCGACGCTGGCACAACGAGTCCCACATCCTCCCCTCGCTGCTTCAGCTCCGCTCGCTCCTGCTGGACGAGAGCCCGGCCGAGTTGGCCCAGGTGGCGACCCCCGACCAGTTCACCGGGCCTCCCTCCGGCGTGATCGCGAGCTGCATCTCGGTGCTGCGGACGAGCCGGCCTGCGCGCCTGGAGCGCATCATCCCTCCCGGCCCCCCGGTCCCGTTCACCGTGGGCGTCGAGCGCGAGGCGCCGGGTGCGACGGTCTGCCTGACACAGGCGGTGATGGTGACCTGGCCGGCCCCCGCCGAGGGCGAGGGTGTGAGCTGGCCGCTGGTGACCTGGTGGGGCTGGGAGAGCCTGCGGGAGCCGGAGCGGGCCTTCGGGCGAGTGCGCCCGACGCGCGCGTCCAAGCCGGGCGCGGTAGCCGCCGAGTGGCACTCGCTCAACTGGAACGCGGCGGCGGTCTGCTTCAGCCTGCCCTGACCGGGCGACCCCCGCTCAGGTGAGGTTGAACACCTGCCACACTACCATCTGCAGGAAGTAGACGGTGCTCTCCCCGGCGATGAGCCCGAGGAAGAAGGGGAGCGCTATCCTGTGTGCGCGCAGGCCCCCGTAGCGGAGCAGCAGCGACTTGACAAGCCAGGTGATGAAGATCGCTGCCGTCAGCTCGAGGATGGAATCGGCGATGGCGAGGGGGAAGGCGACGGGGTGGAGCGGCCACCAGTGGAGGCGGAGCTTGAGCGCCATCAGCAGGGAGGTGAGCGCGAAGCCGAAGCCCATGGCGATGGCGCCGGGCAGGTTGGGGCCGACGGGATCGCGCACCTCGGCGGCGAGGGCGTCGGTGCTCCACCGCGGGATGAGCAGGTTCGAGTGGTGAGTGTTGCCGGTGGCGAGGCCGGTGTGGAAGCCGATGTGCAGGTTCGCCCAGAAGTAACAGATGATGGTGGCCGGCACGACCAGGACCAGGACCAGGCCGATGCGGCTGCGCTCCATGCGGCCGCCCTCGGCCATCTTCAGGGCCTCGAGCTGACTGGGGGCCGGGTGGTTGCTCTGCTGCTTCAGGAATGGGTTGAGCAGGGCGAACATGCCGAGGTTCTGGGGCCCGAGAACCCGCCCTCCGACGGCGGTGCGGAGGATCCAGTCGGGGGTGGCCCCATAGAGCTGGTGGCTGGGGGGCCCCAGCTGAGCGCGCAGCCGAGAGAGTACCAGGACCATCAGGAGGTAGAGCCCCAGGAAGACGACGGCCACCGCGGCCGACATGCCCCCGCGGGTGAGGAACCACCAGAGCCACACCAGCCCGACCACGGCGCCGAGGGTGGCCGCCGAGTAGCGCAGCGCCTCCCCCTCATCGCGCAGGGGCGAGCTTAGCCCAAGCGCCCGGCGCAGGACGGCCAGCAGGTACGCGCGGTCGAGCCACAGCACCGAGGCGCCGATGGCGATGAAGCCGCCTGCCACCTGATAGTCGCCGTATGGGAAGCCGGCACGGGGGCTCACCGACCAGCCGAGGTGGGCCGACAGCAGGTACTCGGCCACCCACAGCAGGTCGAACACGAGCAGAGAGAACGCCAGATCGAGCGGCATGAGGTAGCAGAGGCCGATCGAGCCGGGCGACCAGCCCAGCATCTTGTGGCGGATGGAGTTCCAGGGGTGGGCATTCTCCACATAGCTCGAGTAGTCTATGTGGAGCGGGATGCCCGGCAGGCTCGGGATCAGCCCGCTCGCGATGTTCCACAACCACAGGCCCCCCGAGAAGGCCACCGCCGACCACCAGAGCCGGTTGCGCAGCAGCCCGAAGCGCTCGTCGGCCACCTGGACCGGCAAAACCGTGATGGGGAACGCGAGCTTCTCCTCGTCGGCCCACCGCCTGCGCACGATCGAGTTCAGGCAGAGGCACACCCACAGCAGGACCCCGAGGAAGGCCGCCCACCAGAGCGCGGGGCCGCCCCAGGCGCGAACTACCGCCCACCGGTAGGGCGAACCGCCGCCCAGGAAGTATCCCTCCAGCGCCGCCTGGCCGCGGACCGTGAGCCACTCGGGCAGGAAGGGCCATACCAGCGTCATCCACCCGTTCTCCTCGGTCGCGAACCAGAAAGGGTAACTGATGCCGCCGGCGAGCGCCCCCCCGAAGTGCCAGAGCGAGCACGTCAGGCCCGTGCTCGTCACCACCATGAGGTAGACGGTGAGGAGCTCGCCTGCGGTGAGCGCAAGGTGAGGGCGCCTTCGCCTGGCAACCTCGTTTGCCGCCGCCAGCAAGAACAGTACGGCGACGGCGTTGGGGAAGAGGGAGTTCTGCCCGGTGAACCATCCCCACCGCCAGAGGGCCGCCACGAGGAACAGCACGTTGAGGGGCACGAGCGCAGCGCCGAGTAGCACCGCACGCCCGCTCACCCCTCGTTCGGTCTGGTTCCGCGGCCGGCGGCCTCCGCTGCTGTGCACTGCTGCCCTGCGCTCCGCGTGGTGTGGCCCGACGGACGAACCGTCCGGGCGGTGGGCGCGCTACTCCCCCCTCTCGATGCGCGCCACCGCCTCCCAGACCGCAGCCGCGATGTAGGCGTTATCCTCCTCCGACATATACGGGTGGATCGGAGGACAGATGATGCGGCCCCCCAGTTCGTCCGACAGGGGAAGCTCCTGCCCCTCGGTGTGGCGGGCGATGAAGGGGACCTCCTGCTGCACCGGCCGGTTGTACACCCCGCAGTCCAGCCGGTACTCCTCCTTCAGGAGGCGGATCAGCCGATCCCGCCGCCCACCGGCCCACTCACGCGGCACCAGGAGGGTGTAGAGGTAGTAGGTGTGCTCGTAGCCGTTCGGCTCGGCCGGGAGGGTGAGGTGAGGGCAACCCTCCAGCATCTCGTTGCGGGCCTGCGCGAGGCGCCGCCTGGCGGCGATGAAGCCCTCGAGGCGCCGGAGCTGGATCGGGCCCACCGCGGCCTGGAGCTTCGTCATCTTGTAGTTGGAGCCCCAGTGGGTGCCGCCGAACTGCCGGATCTCGCGCAGGCGGCCTACGATCGCGTCGTCGTCGGTGGTGATGGCGCCTCCCTCTCCGAGGGTGGTCATGTTCTTCATGGTGTGGAAGCTGAAGACGTTCATCCACCCCTTCTTGCCCACCTTGGTGCCCCGGTAGCCTCCACCGAGGGCCCGCGCGGCGTCACCGATCACCTTGATCGGGCCGTGGACGGGGTGGGGGTGGCGCTCCGCCAGGGCGAGCAGATCGTCCATGGCCGCCGAGATCCCGTTCATGTGAGTGGGCAGGATCGCGCGCGTCCGCGGCGTAATGCGCCTCTCCACATCATTGGGGTCCGCGCAAAGGGTCACCGGGTCCACCTCGCACAGGACGAGCCGGGCGCCCGCGCCGAGCACCGCCATGGGGGCCGCCCGGAAGTTGATGGCCGGGCAGATGACCTCCTCCTCGGGGCCCAGGTCCAGGCACCGCACCACCATGTCCAGCCCGCCCCCTGCGCCGTTGATGGAGACCACGTGCTTGACGCCGATGTACTCCGCGAGGGCGCGCTCAAAGCGCTCGATCTCCTCGCAGATGAACCCGAATCCCACCGCAGGGTCCATGGACGAACGCATCGCGGCCACCACGGCCTCGATCTCCTCCTCGCCGCAGTAGCCACCGAGCATCGGCTCGGCCTGCCAGCGCCCGGAGAGCCCTCGCCTCAGCGCCTCCCGGCGGTCCTTGTCGCTCAGCATGCTGCTCCCTTCCGTGGACTTAGCCGTCCCCCGGGGCCGCCCGGCCCCAGACCGGTGTGTCAGAGGCGCACCTCGGCCTCGCCGTCGAAGACGGGGACCTCCTGGTAGCGGTGGAGGCGCCGCTCCCCCTCATCCCGGAACACGTAGAGCCTCAATGGGACCATGGCTCGGCCCGTCAGCTTCAGCGAGACCCGGCCCGCCCCATCCACGTTCCCCTCCGCAAGGTGGCTCTCGAGCTTCGCCTGCGCGTACTCCGCAACGTGATCGTGGCCCACGAACTCCTTCTCATAGCTGCTGGTGAGCCGGTCGGCCTCCGAGAGGAGCGCCTCCAGCTCCGGCTCGGTGAGCACCGAGAGGTGCTGCTCGTGCGTCATCAGCAGCCCGAAGAACATGCTGTCCAGCCCGACGCGGAGCCGCTGGGCGAGCCGTTGGGCGGCGACCTCGATGTTGTTGCGCCGACGGCCGGAGCCGGGGTCGGACACGGACTCGGTGCAGAGGAAGTCGCCCGGGTCCTCGACCCGGTGCTCGCGCGTGCCCCGCCGGCCCCAGGAGCTCTCGACGCACAGGAAGTCGCCGGTGGCGACACCCGGGACGCCCGGGGGGATGGGCGGGTAGTCGAGCACACAGCCAGCCCTGCCCCACCGGGACGACCCCGTCGCGCCGTAGGGCCCCATCCGCCACTCGTAGGCCTCGGAGTCCATCAAGCTGATGCCAAACAGCGAGCCCGACATCAAGAAGGTCTGCCCGCGCTCCTTCAGGAACGGCAGCGCGCTGGGCGCCGGGTTGTGCCAGTGGCTGTTCACGCTGCGGGCCGGCCGGATGCCGCGCTTCGCCCAGATGGCGTCGAGGCGCGCGAACTTCTGCCGCGCCCGCTCGGGCGGATCCTCCAGGGACCAGGGCTCGCCGAAGCGCCCTGGCGAGCTGGGCCCGCTCTGGTATATGAAGTCCACCGTGCGCGCCCCGGTGGCCGCGATGTGATCGGAGAAGGCGTGCGCGAACGGCTCCGCGAGCCCGGCTTCGCTCTTCTCCTTCAGCACCCCCCAATCGGGGTCGGCGAGCTGGTCGGGGTAGAGGCCCAGGTTCGGGATGTAGCCGTGCGCGTTGAGCACGTCCACATAGCGGAGGCCCCAGGCCGTCGAACGCCGGCCGGGGAGCGGGTCGCAGAGCAGCCTGGTGATCGGCTCCGGCAGCGGCCGGCCCGAGACGCCGAACGTCGCCAGCACCCACCAGAGCGACCGCAGGCCGCAGACATCGTCAATGCGCGCGGTCACGAAGGGCGGCATCGCCTTCATGACCAGGGGCTTGCGCGCGCACCACACAAGGCACTTCCAGAACAGATCGTCGAGTCCCTGGGCGTGGCCGACGCAGCGTTGAAGCCAAAGGGCCGGCGGCGCGGCCCAGTAGGCATAGCGGCCGCGGCCGTGCCGGCCGACGCACAGCACGCAGCGCCCGTTGCCGGTGGCCAGCAGCGGAGTTCCGCCGGCCGCCACCGACTCGACCGGCACTGGCTCGACGGCCTCCACCTCTTCGCCCACCGCGCGCGTCCCCGTGATCCAGTGGTCGGCCGCGCACACCCGGAAGACGTGAGAGGGCGCCGGTCCGCCCCGGGGCGCCAGCTCCAGCGCGCGCAGGAACTCGGGCCCGTAGCCCTCCAGCGAGGAGTCGAAACTGACCAGGCCGACTCCCCCCGACAGCGCCTCAAGGAGCACCCGCGCGCCTCCCTCCCCAAGCGCCCTGCCGAGCCCCTGCTGACCCAGCACGACCAGCGGCCGGCCCGCCAGCTCCTGCCCCGTGAGGGCCCCATCGGCGAGGTCGCGCAGCTGGTAGGGAAGCCCGAGATGGCCCAGGGCCGAGAGGATGGCAGGCTCCACCTCGGAGCGCGTGGGGAGGCGGCTGTCCACGATCAGCAGGAGCGCCAGGTTGCCAGCGGTCGGTTGGAAGAGCGGCGGCAGCTCGTCGCACTTCATGCCAGGTTCCTCCCTGCGGTCACGGCGGCGTCGAGGCGGGGCCTGCGCACGGCTCGCCGCGGGCCGGCCTCGGGGTACAGCCGTGCGGAGCGCCAAGAGGCGCTCCGCACGGGTTCTCGCAGCATCTCCCCGGGACCCTCAGCAAGGGCGGCCGGGGGAGGCGGAGGTGCCTCGCTAGTACAGGCAGGGCTGGTTGCAGCCCCACACGTCGCCGGGGCACTGGCCGGAGGGGACTCCGCTGGGCGAGGTGCCGTCCATGCCCACAGTCGTCGGGGCCCCGGGCCAGATGCCCTCGAGCTGCCCGCCGACGAGCCCGCCGCCCCAGCATCCGCACGCGTTCTTCGGCGCCAGGTCCAGGACCCGCCGCGAGGGGAGCCACCTGGCGTGCCCATCGAGGAAGCCGATGTTCACGCCGCCTAGGTGGCGCGTGTTGCGGTCGAAGACCTGCGGGTCGGTCTTGATCTCAGGGTGCGCGCCGCACTCCTGGCTCCACGGGCAGTTCTCCCAGTCGGCCATCCAGCACGCCTCGCCAGCGCAGCCGACGTTGCACAGGTCTGGGATGACCAGGGTGGCCACTCGCATCTCCTGGATCAGCGCCCCTCCGTCGGCCACCACCGGGAACCAGGCCGCGTCGTTGACCCAGCTCAGCTTCCTCTCGTTGAAGCCCGCGCCCTGCTCGCCGCGCGTGTTCACCGCGTAGCCCTGGACAAACGTGCCCGGCGGGAATCCGCCTCTGGCGGAGTAATCCCGCCCCTGCAGGAACGAGTCGGTGATGTCACCGCCCCATCCCGGGGGGAACACTCCGCCGTCACACGGACCGCCGATGCCCTGGCCCCAGTCACCTTCGTTGGCCTGATAGTGGCCCAGCCATCCGTCGGGGCCATAGGTCGGCGTGATCCAGTTCGCCCCGCTGATCAGGCGGGCGCTCGGGCATCGCCAGACGTCGCGGTTGCGGATGTATGGGTCGAGGATCACGGGCCAGCGCAGGAACGGATTGGCCCGGTAGGGGATGCCCCTGGCCGCGTCACAGTCCTCCATGGCGCCCATGCCGCCGGGGCCGGTGTTGAAGTAGGCCAGAACCTCCGGGCGGTGCTCGTTCGGAGGCCCGGTGTCGTCGTAGTCCGCCAGGTACATCTGGATGGCGAGGCCGATGTTCTTGATGTTCGAGAGGCAGACGGCCCTGCGGGCCGACTCCCTGGCGCGCGCGAAGACCGGGAACACCATAGCCGCCAGGATCCCGATGATCGCGATGACCACCAACAGCTCGATGAGCGTGAATCCCTTGCGTCGTCGCACCGTCATCCTGACCGTTCACCTCCTCAGGCGATTGGGGGAGAGGGCCTCCACACCAGCCAGCACGTTCCAGCTGCTCGTCCTGCGCCAGTCGCTGGCCCGAGCCGCGCGTCCTTCACCTCCTCAGCCAGGGCCCAGCCGCCGACCGCTCCGCGCGCCGCCCTCGGGCCCTCGGGCCTTGTCTGTGCCGGGGGCCATTCTACGCTCAGCGGGCCAGGGGGTCATTGGACAGGAGGGCCAGCAGGTTGTACAATGAGACCAATGGACACGCCGCCTCAAGATGCCCCCATCGTAAGGGAGTTCATCGAGGGCCCGCTGCCGGACGGGGTCCTCGGGGCGCTCGTTGACGAGGGGCGCCGCTTCGCGACCTTCCTGCTCGACTACGGAAACGCCGCCAGCCTGGGCTGGAGGCCCATCGTCGAGGTGCACCGGGGCTTCGAGGTCGGCGTCGTCCTGGCGGGTGAGCAGGCCCGCTCCACCATGAACGGGCTCGTGCGCCTGACCCGCGGGCAGGTGTGGCTGCACGCGATGTGGGAGCCGCACGGCGCGCGCGTACCCAGGTTGGGCACGCGGGAGGTGGTCGTCATCTTCCTGCCCGAGTTCCTGGGCGAGGAGCGGGTGGGCGAGGTGTCCTGGCTGACCCTGTTCGCCCTGCCTCCTGCGCAGCGCCCGCAGGCCACCGGGGAGCGAGCGCAGGCGGAGATCGCGGCTCTGGGGGAGGCCATCGCCCAGGAAGTGCAGGACCAGCCGCGGGGGTGTGAGGCCGCGGTGCGGCTGGACCTGCTGCGCATCCTGCTCATCCTCGACCGTGTCCGACACCACCCCGACGTCGGCTTGGGCGCCGACAGCTCGCCGCTCGGGGCGCTGCCGCGCGTGGTGCCCGCGCTCCAGATGGTGCAGTCTCGGCTGGCGCCCCGGGTCACACTGGCCGAGGCGGCTACGGCCTGCGGCTACAGCGTCACCCACTTCAAGCGCGTGTTCCGCCAGGCCATGGGCGTCAGCTTCGGCCGCTTCTGCCTCCGTGCGCGGCTCTCACACGTCGCCAACCGCCTCCTGACCACCGAGCTGCCCGAGGACGCGATCGCCCACGAGATGGGCTTCGCCGACGCCAGCCACCTCCACCGCAGCTTCGTCAAGCACTTCGGCACCACCCCGGGCCGCTATCGCAAGCAGGCGCTCTCTCTCGAGCCCTGATCCCGCGCGCTCCGGAGGCGTTACTCCACGACCACCCGCAACCGGTTCTCGGCGTCCCGCGCTAGTGCCAGCTCACCGGTGACCTCGCCCGGAGCGGCGACCACGGTGACCCGGTAGTCGCCCAGGAATCCGCGGAAGGCGGCCCGCCCGTCGCTCCCGGTGGTCAGCTCGACGCTCGTCCACCATTCGCCCTTCACCAGCTCCAGCAGCCGCTCATAGGCCGGCTTCGGCGACAAGTCCGCCCGCAGCAGCCCCGCGGGCGCGCCCTGCCAGGCCCCGTCCATGAGGTCCCACCACGTGATGGCCTCCACCGCGGGGTGTGAGAAGAGGGTGGTGTAGAGGCTGGCGACGTAGTCGGCCTGGCGCCGCTCGCCCTCCGGCGTAGTGGGCCAGGGCTGGGGCCGCTCCCAGCCGTGCTCACCTGACACCACGGTGACCTCGGTGAAGTGCAGCGGCAGGCCGAAGCGCGCGTAGGTCTCGCACACCTCCCATACCCGGGCAATGGGCCACTCGCCCCCGTGCATGTGGCTCTGAACCCCGATCGCGTCCATCGGCGCGTCGGCCGCGATCAGGTCGGCGATGAGCTGCTCGAAGGCGGGGCTCACGTTGTAGTCGTTGTAGATGAGCTGCGCCTCCGGGCCGGCCTCGCGCGCCCACGCCAGCGCCTCCGAGACCACGGTCACGGCCCCGTCCCGCCTGAACCACTCCGCCACCCCGTTGCTGAACTGGGTGGGGACGGAGGTCGCCTCGTTGACGACATCCCAGCGGTCCACCAGCCCCCGGAAGCCGGAGACGATCTCGACCACCCGGGCGCGCGACTGCTCCCGCGCCTGATCCGGGTCCGACGGACCCCATCGCGGGAAGACCTCGTACCAGATCAGGGGGTGCCCCTTGGTCTCGATCCCCCGCTCCCGGAGCCACCGGGCCTGCTGCCGCAACTGCTCCTCCCGGGTGCGCCCCGGCTCTCGCTCGTAGAATCCCCAGTAGAAGCCTAGGGTGGCGTAGTTGAACAGGGCGGTGAACTTGCGCTGGTAGGTCGCCTCCTGCTCGGGGTCCTGGTACTGCAGCAGGGGGAAGGCGTTGCAGCCGAAGAGGAACGCGTGCCGCACCTGCTCGACCTTGACCACCGCGCCCGCGACCGGGTTGCCCTCCCCGTCGCGCACCTCGACCACGCCGTCGGCCTTCCGGTAGCGCGCGATGCGCTCGGCCGCCCCGGCCAGGATCTCCTCCTCACCCTGCGGCGACATGCCCTGTCTGTCCTCGCCCATGGCCAGCCTCCTTCCCAGTCGCTCACACCCCGGCGCGTGCAACATCAGAGCGGCCAGCGCAACCACCAGCCAACCGGCCGCCCTCACTCGCGGCGCCTGCCGCGGCCCGTAGTCTTCTCGCTCCCCCGACCAGCGCCTTCCATTCGCCAGGGCGCTGGCGCCCCGCAGTCGGGTCTCTATCATCACCGTACCCCCTCTCGGCCGGCTCTTGGCCTCCTGTTTCCTAGACGCCGCCCCCGGCACTCCTCCCCGACCCGCATCCGGCGGCCTACCGGCAACGCCCTCGGCTGGCTGAGAGGCGGCGGTCAGTTTCCCCCCGGCTTCCTGGCTATGAAGGTGTAGCTGCCGAACACGCCGTACCTGACCTGCTCAGCGTACGAGGCGATCCGCAACCTGACCTCGAATCCCAGTTCCGCCACCAGCGCGCCTGCGTCGTAGCCGAACGATGTCTGGACCACCGACCGGCCTCTAATTGGGTCACCGTGGTACTCTGCCGGCAATAGGCAGACGTCTCCATCTCCCCGCGCAAAGCGGTCCCTCGTCGGCTCGTTCAGGTGGAGCGGAACCGAGAACACGTGATGACCCCCGGGCCTTAGCACCCGGAGGACCTCGCGCATTCCTCTCCGCCAATCGCGGACGTGCTCGAACACTTCCTCCGACAGCACCAGATCGAAGGACTCATCCGGGAAGCTCAGCCGCTCCACGTCCTGGCACAACACCCTATCGCATACCTCACCACTTAGACCTCTCTCAAGATGCTCCGAGCACGTGATGTTAGGGGCCTCGCCCCATACCCGAACGAAGCAGCCCTGCGCGGCGAGGTTGTAGACGCGGAGGTCGGCGACGCAGGCGAAATCCTTCAGCGAGCGGATCCCCCGGCCCGCGAAGCACTCGACTGCACAGAGGGCGACGTAACGGTTGCGCGCGAGACTGCGGCACCACAGGCAGCGCGCATCCTCCCGAATCCGTTCGGGGTGCACGACGACGAACACCGTCCGGCGCCCACAGACCGGACACCACCCGGCCCGACTCTGGGCCGCGATCCGGGGCCGGGCATATCGGATGATCGTCGCCAGCCTCACGCCTCCCCTCCATCACCCCCGGCCCGGCTGCGCGCCGATGATGCATGCGCTCGCGGCGCGGCTGTCCCAAGGGGCCAGGGAGCGGGGGCGCGGTGCGTCAAAGTGCACCGACGCCGATGGCGCTCAAGGCGCCCTCCGGCGCGGCGGGTCTTCCGTCCACTCGACCCGCTTTTCGGTTGGGCATCAGCCGCGCCCAACCAGAGCCAGCCCGTGATATCACCGCTCCCCGCTCCACGCGGGGCCGGCGCCGCAGACAGCCGCCCGGAGCGCGTCGGCCGGCACAGCGTTGGCTTGCCGCCCTGACGGGCCATCTCCTCTCGCTGTCCCCCATCACCCCGCGCCGCTCGCGCATCGGCTCGCACGAACCACACCGGGCCTTCCCGGCCTGCCACACACCACCGGGTTGTTCCCCACATACATATACCAGTTCATCCCTTCGCCGGTGGGGTCCTGCTGGAGGAAGCGGCCCGGCTCGGGCCAGTGGACGCGGTGGGCCGAGCTGCAGCAGCCCCGAGGGGTCCGCGGTGTACCCCCAGGCGCCGCCGTGCATCCGCTGGCCGAGGGCGTTGTAGTGGCAGAGGCGCGTGCCGCTCGCGCCACCGACCACTGCGGTCAGACGCGCAGCTGCTGTGCTCATGCCGAGCAGGCCGAACCACCTCCGGCGGGGAGACTCACACCGCATTGTGGCACACAGAGGCGTGCCTCACATACCGCCAGGCAGCAAGCCTACGGACAGGCTCGCAAGCAAGGGGTGCGCGCCACGCCCGACGGTGCAAGCCACCCGCCGACCGGGGGCGTCAACAACGCGCCTCCCGGCGATAACTATGGAAGGCTCGACCGCTTAGCGCGCCGCCCGCACGACGTCGCCGACCCGCCTAGGCCTGCGGGCAGGGCCGGGCCGCGACGACAGCTTCGGCCGGGGCGAGGTCGTCGGCTTGGGCGCGCAGGTGGATGTCCCCAGCGTCCCCGTCGGGCCTGAGGATGACGAGGCAGCGGCCGCGGAAGAGCCGGTGGCGGTTGCCTCGGTAGGCCTCCGTGTGCCGCGGGTTGTTGCTCCCGAGGGCGGCGATGTGCCCCACGCCAGCCGTCGTGAAGTAGACAACGTGATCCGCGGTCGGCGCAGGCCGGCCCTCCGCGTCCACGGCCTCCACCGTCACATAGGCAAGGTCGTTTCGATCCGCCCGGATGGGGTTGCGGTCGAGCACAAGGCGGAGGCCGACCGCCGGGCCGCAGGTGACAAGTGACTGCTCGGCCACCTTCGCCCCCGCCCGGTAGCCCACTGCTGCGAGCGTCCCCGGCTCGTAGGTCACCGTGAAAGACGCGATAAGCCGATCCTCTTCGCTTAGCGCCTTCCTACCCACTGGCCGGCCGTTGAGGAGAAGCTCCACCTCATCACAGGCGGAGTAGACATCAACCACCACCTCTCTCCCCTCCATGCCGGGCCACGTCCAGTGGGCCTGCACATCCGGCCAGCCCCAGTCCATGCGCTGCACCTTCGCGCCTTCGGGCACCGGGGTGTGGACGCCGATGTAGAGGGCGTCACTCTGCCCCCAGAGGATATCGCGGTAGTAGGAGGGAGGGCGTTTCCAGCCGCAGATATCCAGGTCGCCGCAGAAGGCCTGGTGCCAGGGCCAGCCGGGCAGCCAACCTCCGGGGGCCGGGGCGTCCGCCTCCCCCTCGATCCAACTGCCCCCAATGCCGGCCTCGCCGAGGTAGTCCATGGAGGTCCAGACGAAGTCGCCCACCACGTAGGGCAGACGCTCCGCCGCCCGCCAGTACTCGAAGGCCTTGCTCGGAAACGTCTCCGTCGCCACTATGATGCGATCCGGGTGCCGCTCGTGGTCGGCCTCATACCGATCCACCAGGTAGTTGTACCCGCAGACATCCAGTTCTGCGAAGAAGGCGTCCACCCGCTCCCAGTCCGGCCAGTTATTCACAGCCGAGGTCACCGGCCGCGTCGGGTCAACCGCGCGCACCCGCTCGGCAAGACGCCGCGCCAGGCCCGCACCCCAGGGGAGCCCGCGCTCCTTCACCTCGTTGCCGATGCTCCACATCACTATGCACGGGTGGTTGCGGTCGCGGTAGAGCATGCTGTCGAGATCGCGCTCCCACCAGTCATCGAACACCAGGTGGTTGTCGGTCGGCGTGGCCCGCTCTCGCCAGTTGTCGAAAGCCTCGTCTATCACCAGCATTCCCAGCCGGTCGCAGGCGTCGAGGAAGGCCGAGGCCGGCGGGTTGTGGGCGCACCGCACGGCGTTGAACCCGCTCGCCTTGAGCAGCTCGACCTTCCTCTCCTCCGCCCGATCAATGGACATCGCCCCCAGCGGCCCGCAGTCGTGGTGCACACAGCCCCCGCGCATCGTCAGCGGCTCGCCGTTCAGCACGAAGCCCTCGGTCGCGCTGTACCGGATCTCGCGGATGCCGAAGCTCGTGTCCTCCGCCTCCACGACCTCCCCGCCTGCGCTTATCTCCGTGCGCAACCGGTACAGCCACGGGTGATCGGGCGACCACAGGCGGGGGTTGGCGACGGGCAGCTCGGCGACGAAGACGTGCCGCGCGCCCGGGGGCAGCTCGGCCTCCGCCTCCCTCGCCCCACAGTCCTCGCCCTCCGGCCCCAGCGCGACCCACCGCACAGCCGCCCGGCGTCCCTTCGGCGACTCGTTGACCACCGTCGCCTCGAGCCGCACCACCGCCGACTCGGCCGAGACCTCCGGCGTCGTCACGTAAATGCCGCCGTCTGCGATGTGGAGCGGGTCGCGCACCAGTAGCCACACGTGGCGGTAGATGCCGGAGCCGGAGTACCAGCGGCTGTGCCTCGGCGCGGAGTTGTCCACCCGCACCACCAGCAGGTTCTCGGCGCCCACCTCGAGGTACTGGGTGATGTCCATCGTGAAGCTGGCGTAGCCGTAGGGATGCCGGCCCACGTAGCCCTCGTTCACCCACACCTCGGCGTTCTTGAACACCCCGTCGAAGGTGACCGCCACCCGCTTCCCCTCCCACGACTTCGGCACATCGAAGCGCTTCCGGTACCATCCCACCCCGCCCACGAAGAAGCCGCCCTCCGAGCCGTTCAGGCTCTTAGGGTCGCGCGGCAGCTCGATGCTCCAGTCGTGCGGCACGTCCAGGCGGCGCCAGGCCGCGTCGTCGTAGCTGCGCTTCAGCCACTCGGACCAGAACGTCGTAGGCTCCTCGCCGAGGTGAAAGCGCCAGTCGGTGTCGAAGCACATCCTCATGGGTCGGCTCCTTGCTTAGTCCCGGGGAGGGCCCCGCTGAAGGGCGCGCCGGGCCGTTCTCCAACTTGGCTTCCGCGGGCCCCACCGGCGCTCCTTCCGCAGCCTCCGGTGCCCCGCTCTGCCCTCCGCCAACCCAGGCGGCGTGGTTCGAGCCCGTCGTCCTGACCTGCACCCATCTCACGACCATGCCCTCACCCTCGCCACCATGCTGCTTTCCCCGCTCCCCAGGTTCCGTCGCCTGCGCCGCCTGACCCCCACCGCGGCCCTGAAGTGGGCCGGAGGGCAGACGCCGCCCATTCCCGCCTGTATCCCGGAGGACCTCCCCCAGCGGAGGAGAAGAGGTCCGGGCGGCGGCCCGTCGGCGCGCCGCGCCGAGGACCCAGGAGGGGATGATGCGTGCCCTGTGCATAGCCGCCTGCGCCACCCTCGCCCTCGCGGCGACCGGCTATGGCGGGGCGGCCCTGCCGAACATCGAGGAGAGAAGGATGGAGGTTCAACGCCAACTCGACCCGCCCCCCGCACCCTACCAGGTGACCCGCGCGCCCCGCGACGGCCAGCGGCTCACCACCAACCCGCCGGTGTTCGTCTGGCTACCGGTGGAGGGGATGAGCGACTACCTCCTGCAGTACGGGCGCGACCCGGAGTTCGGCGACGCCTCCACTGTCACCATCCGTGAGCCGATGACGCCGCGCACGGTTCGCGCGGCCCTCCCGTGGGTTGGGGAGCGCGAGTTCACCTACACCCCGCGGCCGGCCACCGTTCGGGTGCTGCGGGAGCCCCTCGCGGCGGGCGTGTGGTACTGGCGAGTGGGCTGCGATGCGGGCGACGGAGTGGGAGAGGCGTTCGGCCCGACTTGGCGGTTCACCATCGCGCCGGACGCGGTGGAGGTCCCCTTCCCAGAGGTCGAGGAGGTGATCGCGCGCGCCGCGCGCTCCCGGCCGCGGATGTGGGTGACCCCGGAGCGCCTGCCTCGGCTGCGGGATCTGGGCCAGGGCGAGCTGAAGGAGCAGCTCACTCGCTTCCTCGCCTCCTGCGAGCGCTACCTCGGCGAGCCGCTGCTGCCCGAGCCGGACTTCCTGCCCACCGGCGAGGAGTGGGGCCCGGCCTACACGCGCACCTTCCGCACCACCCGACCCTTCATGCGCGGCATGATGCTGTGTGCTGAGGCCTACCTGCTGAGCGGCGATCGCCGCTTCGGCGAGGAAGCAAAGCGGCGCCTGCTGCACATCGTCTCCTGGGACCCCGAGGGCAGCACCAGCCTGAGCCACAATGACGAGCCGGGCACCGAGATTGTGCGCCTAGCCCCGCGGGTCTACGATTACATCTACGACCTGCTCAGCCCCGAGGAGCGCGCCCTCTGCCTGGAGTCCTTCGCCGCCCGCCTGCCCCAGCTCTACCACGCCCTGCGCAGCCGGCCCTTCGAGGTCAACCCCTTCGAGAGCCATGCCATGGGCTACTACCTGCCCGACCTCACCGAGGCCTGCCTCGCGCTTGCCGGCGAGCTGGAGGTGGCGGAGTGGCTGGAGTACTGCCTGATGATGCTGTGGGCCCCCTTCTTCCCACCGTACGGCGGGGAGGACGGAGGCTGGTCCGAGGGGCCGAGCTACTGGGGCTGGACGGTCAACGTATTTGTGCGTACCTTCGAGCTGGTGGAGCAGATGACACGCGTGCCCATCCACCAGCGGGAGTGGCTGCGCCACACCGGCTACTACAAGCTTTACGGGAATCCGCCCTACGCCAAGCTGTCCCCCTTCGGCGACGGGCACGAACATCCACCCCAGGGCACCGAGGCGGTGTGGGCGCTGGCGCTGACCTTCAGCGACCCCTTCCTCAAGTGGTACGCCGAGCAGCGCAACTTCTCGCCCTGGGGCCTGGAGGCATTCCTGCTACACGACCGCGACCAGGCGCTCGCCGGCCGGCCGCCCAGCGACCTGCCCCAGGCGCGCTGCTTCCCCGATGTCGGCCTCATGTGCATGCACAGCGATCTCGCGCACGCCGACCGCAACGTGCAAGTCCTGCTGCGCAGCTCACCCTATGGGTCCATCAGCCACTCCTTCGCCGACCAAAACGCCTTCACCCTCGACGCCTTCGGCGAGCCCCTCGCCATCAGCTCCGGCTACTACCCGTACTACGGCAGCCCCCACCACCGGAACTGGACCTGGCAGACGAAGGCCGCCAACAGCATCGGAGTCAATGGCGAGGGACAGACCACGCGGGACTGGGACGCCAAGGGGAGGATCCTACACTGCGAGGCCAGCGACTACTGCCACTACGCGGTGGGCGATGCCACCGCGGCCTACCGGGGCCGGCTCCGACGCTTCCACCGCCACCTGCTCTTCCTCCGGCCCCAGGCCCCTGACATGGACCCCGCAGTGGTCATCTACGATGACCTCGCCAGCCCCGAGCCGGCGACGTACCAGTGGTGGCTGCACGCCCTGGAGGAGATGGAGGTGGACCCCGCGCGCCAGAGGGTCCAGATCCAGCGGGGCGGGGCCGCGCTCGAGGTGATGTTCCTGGCGCCCCACGGGCTCTCGTTCTCCCAGACCGACCAGTTCGGCGTCCCCCCCGAGGGCAACTACCCGAACCAGTGGCACCTGACCGCGGAGACCACCGCCGAGCGCGACAGCTGCCGCTTCCTCACCCTTCTGCTGCCCCACAGGAGGGGAGAGGCCGACCCCGACCGGCGGGCGCGGCTGCTCTCTGGAGAGGGCCACCTCGGGCTGGAGGTGAGCCTGCAGGGACGGCGGCACGTGGTGGCCTTCCGCACCGCCGATGCGCACCCGGGGCCCATACAGGTGGGCGACCTCTTGCTCACCGGCGATGTCGGGGCCGCCTCCTGGGACAGCGAGGGCAGGCCGACGGGAGCGGCCGCGATCGCGCTTCCAAGATGAGCAGATCGCCACGCGCGCTCGCGCGCGGGCCTGCGAGGACGGCGCCAAGACGCGGCGCGACACACATGGAGGGAGAGGACCAGGCATGCGAGTCTACATCAGCAGCGACATGGAGGGCATCGCCGGGGTGCACCTGTGGGAGCAGACCGGCGGCGACAACGATGCCTACCGGGAAGCGCGGGCCCTGCTGACCCGGAGCATCAACGCCGCGGCCGAGGGCGCACTGGAGGCCGGCGCGACGTACGTGCTCGCGGACGACGGACACTCCGGGGCCACCAACCTGGTCCTCGGCGACCTCCACCCCCAGGTCGAGTACGCGCGCGGCAAGCCCAAGCCCTTCTGGCTCGCGGGGCTCGATGAGAGCTTCGACGCCAGCCTCTTCATCGGCTGCCACGCCATGGCCGGCACCCGCGCCGCGGTGCTGTCCCACACCATGTCGGAGGAGATCCAGAACCTGCGCGTCAACGGCCGACTGATGGGCGAGATCGGCCTCTGGGCGGCCGCCTGCGGCCACTTCGGGGTGCCTTGCGTCCTGGTGAGTGGTTGCGACAAGGCCTGTGCGGAGGCGGAGTCCCTGGTTCCCGGGATCCAGGCCGTGGTCAGCAAGAGAAGCCTCTCCCAGCACTGCGCCGTGCTCAGGAAGCCGGAGCTGGTCATTGATGAGATCAGAGAGCGCACGCGCGCAACACTGGCCAAGGGGCCGGCGGTCCAGCCCTACTCGGTCGGCACGCCGGTCGAGGTGCAGATCGAGTTCACCAGCACGCGACACGCCGACGCGACCGCGATCATCCCCGGCCGCGAGCGCCTGGATGGGCGCACCATCGCCTACCGCGGCAAGGACTTCGTCGAGGCCTTCCGGCTCTGCTTCGGGCTCGCCTGATGCCGAGCGCACGTGACCGCCGGGTAGTCGGGCCACTCCTCGCCCTCGCGAGCGCTGCTAAGCGGCGCGCTAAGTGCTACCCCGGCGCGATCCTGACCATCAGCCCATAGCGGAAGTCGGGCAGGCGGAGCTGCCCCGCGCTCAGCGCGGCCTCGCCCCGGCCCTCGCCCCAGGGCCAGAGGGTGGTCACGCGGCCCGCGGGGACGCCGAGCGCCCCGAGGTCAACGCGCTCGCCGCGCAGCGGCGGCGGCTCCTGCTCGTCCCGCAGCACCCGGTGCCAGCAGTCGGCCCGGTTGCGCACCCACAGCAGCGTGTGCCGCTCGCCCTTCAGCCCCAGCACCCACCGGCGCCCATCCGACAGGTCGAAGGGCTCGAAGCCCTCGGCATCTAGCTGCACCCCCTCCAGCAGCCCCGCAAAGGGCCGGAACTGCCCCCACAGGTTCTTCTGGTCCACATAGCTCTCCCAGTGCCAGATGTGCCCCGTGCCGGCCGCGCCGGCAAAGAACGCCGCGAAGGTGACGTCGTGGAAGATGGTCCCCCGGTGGTCGGCACGATAGTAGCGGAAGGGGCCGGTGTGCCAGTCGTTCACCGCGCCGGTCTCCGCCAGCAGGATCGGCCTGTCGGGGCGGCGGGCGCGCCGGACGGCGTCCGCGCCCAGGGCCGCCGGCTCCCAGCGGCAGATCTCCCAGGCCGGGCCCTGATCGAGATAGCGGTGCACCTGCTGGAAGTCCATCTCCTCCATCCTGAAGTCATCGTACCAGGCCTGGTAACGCGGGTCGTCGAAGCTGCCGATGGAGTTCGTCACCAGGTTCCGCGGCGCGCGCCGCTTGACCTCGGGCAGAGTCCTCCGCGTCCACTCCCGCTGCACCGACCAGTCGCTGGTGACGCAGCAGTTGATCTCGTTCCACAGCTCCCAGGCCATGATCGTCGGGTCGTCGCCGTAGCGCGCCAGGTAGGCGTCCACCCGGCGCCACCACAGCCGCTGCCACTCCTCACTCTCAAACCACTCGTCCATGTCCCGCGGGGTGCGGCCATCGTCGGGGTGCCGCAGGACCGTGGACTGCGAGGCCAGCTCCGGGTCGAAGGCGCGGAAGTTCTCGAGGCACACCTTCAGGCGCACCCCGTGCGCCCGGGCCTCCTCCACCACCGCGTCCAGATGGGCGAAGGTGCGCAGATCAAGCTCCCCCGCCACCTCCCCCTGGGCGTCGAAGTAGCCGGTCGAAAGCCACAGCCGCGCGAAGTTGCCCCCGTTGCGCGACAGCTCCCGGAACCAGCGCCGGTACTCCGCCGCGCCCAGCGTTCCCGAGGCGCCGAGCACCGCGAAGTGCTCCCCTCCCCTGGGCAGCCGATACCAGACCGGCCAGCACAGGTTGAGGCCGATCGCGCAGTAGGGCGCGCCGCTCGAGTACGCGAAGTAGCGGGGATCCCGGGCGCTTAGCTCCACATAGCCGGGATGGTCGGAGGGCTCGCACACGAAGTCGCCCTCTTCCAGCACCTCCCCCCGGGCGTCCAGGGCGCGGTAGCGGTAGCGCCCATCCTCCGTCGGCGTGAAGCGCGCCGCCCTCACCACCTCGCCCGTCGCCTGCACGTGCTCGTAGCCGCGGTCGTCGTAGTGCAGCTCGGCCGGCTGGTGCGCGAAGGCGGGCCGCACCTGGGCGATTCCGTCGGGGCCCACGAACTCCACCCGCTCCACCTGCCGACCGCCGGCGAACTCGCCGTGCCAGCGCCCATAGCGCGGGACGCGCCGGCCCCGCATCTCCTCGGCTCTGTCTGCCATCGGTCTCGCCTCCTCTGCCCCGGCCCACCTCCCCTGCCCGAGCAGCGGCGCCGCCGTCGCGGCCGCCGCCATCTTCAGGAAGGTCCGTCTGCTCAGCCTGTCCTGCGAGTTCCCGGAAGCCATCTCGAGTCCCCTCTCCCTCAGACCTCAGGCTGTCCCCGATCAGGGCGGCCGTCAGTCCAGCCGCGTGACCACGGCCTCCCCGGCGTGGGGCACTGCGTCGTACTGGGCGTAGGTCCGCCCCTCGACCTTCCGGGTGTCGTATGCCCTCACCTCCTCGCCCTGGCGCACCGAGAAGCGCGACCAGCCCTCCGGGACGCGGTTGCGCACCGTGAGCGCCTGGTCGTAGAGCTCCGTGAAGGGGCGACCGTAGGTCTCCCCCTGCCCCTCATCACACTCCACCACCACCCAGACGCCCTCCTCCAGCGCCCGCGTCGGTAGCTCAACAGCCGCTCCGCGGTGCTCTCCTCGTCGGAGATGGAGTGGCTGCGCGGCCGCTGCAAGACCAGGTGCTTGGCCCGCAGCTCCTCCATCTCCTCGCCGCTGATCTCCCAGGTGGTGCCCCTGCCCCGCACAAAGGGCAGCAGCTTGCTGCGGTGGGGCGAGCCCCCCCAGATGTACCGCGAGCACTCCCCGATCTCGTAGTTCGCCTCCGCGTAGCCCGCCACGTCCCGGTGGTGCATGGTGTGGTTGGCCAGCTCATGCCCGAACTGCGGGCAGATCACCTCTCACGTCTCCAGGTTGCGCCGATGGCGCTCCAGGCCCGGATTCACGAAGAACGTGCCCACCAGACCCCGCTTGTTCATCTCCGGGATAGCGATCTCAGCCTGGCTGATCATCTATCAGTTCATCTGCCCGACAGCAGCCTCTGTGCCCCACACGCCGGTACATTACCGGGGCAGGTGAACTGACGGGGCGTCACCTGCTCAGCGCCAGCCCGGTGAGGGCCCGGCGTGCTCAGCCGAACTCCTCTGTGGGCTGCGCCCTGGACACCCGACGCGACGGAGAAGGTGTTTCGTCCTGTGGAATATGGAGGGTGAGTGCTCTGCCGCGCTCGGCGTCGGGCAGACGGGCGCGGCGAGCCGGCTCGCACAGCGCCCGACGCCGTCGCGGGAGGGCACGGGGGCCGCCGTGTCGGGTGCAGGGAGGGATGCCGGGCATGCGGACAGGTGGTGGTATGAGGGGAGGGTTCCGATCGCGCGGTCGCTGGGCTTGCGCGGGCCTGCTGGCCGCCGCGCTCGTGTGCCTGTCGGGCGCCGCGGCGACCGCTGACATACCGCTGGGGACCACCGTGCGCAACTACGCGGTGGTCATCTACGAGGGCGGGATCGTGGTCTCCAATCCGGCTGACGTGCTGGTCGGGTTCTCCGACGTGCCCGCCGATCACTGGGCCTTCGCGGAGATCATGGCCTGCGTCACCGCCGGCATCGTGGGCGGGTACCCTGACGGCACGTACCGTCCGGAGGTTGCGGTGTCTCGCGATCAGATGGCGGTGTTCATCTCGCGCGGGCTCGCCGGCGGGGATTCGCATGTGCCGACCGCGCCGGCCGAACCCTCGTTCGCGGACGTGCCGACCGACCACTGGGCCTACGCCTGGATCGAGCACCTCGCGGCCGAGGGCGTTGTCTCCGGGTACCCGGATGGGCTGTACCGCCCGCTAGAGGTGGTGAACCGGGGACAGATGGCAGTGTTCGTCGCGCGGTCCATAGCGGAGCCGACGGGGGATGCGGGGCTGGAGGGGTACACGCCGCCCGCCACGCCGACCTTTGAGGACGTCCAGCCCGAGGGCGAGTGGCAGTGGTGCTATCGGCATGTAGAGTGCATCGTCGCCGAGGGGGTCACCAACGGCTATGACGACGGCCTCTACCACCCCGAGCGCTCCGTCTCCCGAGATCAGATGGCCGTATTCCTGTTCCGCGCGTTGGGGCTGGGGGACGAGTAGCGCGGCCAGCCGCGACGCCGTGACAGCGCGCCGGGCGTGGCGTGCTCAGCTGGCGGCGGGAGGACCGGCCTCTGGGTCCGGCGC
The DNA here is from genome assembly GCA_964385645.1 of uncultured bacterium. GTDB lineage: Bacteria > Armatimonadota > Hebobacteria > Hebobacterales > Hebobacteraceae > CAYLPT01. Next base: position 108,932 of record CAYLPT010000070.1, read on the forward strand.
CGGCAAGGGGCGAGTCCGGATGAACTGCCAGACGCCGGCGACAAGCCCCAGGACGATCGCCGCAAGGCGGGTCGGATGGAGCAGACGTCGGGCGGTGACCCAGTTCGATGCTGCCCATAGAAGCGCATGTCCTGTTGCCTGGGCGCCCTCGGTGCACCGGTTGCGCTTGACGAAGACGAATGTATTCCGGATCTGGAAATAGCAGACGCGCGCGCCTCCAAGGAACTCTCTGCTGCTAGCGCTGCCTTCATGCTGGGCCTCTGCCCGCTCGACCTGCAGGAGTGTCCACCCAACCCGACGTAGCCGGTGCAGGAGGTCCGTCTCCTCGTAGTAGAGGAAGTACTCCGGATAGAACGACCCGACCCGCGTGAGCGCTGCGGCGCGCAGGAGAAGTACTGCTCCGCTTAGCCAGGTTGCAGCGCGAGGGCCGACTGCCAGTCGGGCGCCGCCGGGCTGCGCGACGGGATCATGCATCTCACGGATCAGGGGACCGGCCGCTGCTGCAATCGGGGCAGCATCGAGGGCGGCCACTAGGGTGGCGAGGCAGTCTGGTCGGAGCACCACATCGGGGTTCATGACCAGGACGTACGGCAGACCTGATCGGATCGCGGCTGCGATGCCCTGGTTAGCTGCGGCTCCGTACCCGACGTTCCGCTTGTTACGCACTACCTCCACTTCCGGGAACCGCGCGGCGGCCAGATCGGCGCTCCCGTCCCGCGAGGCATTGTCGACCACCATCACGCGCGCTGGCGCGGGCTCCTGCTCGAAGAGCGAACGCAGGCATGCCGGCAGACAGCGCGCTGAGTTGTAGCTGACGACGACGCACAGAACGGGCGCGGGTATGGGGAGCTCCCCAGCAGCCAGTCCTCGGTCACACACGCCGCCCCACCTCCAGTCCATCCCTGGCGCGAGGCGCGCGTCCTGGCGCTACGGACCGGGCGCTACACGTAGCCCCCGACACGAACCCCGCTCCAAACCCCACCACCATCCCCGCCCGCACGGCGAGTGCGCGGGGTGAGATCCGGCCGCCGGAGGTGAGTGTGCCCAGGGCGGCGCCGAGCAGTAGGGGCAGGCCGGCCCAGGGGCGCCAGAATGTCGCCGCGGTGAGGCCGGCGGCCGCGAGGAGAAGGAGCGTCGGCGCGGCATAGGCGAGGCGCATGGCGCGGGGGTGCTTGCGGATGAAGCGCGCCTTGCCATGCCCGTAGCGGTACATCTGGCGAAGCAGCCCCAGCCAGGTGGCACGCGGGTGGAGCTGATAGGTAAGCGCGGGGCTCTGGTAGGCCTTCACACCCGCCTGGGCCAGCCGCCAGTTGAACTCGACGTCCTCGTTCGTCGTGAAGGACTCGTCGAAGAGGCCGAACCGCGCGAACACCTCTCTCCGGTAGACCGTCGCCACCGTCGTCGGGTCCACCCACCCCTCCAAGCGCCGCCCGAATCGAAGCGAGTGCGGGTTGCGCCCGATCCGGGAGGCTCGCACCCGCCCCGTCGCTCGCTGGAAGGGAGTATCCCCGGCGATGTCCTGCATGACACAGCGGCCGAGGCAGAGCGCGCCGGTATCCGCAAAGAGCCGGCGAACGTCGCGCACGAAGCCGGGCGGCACCACAGCGTGACCCTCGACGAACGCGATGTACTCGCCGCGGGCGGCGCGAATGGCAGCGTTTCGACCGGACGCCACGCCAACTCCCGGGTTGTCAACAACCGAGAGCGGCACCGGGCTCGACGCCGCGTACCGCCGCAGGATGTCCGGGGTCAAGTCCGTCGAGCGCCCGTCGGCGACCACGATCTCATAGTCGTCCGGCGCGCAGTCCTGCCGCAGCAGCGCGTCGAGGCATTCCGCCAGATACCGCTCCTCGTTGCGGACGGGCAGGCAGACTGAGACCATGCCCTCGCGCTGGTCAGTCATGGTCGCGTCTCCGCGAGAACCGACCGGAAGGCGTAGGCAGCTTGTGCGGCCTGCGCCGCGAAGGTGTGGCTGCGGCGGACTAGGGCGCGCGCGTTGGCCGCTCGACGGGACCGCTCCTCAGGGTCGGCCAGGGCCTGCAGCATGGCCGAAGCGATACACTCGGGGGTTGGCCGTTCGGCGAGCCATCCGGTCTCGCCGTCAAGCACGACCTCCGGTACGCCGCCCACCCGAGTCGCGACCACCGGCACCCCGGCGGCGAAAGCCTCGAGTACGACGTTCGGCATGCCCTCGGTCAGAGACGGCAGCACGAGCAGATCGGCGCCCGCCATGAGCGCCGACGCGTCCGGATGGAAGCCAGGCAGGAGCAGGCGGCCGTTCAGGCCGAGCCCCTGGGCGGCGCGCTCGATCTCGCCGCGGCGGGGCCCCTCTCCCAACACGAGGAAGATGAGGTCGGGATGCTCGGCGAGCACGGAGGGCGCTGCCGCGACCAGGCGCTCGTGTCCCTTCTCCGGGCTGAGGCGACCGACGCTGAGCACCACTCGGCAGCTCGGAGGCAGCCCGAACTCGGCGCGAATATCCCGACCCGGCGTGGGCCGCCGAACTTCGACGGCGTTCGGGATGACGCGTATGCGCTGCGCTGCGACGCCGGCCCGGCGACAGAGCTCAGCCTGGTGCGCCGATACCGCGATGACGAGGTCGGCGCGCCTGAGCACCCATCTGTGGACACGCTCGTGGAGGCGTACCTGCCACGTCTCACCGGTCCACCCGCGGACCCAGGCGACGAGGGGCAGACCCGAGCGGCGGGCCGCCACGTACCCGACGAGGGCCGACTTGGGGTCATGGGCGCAGATCAGCTTGAGCCGGCGCCTTGCTGCTTCCGCGACGATCCGACCGGCAGGCGAGAGGTCGAGGGGGCCGGCGGACGGGAGGGGCAGCACGTCCAGGCCGCGGCTGGCAGCGGCGTCGAGGAAGGCGGCGCCCTCGTCGGCCTGGATGAACGAGGCGATGTGGGCCTCGAACCCATGTCTCGGCAGCTCTTGCGCCTGCCCGAGTATCTGCCGCTCGGGGCCGCCGACGAAGCCGGTGGCGCGGAGGTGGAGGATGGCGATCAGCTCGCACACTCGGCCAGCTCCTGACCTGCGGCGACCTCCTGCCACACGCTACCGAGCTTCCGCGCTAGTGCCCTCCAGTCGTACAGCGCCTCCGCCGTTTCCCGGCCGGCTCGAGCAAGCCCGCGCCGGAGGCGAGGGTCACCGAGTAGGCGCGACACAGCCCTGGCAAACGCGAGTGCGTCGTCAGCCACCAGCAGGTTGCGCTCGTGCCGCGCCGCCAGGCCCTCACACGCCAGGGAGGTTGCGACGACGGGCCGCCCTGCTGCCCAGGCCTCGAGGATCTTGACGCGGGTGCCGCTTCCCACCCGGAGCGGGACAATCACCACCTCCGCCTGTGCGTAGTAGGGCCTGACGTCCGCGACAGCCCCTGTGACGCGAATGCCGTTGCGGGCAGCAAGGCCCTTGACTGGCCCACTCGGGTTACGTCCCACGATGTCGAGGGTCACCCCGGAATGAGCCTGGACGACCAACGGCATGATCTCGCTTACGAACCACGTGACCGCGTCGGCGTTCGCGATCGTGTCCATGGAGCCAGTGTAAATGAGCCTGCCTCGCTGGCCGCCTTCCCACGACGGCGTGAAGAGGTCCAAGTCCACCCCGTTCTCCACAACCCGCAGGCTACTGCATCCGAACACATGCCGCGCTAGATCTGCATCTCGATCTGATACGGTGACGAGCACCTTCGCCGCGTTCAGTGCCTGCCGCTCGAACGCGGTCATCTCTCGGAGCTGCCGCCCGATGTACCAGCGACGCAGCGGGCCCTTCTCAACGTCGAGGTACCGGCGCCAGATTTCGCTTTCGATATTGTGCGCTGTCACTACGGTGTTGACAGAGGCACCGGAGGGAATGTTGGCCATAAGAGGCGTCCAGTCGCAGTGGACGACATCCAGAGGTTCACCCTCGAGGAGCTCGGCGATCCTACGCCGGAGTCGGGGGCTGGAGTGCCGCCTGACCAAGTAGGGCTCTCGCTCAGCCAGGTTGGCCAGGAGTGACAGGTAGAAACGCGGGCCCGCCTTCCGCACCGGCGTCCGCGAGACGGGGACGACTCTGAAACCCTGGCGGCGGAGTTCGGTGGCGACCTCTGCGTGTCGGGGGTCAGCATGCGCGACGATCGTGATGCTGTGCTCCGCGACCAGCCGCGACAGGAGGTTCCAGGTCCGGAGCTTCCAGCCCGAGTCGGGTGGGTACGGAAGGTCTTCAGTCACCGCCAGGACGCGCATGCTCCCTGCTGCCCTCCACAGGCTCACGAGGGTGATCGGGCACACTCTGTGCCGCCCCGTCGGACAGCAAGACCTGTGCCACACGACGTCGGGGCCAACCATGGAATAACCCCATGGCGGCGAATCGCGGGAGGGTGCGATGACGGGTTCGTCTGGCCGGTTCACAGTGGGGGCGGCCAGTGCCGCGCTGGCCGTGGGCGCCCTGTGTCTTGGCCTGACCCGGGCCGGGGCCGAGACAGTCCCCCTGAGCGCTCCAGGGATACTGGACAGGGAGGGCGCGACCTACGTCCTGACCCAGGACATCAGCGCGCCGGGCACGGCGCTCACGATCGTCGCCAGGGGGATCACCCTCGACCTCAACGGGTACACGGTCACGTACAACACCGAGCCCTCTGACACCCCCGTCTACGGGATCACCGTTGGGTCGCCTGAGGTGTGGCTGAACATGGACGAGAGAGGCCTCCGGATTCGCAACGGCTCCATCGTCCAGGGGGCAGGCGGCTCGGCGCACAGCCACGCTGTGTACATGAGGTACACTAGTCCCCGTAACGTCGAGATCAGCGGTCTGGACATCGGCATATGGGGCGACGACAGCAAGGGCGTCCACATCAACTGGGGGAGCCAGTTCCACATCCACGACAACCGGATCACCAGCAATGTGTCGGTCTGCACCAACCGACACGCCTACGACTCCTATGCCGTATGGATTGGGGGAGCAGCAACTGGGGTGAGCTTCCACCACAACACTATCCGCGGGGGTCACGGCGG
>CAYLPT010000071.1:0-4924 GCA_964385645.1 uncultured bacterium
CACCTGGCTCGCCCCCCGACTCCGCGACCTGCGACCCCGCCAGTCCGAGTTCACCTTCACCAACCTCTTCATGTGGCGCGACCCCTACCAGCTCCGCCTCTCGGAGGTGTACGGCGCGCCCCTCCTCTTCGCCTGGCCCCCCGACCTCGAGGACTCCTTCCTCCTCCCCCCGCTGCCGCCCGCCTCCGCCCTCACCCTCCGCCGCGCCCTCGACCACCTCGCCGCCGCCGGCCGCACCCCGCGGCTGTGCCGCGCCACCGCGGAGGACCTCCACCGCCTCGGCATCACCGAGGAGGAGTTCGCCATCGAGCAGGACCGAGACCACTGGGACTACGTCTACCTCGTCCGCGACCTCATCGAGCTCAAGGGCAATCGCTACCACGGCAAGCGCAATCACCTGGAGCAGTTCGCCCGCGACCACGAATTCCGCTACCTCCCCCTGACCGCCGACCTCGTCCCGGCCTGCCTGGAGCTGCAGGACCGCTGGTGTGACGAGAAGCACTGCGACCTGGTCGCCACCCTCCGCGCCGAGGCGCGCGCCGTCAAGGAGGTCCTCGCCCACCTCGACGACCTCGGCGTCACCGGCGGCTGCCTCGAGGTGGACGGCAAGGTGGAGGCCTTCGCGCTGGGGGAGTTACTCAACCCCGAGACTGTGGTAGTACATATCGAGAAGGCCAACGCCGCCTACCACGGCCTCTACCAGGCCATCAACCAGCAGTTCCTGGAGCAGGCATGGTCCTCCGTCACCTACGTCAACCGCGAGCAGGACCTGGGCGTGCCGGGTCTGCGCCGCGCCAAGCAGTCCTATCGCCCCCACCACATGGTCGAGAAGTTCATCGTCCGGCCGCGCTGAGGCGCGCCCGCGCGCTGCTGGCGCTGTGGCTGCTGCTCGCCGCCTCCGGCCTCGGGGCGGCCGAGCCGGAGATCATCGCCACTCCGCGGCAGGTGCGGCCGGGCGACTCGATCTTCGTCATCCTGCGCCCCCGGTCCGAGCTGCTGCGCGCCGCCTGCTCCTGGGCCGGCGAGTCCTACCCCTTCCTGCCGCTCGAGCCGCAGGGCGCCGCCTATCGCGTGGTGCTCCCGGTCGCCCTGGAGACCCGGGCTGGCGAGGCCCGCGCCACCGTCTACTGGAAGTACGCCGACGGCCGCATGGGCCGGGAGACCCTGGCCGTCGAGGTCGCCGAGCGCACCTTCGGCGTCCAGCGGCTCCGCCTGAGCGCCCAGCAGCAGCGCACCTACACCACCCCAGAGGCCCGCCGGGAGCGGGAACTCATCGGCGCCGCCCTCGCCCGCACCACCGAGACCCCCCTCTGGCAGGGGAGCTTTCTGATGCCCGTCGAGGGGCGCATCAGCACCGAGTTCGGCCTCCAGCGCTACATCAACGACCGGCTCGCCTCCCGCCACCGCGGCCTCGACATCGCCGCCCCCGAGGGCACCCCCGTGCTCGCCGCCGCCGACGGGGTCGTCTCCCTCGCCGACGACTCCTTCATCCTCCATGGCCAGACCATCGTCCTCGACCACGGCCACGGCGTCTCCACCCTCTACCTGCACCTCTCCGGGATCGCCGTCCGGCCCGGCGAGCACGTCGCACAGGGACAGGTCATCGGCCGCGTCGGCGCCACCGGAGTCGCCACCGGCCCCCACCTTCACTACTCGGTCTACGTCCACCGCGTCCCCGTGGACCCCCACTTCTGGAGCGCGCTCGCGCCCTGACGCGAATCGAGCGCGGACCCGATGCCCGCGCTCGATCCCTTCTCTGGCCGACGGAGGATTCCGCGGCCACCTCCATCAGTCGGTTACTTCCTCTTCTTGGTCGCCTTCTTCTTGGTCGCCTTCTTCTTGGCGACCTTCTTCGCCGCCTTCTTCTTCGCTGGCAACTTTCGTGGCCCCCTTTCTGCGCGCCGCGCTACTCACACTTCGCGGCGTTGATGGATGGCCCGACCGCCTCTTGGCCATTGTCGCGCGCGCGCGCGACACATCCGTCCGTCTATGCCATACCCTCATGCTTTTTTCGCACAATCTCTCGCGAAATATCTCTCGCCCCTCCCTCCCCAATGCACCAACGCTCGCGCGCCTCGCTCCGCCCGGCCGCGAGGCCGGCCGGCATACGCGGGCCGACACACCTGGGCGCATGGGGCCGAGCTGGAATGCGACCGCCAGGTAGACAATCAATCGTTATCTAGACCATCTAGGGCGCGGATGTCCCCGCCTCCGGAGCTGTTCCGTAGGCCGGGGTCTGCGAACCCCGCCGGGCGCTGCTTCGGGCCCTCAGGCGCCAGACCGCGCCGTTCAGTAGGGCGCGGCCCGAGCTTGTCCTGAGCGAGGCGAAGCAGAGCCCCGCCGCTGGTTCCCGCGCGAAAACGCCCCCCGCAGCTCACCATAAAAAGACAGCAATTGCCTGGCTTTTTCCCGTCTTCCCTTGACACGGCCTGGTATAATGAAGCCGGCGGCGTCTGGGGATGGACCCCTGACGCCGCCTTCGCTCTCTCCCCCCTGGAGACGCCCATGCCCCCGCCCTCCAAGAGGAAGCTCCTCGCGCTCCGCAGGCGCGCCGCGCGGCTCCATGCCCAGGGCCGCACCCTCGCTGAGATCGCCGCCGCTGTCGGGCGCCAGCCCGAGACCATCCGCCGCTGGCTCCGCGCCGACGCCCCCGCCCCTCGCCCCACCCGCGCCCGGGACGAGGTCGCCGAGATGCTGCACGCCGACGGGCCCGCGGTCGCCCGCGTCATCCTCGACATGGCCAAGGGCGGCGACGTGCGCGCGGCGGCCCTCGTCGTGAGGCTCCTCGGCGCCACCCTCAACTCCTCGGAGGACGACGATGACGCAGACGACACCGCGGCCGCCGACCTCGAGCGAGAGCTCACCGCGCTCCCGCCCGACATCGCCGCAGAGATTGTGGGCCTGCTGGCGCAGGCTGACTCCGCGCGCCAGGCGCGCCGCAGCCCTCCGGGCGCGAAGCCGCCTCGCCCTCCCTCGCGACCCAGCGACCTACCTTGGCAGGAGGAAGATCGCCCACCCGACCAAGGGGAGGATCCCCTTTGACCTCTACCCCTACCAGCTCCGACTTCTGCGCTCCCGCGCCCCCCAGCGCATCATCGTCAAGGCCCGCCAGGTCGGCGTCTCTCAGCTCATCGCCGGCGAGGCCCTCCACCTCGCCAGGCGCCTCGCCGGCGCCACCGTCCTCTTCGTCAGCCGCAACCTCGCCGCCGCCCAGCACCTCCAGCAGCTTGTCTGCCAGCTCATGGACTCCGACCCCAACCTCCCCGACCTGCTGCGCCGCAACGACGCCGAGCTCGCCTTCGCCAACCACTCCGTCATCCGCAGCCTCCCCGCCACCTCCGACACCGGCCGCACCTTCGCCGCCACCGCCGTCTACCTCGACGAGTTCGCCCACATGCCCTGGGCCGACCGCATCTACCAGGCCGTCGCCCCCTGCGCCGCACGCGGCGGCCGCCTCACCGTCGTCTCCACCCCCTGCGGACGCGCCAACGAGTTCTACCGCCTCTGGCGCCAGAGCGCCCTCGGCGCCCACGCCTTCGAGCGCCACCACATCCACTGGAGCGAGTGCCCCGAGTACAACCCCGACGGATTCGCCCTCCCGGACCCCGAGGCGCGCCGCCGCAGCGCCGAGGCCGGCGAGTGGTTCCGCCGCGAGCGGCCCCGCTACACCGACGAGCAGTGGGCCCAGGAGTACGAATGCGACTTCGCCGGCTCCTCCTCCCTGGTCTACCGCGAGTTCGACCCCGAGCGCCACGTCGGCTGCTACCCCTGGAACCCCGACTGGCCCACCTTCGCCGGCCAGGACTTCGGGTACATCAACCCCTCCGTCGCGCTCATCATCCAGGTCAGCCCCTCCGAGCACGTCTTCGTCGTCCGCGAGCACTACCACACTCATCGCTCCCTTCCCCAGCTCGTGCGGGAGGTCTACGCCCCGGCCTGCTCCCGCTATCGGGTGCGCGCCTGGTACTGCGACCCCTCCGGGCGGGCCGAGATCGCCGAGCTGCGGGAGGCGGGCATCCCCGCCTCGGGGCGGCGCTCCACCATCGAGCAGGGGGTGCTGGCGGTGCGCAAGCTGCTGTGCCCGCCTGGCGGCGACGCCCCCCGCCTCCACGTGGACCGCTCGTGCGTCCGCCTCATCGCTGAGCTGAGCACCTACGCCTACCGGGAGGGCTCCGACCAGCTCCCCCGCGAGGAGCACGACCACGGCCCCGACGCCCTCCGCTACTTCGTGGTGAACCACTGGGCCCACGCCGCCCACGCAGAGGCCGAGCCGCTCCCGCTTCGATAGACCCGGTGTGTCTGCTCCCTTCTGTAGGGCGGGGTCCGAACTTGTCCTGAGCGAAGCTAAGCAGACCCCGCCTCTTGCTGCGCGCGACCCTGCCCCCACCCCTCCCCTCCGGAGAACGCAACCCCATGCCCCGAGCCAACCTCGTCGAGCAGGCGATCCTCTCCCTCCGGGAGACCGACTACACGCGGAACCTGCGCTACCGCCGCAACTGGCGCTACTATCAGAACCTCCCCTACTCCGAGCCCCGCCCCGGCCTGTATGCGAAGATGCGGGCGGTGTTCAACCTCATCACCAAGGTCGTGGACACCGACGCCCGCTTCACCATGGGCGAGCGCCTCCAGGTCCAGGCCGAACCGCAGGTGGAGGCGGCCCTCAACCGGCTCTGGGACGCGAGCGACTTCCAGCAGGACAAGTACCTGCTCGCGCGCTACGGCGCCTGCTGTGGCGACAGCTTCCTCAAGGTCGTGGACAACCGCCCCTGGGAGCTGAACCCGGACCCCGACCCGGAGGCTCCGGTGCGCCTGAACGTGCTCCCGCCCGACGCGGTGGCGCCGCGGTATGACCCGCACGACCGGCGACGCATGCTCGCCTGCAAGATCGAGTACGTGCATGGTCGCGAGGTGCACAAGGAGGTGA
>CAYLPT010000072.1:0-69312 GCA_964385645.1 uncultured bacterium
TCCGGCCGGCAGCCCGCCGGCTCCTCGGCAGGGCCCCCGGCCCCCCTGGAGGCCAGCTTTCGCTTCGAGAAGCCGGCCCGTCAGGTGGTGGTCACACTCACCCGCCCGGAGACCCGCGAGGTGGTCCGCGAGATTCCGCCGGCGCAGATCGTGAAGCTTATCGCCTACTTGCGGGAGCTGACGGCCCGCATCTTCGACCAGCGGGCCTGAGAAGGGGACGACCATGGGCAGCACCATCTCCATCGCCGGGCTCATCTCCGGCATAGACACTCACGCCGCGCTCGAGCAGCTCCGTCAGGTCGCGAGGGCGCCGCTGCGGCGCCTGGAGGCGCGCAAGGAGACGCTCAGCCTGCGCTCCGTCGCCTGGTCGGAGCTGGAGGCGAAGCTGCTCGATCTGCGCACCGTCGCCTCCCAGCTCTCCGCGCCCGCCACCTTCGCCGCCAAGACGGCCTCCAGCACCCACCCCCACCTCGTTAGCGCCACGGCCGCGGCTTCGGCAAGCCCAGGCACGTACTTCTTCACCGTGCAGTCGCTCGCCCGGACCCATCAGCTCGCCTCCCAGGGCTATGCTGATGTGGACCAGACGCCAGTCGGGTCGGGCGCGCTCTCGCTCTCCGTGGGCGGGGGGCAGCAGGCGCTGATCGCGGTGGACGGGCTGACGCTCTCGGAGCTGCGGGATGCGATCAACGCGGCCGATGCGGGCGTGACCGCCTCCCTCATCAGCGATGGGTCAGGGCAGGCGCCGTACCGGCTGATTCTGACCTCGGGCACCAGCGGACTCGCAGGCGCGGTGGCTGTGGGAGCGCCGGAGGGGCTGGCGTTCTCCGAGCTGCAGGCGGCACAGGACGCGCAGATCCGACTGGGCTCCGGCGAGGGCGCGATCACCATCAGCAGCAGCACTAACACCATCACCGGGGCCATCGAGGGGGTCACGCTCAAGCTCCTGGAGGCCGACCCGGCCGCCGCGGTGACCCTCACGGTGGCCCGGGATACGGCGCGGATCGAGCAGCGGATCAGCGACCTGGTCGGCAGGTACAACGCGATCGTGGACTTCCTCGCCGAGCAGTTCCACTACGACCCCAAGACGAATCACACGGGGACGCTGTTCGGCGACTATGATCTGCAGTCGCTCCAGCAGCGGCTCGCAGGCGCTGTCGCGGGCCGGGTGTGGGGTCTGGAGAGGGGATACCGAGCGCTTGCCGAGCTGGGTATCACCACCGGCGCGTCCGGCCGCTTGGTGGCGAATGCCCCCGCGGTCGCCGCCGCGCTGGCCGCGGACCACGCGGCCGTGGAGCGGCTGTTCGCCGCCCGCGGCGAGACGACTGACCCGGCCGTGTCCTTCCTGGCCGCTACGAGTCAGACACAGCCCTCCGGCGCGCCGGGCTGGGCGGTCGAGATCACGCAGGCCGCCCGCCAAGCCCGGGTGACGGCCGGGGTGGCGCAGGCCGGGCCGCTCGCGAGCGACGAGACGCTCACCATCCAGGGGGTGCAGATCCGGCTGACGGTCGGGATGACGCAGGCGGAGGTGATCGCGGCCATCAACGCGCGCCAGAGCGAGACCGGGGTACTGGCCTCTGCCACCGGCGCCGACGGCGAGGGCGCGGGAAAGCACCTCACGCTAACCCGCGTGACCTATGGCTCAGCCTATGGGGTCACGGCGGTTTCGAGCGCCTCGAACCAGGGAGGTGGGGCCACCAGCGGCCTGGGCAACGTGACCGTGACCGACAAGGACCCCGCGGGCGAGTCGGGCGCCGGCGTCGGCGCGGCAGGCCTCGATGTGCAGGGCGCCATAGGCGGGCAGCCCTGCACGGGCGCGGGCCGGCGGCTGACGGCCACCGCGGGCGACCCGAAGGGGCTCACCCTGCTGGTCTCGGCGGAGGGGCCGGGCGGGTATGGCGCGGTGGTCTTTACGGTAGGGGTGGCGGAGGCGGCGTTCCGGGCGGCGCTCTCGGCGACGGACTTGAGCGACGGGGTGATCGCCCGGGTGCAGAACCGCATCGCCGACACGATAGATGGTGTGGATCGAGAGATCGCGCGGCTGGGCGCCCTCATCGAGCGGGAGCAGGAGCGCCTGCGGGCGGCCTTCGCTCGCATGGAGCAGGCGCTGGGTCGGTTTCAGACCCAGAGCCTGTTCCTGGAGAGCCAGTTCGCGCAGATGCGAGCCAATGCCGCCGCAAGCGCGCGCCGCTAGCCGCACCCCGGAGGGCCCAGCATGAGATCACCCGGCCGCGCCGAGCAGTACCTCGAGAGCGAGGTGCTCACCGCGGGCCCCGGGCGGCTGCTGCTCATCACGTACGCGGGGCTGCTGCGCTCCTTGACTCAGGCGAAGGAGGCCATGGGGGCCGGCGACTACCACGCCAAACATACCGCGGTCGCCCGCGCTCAGGCGCTGCTGCTGGAGCTGCGTCGCACCCTCAATCCTCAGGCCTGCCCGGAGGTGGCCGCTGGCCTGGCCGCCATCTACGCCTACCTGCTGGAGCAGCTCGCCCGCGCCGATGCGGAGGACGACGAGGCGCGCCTCGCGCATGTCGCGGCCATCGTCTCCGACCTCCAGGACGCATGGGCGCAGGCCGAGCGCGCAGTCCGTATGGCCGCAGGCGGCCAGGGGGCCGAAGCATGAGCTGCGAGCGGCTCGTCGGCGCCCTGGTGGGGCACCTGCGGGTGCAGCGGCGCCTGCTGGAGTTCGGGTACGCCCCGCCGGAGACAGGGCCCGCCGCGCTGGAGGCGTGGCTGGTAGCGCGGGACCGGGCCCTTGTGCGGCTGCGCGCCTACGACATGACGCGGCTCGCACAGGAGACTGCCGGCGCGCTCCAGGAGCGGCCCGACCACCCCCTGGCCGCTGCGCTCCAGGCGGCCGCCGAGCGCACCAGCGAGCTGGCCCAGGCGATCCAGCGACGGGACAGGAGCGTCGCGCGCACCCTGCACAGCCGGCTGGAGCGGCTCTCGCGGCGGCTCAACGCGGCCCACATCGCCCGCCGCGCCCGGGAGCGCTATACCGGAGGGTAAGCCGTCAGGCGCGGCGGTCGAAGCGCGCCGCCTCGCCCGAACGGGCCTCCGGCCGCGTGCGGGCGGACTTGCCTCGGCGGTGGCGCCGCCTCGCTGGCGCGCGCTCCCCCTGCGGCTGTCGCTCCGCCTCGGGCAATCGCGCTTCCCCCTCCCAGCGGTCCCCGTCAGCGGGCTCGACCGGCCGAGGTCGGGCGGCCTCGTTGACGGAGGCCGGCCGGCGCTCGGCGGGCTCGCGCGGGCGGGGCGGTATGCTGGGGGAGACCCGGTCAACCTCCGCCGCCATGGCGCACCATCTCCTCAGCCCGCCCAGGGTGATGGGCGGCGGGGACCGCGTGCAGGCGCGCGGCGACCGCCGCCCGCAGCCGCACGACGGCCTTGCCGTGGATCTGGCAGGCGCGCGACTCGCTGACGCCAAGCACGCGGCCGATCTCCTTGAGGGTCAGGCCCTCATAGTAGTAGAGCGTCACGACCGTGCGCTCCGCCTCGGGGAGCGAGTCGAGCGTCTGGGCGATCAACTCCCGCTCGGCCCACCGGGCGACGTGGGCCTCGGGGGAGAGCGCCCCCTCATCGGACACCAGATCGCCCACTACGCCCAGGCTTCCGCCCCCCTCCGCCGCGCTCATCACCTCGTCGAGCGATTGCACGGCCTGAAGGGCGACCTCCTGGGCCATCCGGTCCAGCTCGCGGACGCTGACCCCCAGCTCGGCGGCGACCTCCTCGTCTCTGGGCGGCCGGCCGAGGCGCTCCTCGAGCGAGGCATAGGCGGCCGCCAGCTCGCTCTCGCGCTGCCTGATCGAGCGGGGCACCCAGTCCATCTCCCGCAGCATGTCCATGACCGCGCCGCGGACGCGGTGGTACGCGTAGGTCTCGAATTTGATCCCGCGGGAGGGATCGAAGCGCTCGATCGCCTCGATGAGGCCGACGACAGCCTGGCTCAGCAGGTCGTCGTAGCCGAGCGCGGGGCCCGGCCGCAGGTTCATGCGGTCCACGACATAGCGCGCGAGCGGCGCGTAGGCCTCGATCAACTCCCTCCGCACGTCCGGCGTCTTCGCCTGGGCGTACTGCTCCCATAGGCGCTTCAGGTCACCCACCGTCTCACCTCCACCTTAACGATGCTGAGCGCCCTTACAGGCGTGGGCGCTTGTTACCCGACCCCCCGCCGGTCCCGGCGCGGTGTTGCTCCGACCCGAGGCCGGCGGATGTCAGCGCGCCGGCGCTCCAGCGCGCGATCCAGAGCACGGCCGCGAATCCCACGATGCCGCGCAACACCGCGTACAGCGGCTCGACGCCCACGCGCAGCGACAGCCCCGCCGCCAGCCCGAAGGCGGCGACGGCCGCGGCGAGCGTCACTCCTGGCACCACTCGGTCCATGAGCATCCCTCAACCTCCTCGCCAGCCCTCAGTCCTCCGCCTCCGCCTCCAGCCTGACCAGCCCCACCGACCTGACCCGCGTCTCGGGCGCAACCTCGGCGTGGGAGAGCACGGCCGCGGTCGGCGCCCGGCGCTCCAGCGCGGCGCGCGCCAGCGGCCGCGCGGCCGGCGTGCACAGCAGGATCGGCGCGTGCCCAAGCGCGCCCATGCGGGCGAACTCGCGCCCCGCCGCGCGCGCCAGCGCCTCCAGCCAGTCTGCAGCGAGGCCGCCGCCCTCGCCGCGGGCGCGGGCGACCAGCTCGGCCTCCAGCGCGGGGTCGAGCGCGCACACCCACAGCGTGCCGTCGGCCTCGACGTACTGCGCGGTGATCGCGCGCGCCAGGGCCTGGCGGGCCAGCTCCACGAGCTCCTCCGGGTCCTTGGTCGTCGGCGCATGTGCGGCGAGCGCGGTGAGTATGCGGGGGAGGTCGCGGATCGGCACTCGCTCCTTCAGCAGCCCCGCAAGGACGCGGTGGATGTCGGTCAGGGTCAGGCCCTTGGCCGTGGTCTCCTCGATCAGCGCGGGCGCCCGCTCCCGCAGCCGGTCGAGCATCCCCCGCACCTCCTGGAGGGAGAGGATATCGGCGGCGTGTCGCCTGATGACCTCGCCCAAGTGGGTCAGTAGCACGGTGCTCGCGTCCACCACCGTCTGGCCGAGCATCTCGGCCTCGGCCCGTCGCTCCTCGGGCGTCCAGCGCGCGGGAACGCCGAAGGCGGGGTCGGTGGTGTCGGCGCCGGGGACCTGCGGCGGGCCCCCAGCGGGGTTCATCACCAGCACGTGCCCGGGCCGAATCTCGCCCAGGGCCACCTGCGCCCCGGAGAGCTTGATGGCGTACTGGTTGGCGCGCAAGGTCAGGTTATCGTGCACCCGGAGGGGGGGCACGAGCAGACCGAGCTCCTCGGCGATGCGGCGGCGAAGCAGGGTGATGCGCTCGAGCAGGTCGCCGCCCTGAGCAGGGTCGGCAAGGGGGATGAGGTCGAGGCCGATCTCCAGCTCGATGGGGTCAGGCGCAAGCGCGCCGAGCAGCTCCTCCGGCCCGGGGGCCGCGGGGCGCGGCTGAGGCGAAGGGGCAGGCGGGCGATCGGCGTCGCGCAGCGCGGTCGCCACCATGCCCACGCCCGCCGCGACGAGCAGGAAGGGCAGCTTCGGCAGGCCGGGGACGAGCGCGAGGGCGGCGAGGGTGGCCGCCACCAGCGCGATCGCGCGGGGGCTGCCGAGGAGCTGCATCGTCAGCTCGCGGCCGAGCGGCGAGCCAGAGGACGAGCGGGTGATGACGATCCCGGCGGAGGTGGCCATGATCAGCGCCGGGATCTGGGTGACCAGGCCGTCACCCACGGTGAGCAGCGTGTAGGTGCGGAGAGCGGTGGACAGGTCCATGCCGCGCTGCACCACCCCGATCACGAACCCGGCGACGATGTTCACGAGGATGATGACCACTGCCGCGATCGCGTCCCCCCGGACGAACTTGCTCGCGCCGTCCATCGCGCCGTAGAAGTCGGCCTCCCGGCGGATCTCGTCGCGGCGCCTCCGCGCAGTCTCCTCGTCAATGAGCCCGGCATTCAGGTCGGCGTCAATCGCCATCTGCTTTCCCGGCATGGCATCCAGCGTGAACCGCGCGGCCACCTCGGCGACCCGCCCCGCGCCGCTGGTGATGACGACGAACTGGATCACGACCAGGATCACGAACACCACCATTCCAACGACGTAGTCACCGCCGACCACGAAGCTGCCGAAGGCCGCGATCACCGCTCCCGCGTGGGCGTGCAGCAGGATCAGGCGGGTCGCCGAGACGTTGATCGCCAGTCGAAACAGCGTGAGTATGAGCAGCAGCGACGGGAACACCGAGAACTGGAGCGGATGCGTGGTGTACGCGGTGAGCATCAGAACGGTTAGCGAAAGGCCGATGTTGACGACGAGTAGCGTGTCGAGCATCCAGTAGGGCAGCGGGACTACGAGCATGGCCACTACCAGCACGGCCCCGGCCGACACGAGCAGCTCGCTGTGGCGTGCCAGTTGGGCCGGCAGGCCGCGCCCGGCCATTGCCGCCATCCCCATGCCTCCCATGTACTCCATAGCCTCTCTCCCTTGGCCCTAGGGCTGTCGCCCAGTGAGCCGGTACACGAAGGCCAGTATCTCCGCCACCGCCTGGTAGAGTTCCGGCGGTATCTGGCGGCCGACGGGCACCGACCGGTATATGGCGCGCGCCACGTCGGCATGCTGGGTCACCGGCACGCCGTGGCGCTCGGCCGCCGCGCGGATGCGCTCGGCCAGCAACTGCCGTCCCTTAGCGACCACCACGGGCGCGGTCCGCCCCCGGGCGCGCCCGTGCGCGTCAGACAGAGCGGCGGGCAGGTCATAGCGGAGCGCAACTGCGATCTGCGTCGGGTTAGTGATGACCACGGTTGCGCGCTTCACGGCGTGAAGCATTCGGTGATGAGAGAGCGCGCGCTGCACCTCGCGGATGCGCGAGCGGATCAGCGGATCGCCTTCCGTCTCCTTGTGCTCGTCCCTTAGCTCCCGACGGCTCATGCGCAGCCCGCGCTCGTGCTGCCGGCGCTGGAACAGGTAGTCGGCCAGCGCGACGATCAACAGCACGCCCGCGACCCGGAGTACGAGTCCCCAGACGAGCTCTGCAATGCCGATCCCCGCCGAGACCGGCGTCCCCTCGCCCAGGAGCAGAAGCAGCCCCCACCGGCCGCGCAGATAGTGCCACCCTACGAGCCCCACCGCGGCGACGCGCACCAGCGAACGACCCGCGGCGAACGCCCCCCGCAGCGAGCACATCCGGCCCAGCCCCTCCCCGAGGCTCAGGCGCCGCCACTGGAAGGCCAGCGGACGCGCACTCACCAGGAAGCCGGTCTGTGCGAGGCTCGCGGCGCCCGCGGCCGCGCACGCGCCCAGCGCCGCGGGGGCGGCCATGCGCAGGCCGTACGCGAGCCCCGCGGTCAGCGCCTGGGTCGCGGACTCGAGGGCCAACCCGCACGTAGTGCTCTGGCCCAGGTCCCAGCGGATGAGCCCCGCCGCCGAGCTCACGGCCGCGGCGGCTCCGATCCTCAGGGCGGCCAGCGCGCCGAGCAGGGCGGCCACGCCGGCGAGCTCCGCGCTGCGCGGGACCTCGCCGCGCCTGCGCGCCTCATCGCGCTTTCTGGGTGTGGCTTGCTCGGTTCGCTCCTCCGCCACCGCGGATCACCTCACCACCAACATCAGGTCCCGCAGCAGCTCCTCCGTGGCCCAGAGAAGCCCTCGCTGGGCCTGTATGAGGAGCGGCAGCGCCAGCAGCGTCGCCCCCAGCCCGACCGCGAGCTTGACCGGGAAGCCGATCGCGAGCAGGTTCATCTGGGGCGCCGCCCGCGTCAGCAGGCCCAGCCCGAAGTCGGCCAGCAGGACCGCTCCGACCACCGGGGCCGACATCCTCACTCCCGCCGCCACGAGCGCGACGGCCGCTCGCGCGAGCACTGGGCCGGCGAGCTGGGGACTGGCCCCCAGCGGCACCGCGACCGCGCTAGCCGCCAAGGCCTCGAGCACGATGTGGTGCCCGTTCGCGCCCAGGAAGATCAGCCACGCCATCGCCATCTGGAGCTGCCCGATGACGGAGGTGCGATCGCCCGTCTCGGGCGACACGATGCCCGCGAACCCGAACGCGGACTGCATGTCCGCCATCTCACCGGCGATCTGTATCGCGGTGAACACCAGCCGCGCGCCGAACCCCATCGCCAGCCCGACGAGAAGCTCGCCTCCGGCCGCGAGCGCGATCTCAACGACGCCCGGCCGCCCGGCCGCCATAACCGCGACCGGCGCGAGCACGACGGAGACGGTCGCCGCGAGGGCCAGCTTCACTCGCCCCGGCAGGCGCTCGCTGCCGACCAGAGGCGCGACCATGAACGCCCCGGCCGCCCGACAGACGAGCAGCAGGAACGGCTCCAGCGCGGGCAGCTCGAGGGAGAGCCTCACCCCTTCATCCCCCAACCCGCGCCACACAGGAGAAGACCCACAAGGTGTAGGTCATCATCGTCCTCAACATCCACGGCGCGCAAAGCAGGCCCGCGGCCGCCATTGCCGCGAGCTTGGGGACGAACGTGAGCGTGAACTCCTGGATCTGCGTGGCCGCCAGCACGATACTGATGATCACCCCCACCACTAGGCCGGCCGCCAGCACTGGTGCACAGACGCTAAGGGCGGTTAGCACCGCGCCCCTCCCAAGCTCCAGCACCGTCGCGTCAGGCATCTCGATCCCTCCTAGGCGAAACTGGTGACGATGCTCTCGATGACCACGCGCCAACCGTCCACTAACACGAAGAGCAGAATCTTGCAGGGCAGCGAGACCACCACCGGGGGCATCATCATCATGCCCATGGACATCAGGGTGGTCGCCACCACCATGTCAATGACGAGAAAGGGCAGGAAGATCATGAACCCCATGGTGAAGGCGCGCTTCAGCTCGCCGACCATGAAGGCGGGAACGACGACATAGGTCGGGACCTCCTCCGGGGTCTCCGGGCGGGCGAGCCCGCCGAGCCGGACGAATAGCGCCAGCTCCGCCTCCGGCGTCTGCCGCAGCATGAAGTCCCTAAGCGGGCCGAGCGCGCGCTGGGCCGCCGCCTCGTAGCCGATGTCCTCGCTAAGGTACGGCTGCAGCGCCTGCTCGTTGACCGCGCGCCACACTGGCGCCATGGTGAACACGGTCAAGAAGAGTGCGAGGCCCACGAGCACGGTGTTGGGCGGGATCTGTTGCGCGCCGATCGCGCTGCGGGTGAAGGAGAGCACGATCAGGATGCGGGTGAAGGACGTCAGCATCATCGCCAGCGCCGGCGCGAGCGAGAGCACCGTGAGGAGGGCGACGATCTCCAGGGTGGCAGGGAGCTGGCGCGGTCCGGCGCCGTCAATGCTGATGGTGAGCGCGGCCGGCCTGGGATCGGCCCAGGCGGGCGCGGCGGGCCCGAGCAGCGCGCCGGCCAGCACGGCGGCGGGGAACGCCCTCATGCGCGTCCCCCGTTCCGCAGCGCGTCGGCGGCCTGCCGGAGGCGCCCAACCAGGTCGGGCTCGGCTGCGCCGCGGTCGCCCAGCAGGGGCGCGAGAGTGGAAGCGAAGTCCGGCTGCGCCGGCGCGCCCTCCAGCTCGGGCGCGGGGTGCTCGCCGGGCATCTCGGCGATGAGGGCCACCGCGTTGGCTGCACTCGCCAGGAGCAGAGTGCGGTCGCCGACCGCGATGAGATGCAGCGCCTGCTGCGGGCCGAGCGGCCGGGTCTCGAGCACGCGGAGGCGGCCCCTCGCCCGTCCGCGGAGGCGGGGCTCGCGAAGTCGCCGGAGGGCCGCCGAGGCGCAGACCGCAAGCGCCGCAGCCAACCCCACTTTCACCCCGATGCCGGCCAACGCCCCCACGGCGTCCATCCACCCCTCCCCGGACCGCTCGCGCCGAGGCGCGGCGGCCCCAACCTGGACACACAGAGCGTGGGGTGGGGGAGGAGCTGAGCGGCGCGCTCACCCCCCGACGAGCGGCCTGGCGGCCGCGGCCCACGCCTCTGCAGCGGGCCCGCGCTCCCGAGCGCGAGCCCTGGTCCGAATCAGCCGACTCCCGCCCTGGTCATGCGGCCCGCCGTGGGCCGCCGGGAGCCACGGAGGTCATTCCACAGAATGGAGCGGATTTGAGATCAGATGAGGAGACTCGAGTGGCGCCCGCGGGCGTGTGAGCAGCACGGTGGGGGGCTACTCGGAGATGCCGAGCGCCCGGCGTGCAGCGGCGTTCGCGGGGTCGAGCTCGAGGGCGCGGGAGAAGGCTCGCACGGCCTCCTGGGGGGAGCCGGCCGCCGCGAGCGCGGCTCCCAGCGCGGCCCACGCCTCCGGGCTGTCGGGCTGGAGCTCGACGAGCTGGCGCAGGTGCCCAGCGGCCTCCTGGTGGCGGCCCAGCTCGCCCGCCAGGGAGGCGAGCGAGATGATCACCTGTGGGTCAGACGGCCTCAGTCGCTGCGTCTCCCTCAGCGCCTCGTGGGCCTCCTGCAGGTGGCCGGCGCGCCAGCGCACCAGGGCCAGGACGAAGTGGGTGAGCGAGACCCGGGGCGCGAGGCGCGCCCCGCGCTCGGCGGCCTCGAGCGCGGCCTCGAGCTCGCCCGCCTGCGCAAGCTGGCTGGCGAGCATGGCGTGCGCCACGCCGTTGTGGGGCTCCAGGCGCACCGCCCGCCGGAGCCACTCGGTCGCGCCTTTATGGTCCCCGGTCACGCCCAGCACCGCGCCCAGCTCGCGCGCCGCGCCCCCATCATAGGGCCTCGCCTGGGCGACCGCGCGCAGCTCCTGTACGGCGCGGGCTGCCTCGCCCTCGGCCACCAGGTGCATGGCGAGCTCCCGCCGCGCGGCCGGGTTGTCGGGGGCGATGCGCAGCGCCTCCTCCACCGCCCGGCGGGCCTCCTTGGAGCGACCCTCGGCCGACATCTGCTGGGCCTGCGTGACGAGCTCATCCGAGCGCCGCCGCGCCTCCGCCGCGGGCAGTCCCGCGGCGACCGTGCCGACCGCGGCGAGTGCGCCGACCACCGAGAGCAGCAGGCACCCGTGCAGCGCGCGCCGCGTCATGGCCGCCCGCCTGTCCGTCCGCCACCGACCCGCACCACCTCCATGGTGTGCGACTCCCCCTGCCACGCGACGACGTACTCGCCCGGCAGCAGCGACGACATTGCCAGCACCTGGGGTGTGAGCCCGCTCCCGCCCTCGTGGGAGACGGTGTGCGCCATCACCGGCCGCGCCGCCGTGCGCGCCAGGGCCTGTGGATAGCCGTTGCGGAACACCTGCGCGCCCAGGTGAGTGGCCGGCAGCCCCTGGAAGTACACGGTGGGCGCCGCGGGGGAGTCGGGTAGCTCGGCGACCACCCGCTGCCCCTCTCGCAGGGCCGCTGCCGCCAGGTCGCCAGCCAGCCGCCATGGTTGTACATACCACAGCGAAAGCCCGGCCGCTGCCGCCACCGTGGCAGCGGCCGCGGCGCCGCTCCGGCGCCACCCCCCGCCTCGCCCCGTGCACAGGTCTCCGAAGAGCAGCGCGAGCCCGATGGTGGGCAGGTAGGCGAAGCGGCTGTGTTCGAGCTCAGGCGTCCCGGCCGGCAGCGCCCAGACCGGCAGGGACATCACGAACACCCAGCTCAGCCACATCCACAGCCGCCGCGCCGGCGCGTGCGGCAGCCCGCGCACCCACCACAGCGCGCCCACGCCCATGGCGGACGCGGACGCCGTCAGCACCCACCACGGCGCGGCTGAGAACAGTCCGCCGTGCAGCGGGAACAGGAAGGCTGCGGTGTGCATGAGCGGGACGTGCGGCGGCAGTAGTCCCCACCGGTCCTGGCGGACAGGGTAGCCCCCAAGCCCACCCAGGGCCTGTTGCCGCACCAGCAGGTAGGCCGCCGCAGTGGCGCCATAGCCGCCGACCAGCGCCCACATGCCCCCTGGCCGCTCGCGCGGGACCAGAGCGAGCCGGAGGACAACCAGGCCGGGCAGGGCAACAGCAGCCTCCTTCATCAGGACCGCCAACGCGAAGGAGCTGAGCGCGCCGGCGAGGGCAAGGGTCCGCCCGCGGGGCGATGCTGCCGAGAGGTGAACCTCGAGCAGGAGGAGCGACGCGAGCACGAAGGTGGCCGCGAGCACATCGTTGAGGGCGCAGGCCCAGGCGACCGGCTCGACGTGGAGCGGATGCACGGCGAAGAGAAGCGCGCCCAGCGTCGCGCCCCGCGCGCTGCCGGTCCAGCGCCGCGCCAGCGCGAAGACGAGCAGCGCGTTGGCCCCGTGCGAGGCGAGGTTGAGAGCATGGTAACCCGCGGGCGAGTCGCCCCACAGGCGCCCGGCCAGCCACCACGTCGCCTGGAAGCCGGGTCGGAAGAAGAGCGGGAACACCCTCCTGGAGAAGGCCGCCCAGAGCCCGTCGGCCTGCTGGATGCCGCTCAGCAGGCCGTAGTCATCGGAGAGGAAACCGATGGTGACCGTAGGCAAGAAGGGCAGGACGGCGGCGGCGACGACCGCCGCCCATCCGACGCGAGCCAGCAGGCGTTCGCCGGGTGCATCGGCCTCGGGCGGGATCTGATGGCGGCCGACGAGCGCTCGCCCGGCCGCCGCAGCCGCGAGCAGGCAGAACACGAGCGTGGGCCCGGCCCAAGGCGCCGCGCCGCGCGGGGAGAGCACCAGCAGGTGGACGAGAAGCAGCGTGATGATGGTGGCGGCCGCGGCGCTGGCCGCGGCGCGGTCGCGGGGGAGCGAGCGCCGTCCCGCCTCGGCTGCGCGCGGGCGCCTGGCCCGCCGCCGGGCCCCGGCGCGAGCGCGCGAGCTGCGTGAGGCGCCTTCGGTGGTCACCGCCCCATCCTCGTGTGCCGCGCTTCTTCCCCCCAGCGGTTCCCCAACCTCTCTGTCGGCCCGGGTGAGAGGAGCCAGGCGTCCGCTGTTCGTGGTATCATGGGCAGCCGCAGGGAGGCCAAGGGCATGGCGTTGAGGGCCACAATCTCGCGCCGGCTGGCCGGGGAGACGGGCGCCGTCCGCAAGGACCACGGCGGCCGGCTGCGCGTGTGCCTTGTCTACCCGAACACCTACCGGGTCGGCATGTCGAGCCTGGGCTTCCAGGCGGTCTATCATCTGCTGAACACAGAGCGCGACGTCGTCTGCGAGCGGGCCTTCATCCCCGACCGGGAGGACCTGGAGGATCTCCACAGGACCGGGGAAGAGCTCGTCTCCTACGAGTCGCAGACGCCGCTGGGGCGCTTCGACGTGATCGCTTTCTCGGTCTCCTATGAGTTGGACTACGTGCATGTGGCGAGGGCGCTTCGCCTGGCGAAGGTGTCACCGCTGGCGGCCGACCGCGGCCGCGCCGAGCCGCTCGTGATCGCCGGGGGGGCCGCGGTCTCCATTAACCCGGAGCCGCTCGCCGACCTGGTCGACGCGGTGGTGCTCGGGGAGGCCGAGGAGGCCGTCGCCGAGGCGGTGAGCGCGGTCCTGCGCTCTGGCGGCGACCGCGCTGGGTCGCTGGACGCCCTTGCGTCGGTCGGCGGCGTGTATGTTCCCGAGCGGGCGGCGGCCCCGCCGAAGCCGCGGGCCGTGAGGCGCTACATCGAGGACCTCGACGCCTGGCCAACCCACTCTCGCCTGCTCACGCGAGAGGCGGAGCTCGGCGACCTGTTCCTGGTCGAGGTGTCGCGGGGGTGCGCCCGGCGCTGTCGGTTCTGCGTCACCCCCGCCTGCTACTGGCCGCCGCGCTGGCGCTCGGCAGAGTCGGTGCTCGGGGCCGCGCGCGCCGGGCTGGAGCATCGCGACGCGATCGGCCTCGTGGGCGCCGCGGTGTCCGATCACCCGGAGGTGGACGACATCGCCCGGGGCGTGGTCGCCCTGGGCGCCCGGCTGTCGGTCTCGTCGCTGCGGGCGGACTCGGTGTCGGATGTTCTGCTCGACGCTCTGGCGCGGGGTGGCGCGAGGGCCATCACCATCGCGCCGGAGGCGGGAACGGAGCGCCTGCGGCGGGCCATCGGCAAGCCCATCCGCGACGAGGCCCTCGCCGATGTGCTCGCGCGGGCGGTGCGGGCCGGGCTGCGGGAGGCGAAGCTGTACTTCATGGTAGGGCTGCCAGGGGAGCAAGAGGAGGATGTGGAGGCGATTCCCGCGCTCGTCCGAAGGCTCGTGCGCGGGGCGGGCCTGCGCCGCGCCACGGTGGCCGCGGGGGCGTTCGTGCCAAAGCCGGAGACGCCGTTCGAGGGGGAGGCGATGCTGCCGGCGCGGGAGCTGTCTCGCCGGCTGCGGGCGGTGCGCGACGCGCTGCGGGCCGAGCCTCGCGTTCGTCTGGCCCTGGAGAGCGCCAACTGGTCGGTCATCGAGGGTGTGCTGAGCCGGGGCGATCGGCGGCTGGGGCGGGTGATCGTCCGCGCCGAGGAGCTGGGCGGCAACCTGGCGGGGTGGCGGGCGGCCCTGGCGGAGGCCGGGCTAGACCTGACCATGCTCATCGGCCCCCGACCCAAGGGCTGAGGGGGCCTCAGGCGCCCTGGTCGTCGGAGGGAAGGAAGGCGGCGGGCACCTCATAGCCGGCGTCGGCCAGGAGCGAGAGGAGCAGGCGGCGCTCCTGGGCGTGCTCGGCGTCGAGGAGGGGAGCGCACTGGACCGGGCTGCGTCGCTCCGCGGCGACCTCGGCCGCGAAGGCGAGGCAGGTGGCAAGGCCGCAGCGACGGCAGTTGGTGCGCGGCAGTAGCTTGTACACCGTCAGCGGGGTGAGCCGCTCGCGGCGCTCATAGGAGGGCTGGATCTCGCCGCGGCGGGCCCAGGTGTCGTTGATGAGCTCGACGAGCCAGTCGAGGACCGCGCGCGCGTCCTCGACATCATCCAGCCGGGCCCCCGTGATCAGCCGGTTGTGGAGGCAGATGATCCGCTGGTCCTTCGAGAAGGTCAGCGCCGGCAGCGCGTGGTTGTAGATCGCGCCAGGGAGGCAGGAGTTGAGGTAGGGGAGGACCGCAGCCATGTCGTCGGATGCCTCGGCGTGAAAACGGATCTTCGCGGGGTCCGCGAGACATGGGAGCACATGGCAGATCTCGATGGACTCAACCAGCACCTCGAGCACCTGCGGGCGGCCTCGCGAGCGAGCGGCTACCTTCTCGCTTGCCATGCGCGGTACCCGGCGTAGCAGAGCACACCGCCGAGCAAGACGACCTTGCCCGCGGTTGCCCCAGCGGGCTGGCCGTGCTGCGGGGAGCCGCACGCAGAGCAGGCCCAGGCGCTGGCGCCGGCGATGAGCAGCGGCAAGAGCAAGCCGGCGAGACTCTGAGCGGCGCGTTTCACATCTTCCCCCTTTCCAGTCTGGCAGAGGCCTTTCATGCCTCCCACACGAAGTAGACGCCGACCAGGACGAGGACGATGCCCGCGGCCCTCTCCATCCAGCGCGTCCATCGCTCCATCGCAGGAAGCGCCTTGACCACACCCGTGAAGGTGCCGGCGGCGATGATGGGCGCCCCGCGGCCGAGGCCGTAGGCGAAGAGGAGCGTGGCCCCGTAGGCGACCTTCCCCTTCGCCATGACCAGGCCGAGAATGGCGACGAGCACGGGAGTCCCGCACTGAGATCCGGCAAGGCCCACGACGAGGCCGAGCAGAAGGGCGCCGATAAGGCCGGTGACCGCCACCCGCTTGGGCTTGAGCCGAGCCAGGAAGTCGAAGTTCAGCTGCAGCGCCCCGAGCAGATTCAGGCCGATGAGGAAGCAGGCCAGGGCGACGAACCAGTAGAGCAGCGTGCGCTCGGTGCCGAAGAGCCCCCCAACCAGCGCGGCGATGAGGCCAAGCAGCATGAACGTGATCGAGCTTCCCACGGTGAAGAAGGTTGACAGCCAGAAGCCCCTCTTCCTCGTCAAGTCCTGCTGGCCGCCGACGTAACCCATCACCACGGGGACCATGGAGAGGTTGCAGGGGCCGATGCTGGTGAGCACACCGCCGAGGAAGGCGAGCACATATGCGAGGGCCGAGAGATCGGCGACCATGCTCGGGATAGTCTGTGTAACGAGTCCGTTCACTGCCCGGCCCCCGCGGCGGCAAGGCGACTGTCAATCTCCTCGCGGTCCATGAAGCCCATGTGGTAGTCCACTTGGCTGCCGGAGGCGTCGAAGAAGATCTGCGTCGGCATCACCCTGATGCCGTACTCGCGTCCCAGCTCGGGATACTTGTCCAGCTCGACGAAGAGGATGTTGGCACGGCCCCAGTAGTCCTGGGTGGCCTGCTTCAGGATCGGCTCCATCGCCTTGCATGGGCTGCAGGTTCCCATGCCGAAGTCGGCCATGGTGGGCAAGCCGTTCTTCAGGCACTCCTTCAGCTTCGACCCGGGCAGAGGCCCTTCGGGCTTGGGCCCCAGGGCCGGTCTCTGTTCCGCCGGCTGCTGCGTCGGAGGCTCCGGCCTTGGATTGCCGGGCGCCTTGACCTCGGCAGGTGGGCTGAGCTTGTGGGTCTGGGGCTGACTGCCCTCGGCTGACCTCGCCAGTGGGGAGGACACGGGCTTCTGTTCCGCTTGGGTGGGAGCGGGAGAGGCCTCCCTATCGGGCGCCTCGCCATCAACGGCTGGCGGGGCGGGCTCACCCTGGGCAGGTGACTGGGCCACCACCTCCAGCCCAAGCGGCTGTGGGGAGTGGCGAGCCTCTTTCGCGATGACGACTCCGACCACGACGAGGACCACGATAAGAACGAGCCACTTCGATCCCTTCATGACCTCCTCTGTCCTTTCACAGCCAATCTTCTGGGACCTCGTACCCGGCCGACGCAAGCAGGTCCGCGAGCCGGGCGCGGCGTTCCTCGTGCTCTGGCTCGAGCAGGGGCGCGCACTGCTCGATGCTCACCTCCTCCTCGGCCAGTTGGGCGGCGAAGGCGAGACACGTCGGCAGGCCGCACCTGCGGCAGTTCGTTCCGGGCAGAACCCGAAAGAGCTGGAGCGCCGTGAGGCTGGGGGCGCGTCGGTCGCTGGGGGTGATCTCGGCGCGGCGCTCCCAGGTGTCGTTGATGAGGTCCTTCACCCAGTCGAGCACTCGGCGGGCCTCGTCGGAGTCGGCCAGCTTGCTCACCGCCGCTTGGCGCGGGCGCAGGGTGATGACGTGTCCCTCGTGACGCAGCCGGAGAAAAGGAGCCTCAGGGTTGTACTGGCAGCCCTTCAGCCTGCCGTTCAGGTAGGGTAAGACCTCCCGGATGTCGTCGCGGAGCGCCGCCAGGCAGTTGGCGTACTCCGCCGACGGATTGCACTTCGGCGCAAAGAGCTGGAACTTGTACTCGGTGAGCAGCGCCACTGCCCCTGTCATCTCCCGGCGGCCGCGGTTGACTCCACTCGCGTGTCGAGTTCCTGCTCAAGCTGGCGGCGGCACGCGTCCAGCTCCTCCGCGGTGTACCCTAGGTCGCCGGAGCGCTTTTCGACGCCGAGCTCCGACACGATCACATGGATCTGGGGCTGAAGCTCGGCGTGCTCGAGGCTCTTGCGAGCGCAGGCGAGAGGACAGCCGTCCACGGCTACCAGCACCTTGGCCGCCCTCGCCGACTCGATCAGCCCCTTCACATGCCCACCGATGCCCGCGAGGCAGAAGAGCCTGCCGCGGCCCGCGTTGTGCAGCTCGACGGCGGCCCGGTCGGCGATGCGGGCGCAGTTGGACCCGCCCGAGCACGGGAAGAACAGGACTTCGCTAGGTTCGCAGGCGCACTTCTCAGTCACCGCAGTCCTCCTCAGGCCGCCAGCCAGCCCTTGATCTCGTCCACGGTCGGGATGCGGCCGGCCACCTTGACCTCACCGTCAATGGCGAGGGCCGGCGTGAACATCACCCCGAACTTGGCGATGTCGGCCGGCTTCTCGACCTTCTCCAGCGTGATCTGCACGCCGGCCGCCTCGGCCGCCGCCTTCGCGTTCTCGGCCGTCTGCTGACACTTCGGGCAGCCGGTGCCCAGCACTTGCACCTTCTTCATCTCCCTCACTCCTTACCTTACGAGGCTATGGTTCCGTACAGCATCCCCGTCGCCGTGGCCAGCACGACGACGAGGGCAACGTAGACGAGGGTCTTGCGCAAACCCATGATACCCGCGATGACGAGCATGTTGGGCAGGCTCAGCGAGGGCCCCGCCAACAGCAGGGCGAGCGCCGGGCCCTTGCCCATGCCCGCGCCCAGCAGCCCCTGGAGGATCGGCACCTCGGTGAGCGTGGCGAAGTACATCAGCGCGCCGGACACGGACGCGAACAGATTCGCTCTCAAGGAATTGCCGCCCACCAGCCGCGCCAC
This sequence comes from uncultured bacterium, assembly GCA_964385645.1. Lineage (GTDB taxonomy): Bacteria > Armatimonadota > Hebobacteria > Hebobacterales > Hebobacteraceae > CAYLPT01. The sequence continues at coordinate 18,143 of CAYLPT010000072.1, forward strand.
CCACTCCTCCGGGATGAGGGCCATGTGTCCGGGGCGGCCGAGGAGGAAGCCGGCGACGAGCACGCCGCCGAACAGCAGGGGCAGGATCTGCCACGCGAAGCCCCAGGTGGAGGAGGTCCACTCCTTCAGCTCAGAGCGACGGAACCAGCGCAGCAGCATGAGCGCGAGAATGACCAGCAGACCGAGCGTGATCCACCACTTCAGCCCGTAGATGGTCGCCCACAGGCTCGGGTTCGACGCGGGCTTGCCCCAGTTGGCGAACACCAGGATGCCGACCATGACGGCGAAGTAGGCGGCGGTCTGCCCCAGAGACCGCTCGCCGGCCTCTGGGGATAGGTCGAAGCCGGCCGCCTCGGCGGCCTTGGCGCGCTCCTCGTGCAGGAAGAACAGGTGCATGCCGAGGCCGACAAGAAACGCGAAGAGGATGGCGCCCACGGCGCGCGCGAGGCCGAGCTCAAAGCCCAGCACCCGGGCGGTGAGGATGATGGCCAGGACGTTGATGGCAGGGCCGGAGTAGAGGAAAGCGGCGGCAGGCCCGATCCCCGCGCCGCGGGTGTAGATCCCCGCGAACAGCGGCAAAACGGTGCAGGAGCAGACCGCGAGGATCGTCCCTGACACCGAGGCCACCGAGTACGACAGGAGCTTGTTCGCCGTGGGACCGAAGTACCTCATCACGGAGGCCTTGCTGACGAACACCGCGATGGCGCCGGCTATGAAGAGGGCGGGCACGAGACAGAGCAGGACGTGCGCGCGGGCATACTCGTGGAGCATGGCGAAGGCCTCCACGAGCGCCGCCTGGACGCGGCCGCTGCCCACCGGCAGGAAGTAGGCGGCGAGGAACACGCCCAGGAGGATGAGGAACTGCCTCAGCCTCGTGCTCATCATCACTAGCGCCCCAGCGCGACCGCAAGGTCCTCGATGTGCGCGAGCTGGTCGGCCAGGATCTCGCGCATGTGGTCAAGGACGTGGTAGATGCGCTCGTCGCGGACTCGGTAGTAGATGATGTGCCCCTCGCGCCGGGTATCCACCAGCCCCGCCCGGCGAAGCGCGGCCAGCAGCTGCGACATGTTGGACTCTGTCACCCCCGCCCGAGGAGCGAGCCGGCACACGCACTCCTCACCCTCGCGCAGGAGGTCGAGGACCTTCATCCTGGTGGGGTGGCCCAGGGCCTTGCACACGGAGGCGTGCAAGCGGTAGATCCGGTCATCAGCGAGTGGTTCGCGCATCGTCCCCAATCCTCATATCCGCTTATCCTTGCGGATTATACCGGAAACGGCGGCCTTGTCAACCCCCCTGGTGGTGCAACGTACAACGCGGCGCGGATGCCGGCCCGGGCCAGCCAGCCCCCCCTGGCCCTGGGCGCTCCCTACCGGTCGGGCATGGACGAGGGCCCCTCGAACACGGGTCGGCAGTGTCCCTTGATGTGCAGGTCAACCTTGGGCTTGACGACCCGCTTCAGGAATTCGAGCGCTCCCTTCTCGTCCCGGTCCATCAGGAGTTCCTCGAGCTGCATCTGGGCAGCGTCGTCGAGGGTGATGGTGATGTTCGGCATGGCATCACCTCTGCCGCGCGCCAGTCACTCGGTGCTCAAGGTCACACTCACGTCTCTTGGCAGCGCCACGCGCGCCGCTGCCTGGAGCGCCTTGAAGATGCCCACGGGCACCGCGCACGCGGCGCAGCAGCCCAGGAGTTTCCCCCGCGCGGTGGACAAGATAACGCCGTCTGAGCCCTTGGCGATCTCCTCGTAGGCGTCTATCTGCCGGCCGTTGAGAGCCTCCGCGAGAGCGCGGACCTTGTCGCAGTCGGTGTGGATGGTCAGGGTGACCATCTGCTCATCAGGCGAGTCGGCCTCAACGGCAGTCTGGAAGCCGCAGACGCCAGCGTGGACACGCGCGGTGCACTTCACGGTCAGTCTCCCTCCGAGGGCTTGCGAGCCGTGATGTGGAGGCTCGTCACGACGCCCCGCAGGTCTGCTGCGCGGGCGCCGGAGCCGCAGCAGTCCGCCGCCAGCAGCTCTGCCGCGTCGGCCTCTGAGGCCACGCACACCTCCTGCAGGCCGGCCGCTGCCAGCCCCGCCAGGTACTCGGCCCGGGGCGCGGCGCCGGAGACGCAAGAGCAGTAGGCGTCGGCATCGCCTCGCAGCGCGTCGGGGAGGGCGCCGTCGAGCACGATGTCGGCGATGGCGATACGACCGCCGGGCCTCAGGACGCGAGCGATCTCTCCGAAGGCCCGCGCCTTGTCCGGCGCCAGGCAGAGCACGCAGTTGCTCATGACGAGGTCAACGGAGGCGTCCGGGAGGGGGAGACTCTCGATGTCACCGAGGTGGAACTCCACGTTGGTGTAGCCGGCGGCCGCCGCGTTCGCCCGGGCCCGCTGGATCATCTCCGGCGTCATGTCCACGCCGATGACGCGTCCGGTGGGGCCGACCCGGGCCGCAGCGAGGAAGACGTCCAGGCCCGCCCCGCACCCCAGGTCGAGCACGGTCTCCCCGGGCTCAATGCCCGCAAGCGCGACCGGATTGCCGCAGCCGAGCCCCAGGTCCGCGCCGGCGGGAGCCGCGGCCAGGTCCTCCCGCCTGTAGCCGATGCGCTCCCCGGCTGGCGCGGGGGCCTCACAGCAGCTCGACTGCGCCTCTCTCGCGATCGCGCCGTAGCGCTCCGTCACCCATTCCTTAGCCTGCGACATGGTCTCTGTGTCTCCAATCTAGCGATTGCTCGAATGCGCGGGGTCGTAGCCCGAGCGCTCCCGGCGCAGCTGCGCCGCCCACCTGCGGACCTGCTCGAGCGCCGGGCGGAGCCGGGCCGGGTCGGCCGTCTCGCCCGACAGCATGTAGCCCAACATCAGCACGTTCGCCTGCACGCCCGGTGGGCACCATTCCTCCTTGGGGTCGAAGCGGTACATCCCGGGCGGCGGGAGGTCAGACTCCCGGTAGCGGCACCACTGCTTCATCTCCAGCCCCAGTCCGACGCACACGTCGTAACAGGGGCACTGGATGATCTCCTCGCGCTCATTCATCGGCGTACTCCTCGTGTGCCCTCCGCCGGCCGGCGGGGAACGCCCGCCCGAGGCGGAGCCGACGCTGAACTGACCGATAGCGAGTTCATGATGCCGTGGGCCGCGGGGGCCGGTTCTCCTAGCGGATCTGGGGTACCAGCAACACAGGAGCCTCCGAGCGCCGCGCGACCGCCAGGCTCACACTGCCCAGGAACAGCTCCGCGAGGAAGCCCCGGCCTTGGCTGCCCATGACGACCAGCGAGACGTCGCCGCGGGTGCGCGCGATGATCTCCTTCTTCGGGGAGCCATATGGTATCTCGATCTGCACGTCGGCGACACCGAGCCCCTCCAGCTCGTGCTTGAGGCGTGTCAGCCGATCGGTGTCAATCCGCTTGAACTCCTCCAGGCGATCGCTCAGGTGAGGCGAGAGCTTCGCCTCGTCCTGGACGTGCAGCAGGGTGATCCGCCGGGCGCCGACCTCGGCGATCTGACGCACGAACGCGAACGCGTGCTCGGCGTTATCAGAGAAGTCGGTGGGAAAGAGCACATGCCGCAGCGGGTCGCAGTCGGCCGGCTCGCATACGGCGCGGCCGTCCTCCTCCCGCCTGAGCCGGAGTCGGAGCAACAGCACGGGCTTGGAGGCGCTGTTGATGACGGCGCTGGCTACCCCGCCGAGCAGGATCTCAGAGGCCATCGTCTGTCCGTGTGAGCCCACGACGATCATAGAGGCGCCGGCCTCCTCCGCGATCCGGTTGACCTCTGCGTGGGGAAGCCCGAGCACGATCCTCGCCTCGGTCTCAAAGCCCAGCTCCTCGAGGAGCCGCTTCTGCCTGTCAAGGGTCGGCTGGGCCAGCGCGGTCAACTGATTCGCCAGGGTTCCGACGTCTCGGATGTTGAGGCAATGCACAAGAAGCGCCTGCCGGGTCTTCAGCGCCTTGAGACCTGCGAGCGCACACACGACTTGGTCGGAGGCCTGTGAGAGGTCGGTCGCCACAAGCATCTTGGTGAACATCTGCGCACTCCTCTCCTCAAGCGTGTTCGGCGGCGGCGAACCAGCGTTGGGTTCGCACGCACACCCGCACCAGCATCAGCATGACCGGAACCTCAATCAGCACCCCGACCACCGTCGCCAGGGCGGCGCCGGAGCCCAGGCCGAAGAGCATGGTGGCGGTGGCGATGGCGACCTCGAAGTGGTTCGACGCGCCGATCATCGCCGAGGGAGCCGCGTCCCCATACGTGAAGCGCAGCAGGCGCGCCGCCGAGTAGGTGATCCCGAAGATCAGCCAGGTCTGGATGAAGAGGGGGATGGCGATCCAGAGGATGGTCAGCGGATTGCCGAGGATGGTGTCGCCCTTGAGGGAGAACAGCAGCACCAGCGTCCCCAGCAAGGCGATGATTGATACCGGCGTGAGATAGTGCAGGAACTTGGTCGCGAACCAGAGGGGACCCTTGGCGGCGAGGACCCACTTGCGGGTGAAATAGCCGGCCACCAGGGGGAGGGCGACGTAGATGCCCACAGACAGCAGCAGCGCCTGCCAGGGAACGGGCATCTCGTTCACCCCCAGCAGCCACCCGCCCAGCACCCCATAGAGCAGCAGCATGGTCAGCGAGTTGATCGCCACCATTACCAGGGTGTGCCCCTGGTTGCCGTTCGCCAGGTACCCCCACACCAGCACCATGGCGGTGCAGGGCGCGATGCCCAGCAGGATGGCGCCGGAGATGTAGGAGCGGAACAGCTCCACCTGCGTGCCGTCCTTGACCACCTCGGTGCCAGGCACCAGGTCACGGAACAGGTAGCCGAGGAAGGCGGTGGCGATGGCGAACATGGTGAAGGGCTTGATCGCCCAGTTGACCACCAGCGTGAGCAGCACGGGCCTCAGGTTCTTGCCGGCCCGGACCACCTCGGCGAAGTCAATCTTCACCATGATGGGGTACATCATGAAGAAGAGCGCGATGGCGATGGGGATGGACACGACGGGCGCATCCCCCACGTAGATCGCCATGCCGTCCAGGGCCCTCGCCAGGCCCGGGACGAGCCTGCCCAGCCCGATGCCGCAGCCGATGCAGAGCACTACCCACAGCGTCAGGTATCTCTCGAAGACATTGAGGCCTTTGGGCTGGCTGGCAGCGGCCGACGAAGCCGTCACCGGCTCACCTCCCCTGGGGCGATAGATGGGCCAATGTACATATGAACATGTGTCCGGCAGCCAAGGACCGTCAGGGGCACCGGACCATGGCCCCCTTCTCGCGCGGACGCAGGCTCCGCGACAGCCGGCGCTCGTCCAACCGTGCGGCCGGCTCCTGCGCAACGCAGTCACACGCGGCCTCGAGCAGCGCGCGCTCGGGCGCGGAGAGAGAGGACGCCAGCATGTAGTGCATCCACTTGCCCTGGCGCCAGTCGCTCACCACCCCCGCGGCCTTGAGCACCCCGAGGTGTCGGGACACACGGTACTGCGGCAGGTCGAGCGCGTCCACAATCTCGCAGACGCACAGCTCCTCGCGGCCCCGCAGCAGCCGGCAGATGCGCAGCCGCGTGGGATCCGCGAGCGCCTTGGTGAGCTGCACCGCTCGGATCATGGGGTCATATGCCTCACATCGCATATGATACCCCAAAACGACCGGAAGCGCAACCCCCCGGGGGCCTCGCACGCAGGAAGGTGGGGCCGCGGCGGCGACGAACCTGGGGCCGGCGGGAGTGGATTGACTTGACGTGGAGGGCATGATACCATCCCCGGATGGGGGGGGGTGGAGAGTCGCCGGAACACAGTGCAGGAGGGGTAGTGATGGTCAAGGCAACACTCCGGCGGGCGCTGATCGCCTCTGTTGGCGGCTTCCTGCTGCTGGCGATCGCGGGTGGGTCGCCCTGCCTCGGCGCATTGGGCAAGAAGGAGCCCACTCCGGAGCAGAAGGAGTGGTGGGGCGCCTTCTCCAGGGAGGTCAAGCAGTCCGAGCTCGAGCGCCACATGGAGGCGCTCAGTTCGTTCCAGCCCCGGCTGGCCGGCTACCCGGGGGCCCAGCAGGCAGCCGAGTACATCGTCGGGGAGCTCCAGAAGCTGGGCCTCAAGGATGTGAGCCGGGGCGGCCTCGAGGAGTACAAGGAGCCCTACCGCGAGGCCTTCTGGGTGACGGTGCCGTGGGTATGGGGGGAGCCGTCACTGGAGGTCGTGCAGGACGGCCGGCCGGTGCGCAGCTTCCGGCTCTACCCGCTCTGGCCCAACGTGGTGCGGACCTCGCACCTGCCCAGGGGCGGCCAGAGCTACCCGCTGATCTACGGGGGCGAGGGGAGGCTGGCGGAGTTCAGCGGCAAGGACATCGCGGGCACCGCGGTGCTGATGGAGTTCAACTGCGGCTCGAACTGGCTCAACGCCCCCCGCCTCGGGGCGGAGGCGGTGATCTTCATCGAGCCGGAGACGACGACCCGGGGCGAGGCGGAGGCGAAGTTCCTCCGCATCCCCATCAACATCCCCCGCTTCTGGATCGGGCGCAGCGACGCCTACGAGCTGCTGGCCCTGCTCAAGTCCCGACCCGAGGTGACGGTGCACATCGAGTGCAACATGACGTGGGAGCGCAAGCCCGCCTGGAACGTCGTGGCGGAGATCCCCGGCACCGACCCCGAGCTGAGCAAACAGGCCGTCTATCTCACCGCCTACTACGACTCGATGTCCATCGTGCCTGAGCTCTCGCCGGGCGCGGAGAGCACGGCCGGCGCGGCGAGCCTGCTGGAGATCACGCGCATCCTCTCCCAGCATCCCCCGAAGCGCACGGTGCGCGTCATCTTCAACGGCGCCCACTTCCTGGGGCTGGCGGGGATCCGCAACTACATCGCCAACCACCTGGACGACCTGATCGAGGGCCAGCCGGTGCGGGTCACCAGGAGGTTCCTCGGGCTGATCCCCTACCGGAGGACGGTCCGGGAGAAGATGAACATCAACCTCTTCCTGGCCTTCGACCTCTCGACGAACCACGACCGGGTGGGGGTGTTCTACAAGGGGATGTTCTACGACCAGCGCGAGGACATGGACATCAGCCGCCAGTTCTCGGACTTCGCGCGCACCCTGCGGGAGAACGCCCAGCTCATGGCCGACTGGGGCACGACGGTGGGCTTCAGCAGCGCCTCCGGGCAGTTCGCCGACGGCGTCAACCCCATCTACGGCAAGCCCTGGCGGACCTTCATCTTCGGCAAGATCGCCCTCGACAACGAGCCCGTCACCCTCGGCGGAGGCCGGGGGGCGGCCTTCGTGACCACCGACGACGCCCGCGCCCTGGTGGACACGCCCTTCGACACCATCGAGCACGTCAACTTCCGGAACCTCTACCGCCAGACCTGCTTCCTGGCGGCCACCATGTGGGATATCGTCAATGACCCCAAGATGCCGGTGGACCGGGACCCGCAGTTCTCCCGCATGATGGTCTCGGGCGGCTTCGCCGAGGTGACGGTCAACGCGCTCGCCTTCGATCCCACCAGGAGCATCGTGGCGGACAAGGTCGTGGACGGGACCATGGTGGTGGCGCGCATGTCGGACTCCACGCTCATGGGCACCCGGGGCGACCTGGTGGAGATCGTGGACGAGAAGGGGCAGGCCAAGTTCTGGGGCTACCCCACCATCAACGCCTACGGGTGGCGCAAGCCCAGCTTCATCGAGGCCTACCACACCGACCCGGAGACCGGCCACATTGACTACGCGCCCGACTGGGGGCCGATGGCGAACCGCAACTACCCCCGGGACCCGACCCAGTTCTTCATCACCAGCGGCCGGAGGGAGTTCACGCTGGTGCTGTTCGACTGCGTCCCCCTGGCGCTGTACGACCTGGTGGACCCCCAGAGCCTGACCACGCTGCGCTACATCAAGGTGTTCGACGGCATGACCGACGCCGAGCCCCGCCGCTACGGCGTGACCATCCCCCGCCCGGAGCCCTGGCGAGGGCACGTCGAGGATGTGGCCCTGATCTTTGTGGACCCCGGCCACCGGGTGAAGGTGATGATGGGCCTGGGGCCGGGCTCGGTGCGGATGTTGCTGCTGAACGCCGAGACCATCAGCAAGGAGAACCCGAGCGGGCTGGGCTACTTGGTTGATCGGCCCATGGCCCTCGCCCGCACCCCCCTGCACGTCACGGAGGACATGTGGACCCTGGACGAGCTGCGCATGCAGAAGCTGGCGGGCTTCCGCATCGTCAACGACATCGTGTGGGAGCACCACAGCCGGGCGGAGGAGCTGCTCGGGGAGGCGCGGGAGGCGCTCGCCCAGAGGGACTACGAGCTGTCCGACGCGAAGGCCCGCGCGGCCTGGGGCTACGAGGCGAGGGCCTACCCGGCCGTGCTCTCCACCATGAACGACGTCGTGAAGGGCGTGCTGTTCTACCTCGCCCTCATGTTGCCCTTCGCCTTCTTCGTGGAGCGGCTCATCTTCGCGTTCCCGAACCTGCGGCTGCAGATCGTGGGCTTCGTGGGCATCTTCGTGGTCATCTGCGTGATCTTCGCCTTCATCCACCCGGCCTTCGAGATCACCAACAACCCCTGGATCGTACCCCTGGCATTCATCATGCTCGCCCTGAGCATCCTCGTCATCACCCTGGTGACCATGAAGTTCGAGGCCCAGCTCAAGGCCCTGCAGATGAAGGTCTCGGGGGTGCACCGCGCGGACATCGGGCGCATGGGCGTGGCTGCGGCGGCCTTCTCGCTGGGGATCAGCAACATGCGCAAGCGCCGCGCGCGGACCGTCTTCACCTGCCTCACGCTGGTGCTGCTCACCTTCACCGTGTTGTCCTTCACCTCGGTGGAGACGGCGACCCGCTACAACGAGCGTCGGGCCCGGGGCGAGCCCCGCTACCAGGGGCTGCTGGTGCGCAACGCGATGTGGGAGCCCCTGGAGGAGTCGGCCTATCGGGTGCTCAACGACGAGTTCGGGCGCACCCGGGCGGTGGCCCCAAGGGCCTGGTTCTTCACCTCGAAGTGGGAGGAGCAGTCGTTCATCCAGGTGAGCACCTCGGCGAGCGAGGCCACCTACGACGCCCGCGCGGTGACCGGCCTGTCCCCGGCCGAGGTGGAGGTGACCCGGCTGGATGAGGCCCTGGTGGCGGGGCGCTGGTTCCGGCCCGGCGATGTCCACGCGGCGATCATCCCGACCCGCATGGCCGAGCACTTCCGCATCAGCCCCAGGGACATCGGCCAGGTGCAGATCTTCCTGGGCGGCGTGCCCTACGAGCTGATCGGCATCATCAACTCCAGCCACGCCCGGCGCATCGTGGACCTGGACCAGGAGCCCCTGACCCCCGTGGACTGGATCCAGATGCAGCGCATGCAGCGCCAGGGCCAGGGCCAGCAGGCCGGGGGGCAGGACCGGGGCTTCCAGGAGTATCTGCACCTCTCGCCCGACCAGGTGGTGTTCGTCCCCTTCCAGACTGCGCTGAACCTGGGGGCTGAGGTGCAGTCGGTGGCGGTCAGCTTCGTGACGCCCGATGAGGTGAAGGAGACGCTGCGGGCGCTGATGCCCCGCCTGGGCTTCAACCTCTACGCGGGCACCGGGGACGAGATCCGCAAGTGGAGCGCCATCGGGCGCACCTCCATCGTGGGCATGGGCGACCTGCTCATCCCTATCCTGATCGCGGCCCTCATCGTCCTCAACACCATGCTGGGCGCGGTCTACGAGCGGGTGCGGGAGATCCACATCTTCAGCTCCATCGGGCTGGCGCCCAACCACATCGCCATGCTGTTCATGGCGGAGTCCTTCGTCTACGCCATCCTGGGCGCCATCTTCGGCTACCTGGTGGGGCAGGGGACGGCGAAGGCGATCGTCGCCCTCGATCTGCTCTCTGGGCTCTATCTGAACTACTCCTCGGTGTCCGCGGTGGCCTCGACCTCCGTGGTGATCGGCGTCGTGCTCCTGTCCACCCTCTACCCGGCCCGCAAGGCCTCCGAGGTGGCGACGCCGGCCATCGAGCGGCGCTGGCAGGTGCCGGAGCCGGTGGGCGACACCTGGGACATCCCCCTGCCCTTCGCGGTGACGGGGGAGCAGGCGACCGCACTGACCCGCTTCATGGTGGAGTGGTTCGAGGCCTATGAGGAATACTCGATCGGCGACTTCGTGACCCAGGACGTGCGCTCGTGGGAGGAGGAGGCCGAGTACGGCACCTCCTACATGATCGAGACCATGGCCTGGGTGGCGCCCTTCGACCTCGGCGTCAGCCAGAAGGTCCGCCTGGAGACGATCCCGACGGACATGGAGGACGTCTTCGAGATCAGACTGCATCTCGAGCGCGTCAGCGGCGACGTCTCATCCTGGCGCCGCGTCAACCGACGCTTCCTGAACACCCTGCGCAAGCAGTTCCTGATCTGGCGAACCCTGCGCGCCGAAGACCGGGACCGCTACCTTGGGCTCCGGCCGGCGGCCGCGGGACCGGCGGCAGAGGCCGCGTCGTAGCGACCGGCAAGGGCGAGAGCGCCGGACTCCGGCCGCGAACAGCGAGCTGGAGACCATAATGGAAGGTAGGTGAGCGCGTTGGAGGAGCGGGAGCAGGAGGCCGGGACGCCGAGTCCCGCCGAGCAGGCCGCGCCGGACTGGTACTCGGCCCGCAGGCCGGAGCTGGAGCCGACCGAGTTCCGAGAGGGCTTCACCCTCAGGACCGTGCTGGGGGCGCTGTTCCTGGGCATCATCATGCTGCCCGGCTCGATCTACCTGGGGCTCATGATGGGGCAGGGCATGGGCCCCGCCGGACAGTGGACGACCATCATCCTGTTCACGGAGGTGGCCCGGCGGTCCTTCACCAGGCTCAGCCGCCAAGAGCTGTACATGATCTACTACATGGCGGGCAGCCTGCTGTGGATGGCAGGGGGCACCGCGCTCGCGGGGGGCATCTTCGCTTGGGCGGTCTGGAACGCGTACCTGGTCAACTCCCCGGCCGCCCGCAACTTCGGCATCGCCGACCAGATCCCCAGATGGGTGGCCCCCCCGCTGGGCTCTACCGCCTATATCGAGCGCACCTTCTTCCACCCCGACTGGACGTTCCCCGTGGTGCTGCTCGTGCTCGGGAACATCTTCGGGCGCATGCAGTGGATCGGGATGGGCTACTTCCTCTTCCGCACCACCTCCGACGTGGAGCGCCTGCCCTTCCCCATGGCCCCCATCGCCGCCCAGGGCGCCACCGCGCTCGCCGAGGTCTCCGAGGAGAAGGAGTCCTGGCGCTGGCAGGTCTTCAGCATCGCCACCGTGATCGGCCTCGTCTACGGCTTCTTCTACGTGGCGGTGCCGGTGATCACCGGCGGCTTCCTCGCCGACCCCCTGACGCTCATCCCCATCCCCTTCCTGGACCTCACCGCCAATGCCGAGGACGCCTTCCCGACCGCCCGCATCGGCATCTTCACCGACCTCGCCCCGATCTTCTACGGCTTCGTGCTGCCGTTCCCCATCGTGGTGGGCGGGTTCATCACCTCGATGTTCACCAACTTCGTGTTCTCGCCCACGCTGTTCCGCCTGAACCCTGACCTGTTCCCCACTTGGTCGAAGGGGATGAACCTCATCCAGAGCGAGATGACCCTCGGCTTCGACCTCTACATGAGCACCGGCATCGGCGTCGCGCTGGCGATCGCCGTGGTGGGCATCTTCACCGTGGTGCGCACCACTATCCAGGGCCGCATCGCGCGGGCGAGGGGCGCTACCCAGGTGAGGGGCTATGGCGACATCCCGGCCGGGAGGGGGGACTTCCCGATCTGGCTCGCGCTGCTCGCCTGGGCGGTCCCCGCGGGCGGCTACGTCGTGCTCTGCCATGTCCTCGTGCCCAGGTTCCCCATCTACTGGTTCGTCGCGCTGGCGTTCGTGTGGACCCCGCTGATCTCCTATATGTCGGCCCGCATGATCGGGTTCACCGGCCAGCCCCTGAACATCCCCTACGTGCAGCAGGCGGTCTACATACTCAGCGGCTACCAGGGCGTTGACATCTGGTTCGCGCCGCTCCCGATCGGCGACCATGGCTGGGCGGCTGCGCAGTTCCGCGAGGTCGAGCTCACGGGTACGCGCATCAGGAGCGTCATCAAGGCCGAGGCCTTCCTGTTCGTGCTCATCACCGTATGCAGCTTCGCCTACTGGTCCTTCTTCTGGCGCACCAGCCAGATCCCGTCCTCCCAGTACCCCTACGCCCAGACCTTCTGGCCCCTGAGCGCGTTCTGGCAGTGCCTGTGGGTCTCGTCAACCGACCCGACCCGGGCCGGGGAGGCCACCTTCCTGCTGAAGGCGGTGAAGTTCCCGGTGATCGGCTATGCGGGCGGGGCCGCGCTGGCGCTCTACGTCGCGCTGGCGGCGCTGAGGGTGCCGGCCCTGTGGTTCTACGGGCTGGCGGGCGGCTTCGGGGTGGCGACCACGTGGGCCATACCCACCTTCATCGGCGCCATGCTGGGGCGCTACTACTTCGCCCGGCGCCTCGGGCGGGAGCGCTGGCGGCGCTACACCCCGGTGCTGGCCGCCGGTTACGCGGCCGGCGTCGGGCTGATCGGCATGGCGGCGATCGGCATGACCATCATCTTCCGGGCGGTGCGCTCGCTGCCCTTCTAGCGAGGGCCGGTGGTCACGCTTGAGGCGAGATCAGGACTTCCAGACGATCGGATGGCAGGCAATCTCGGTGCGAGTCCCGGCGGACTGGACGCTGGCCGCGGTAGGGGGTGACCGACGAAAGGGCTACCTCAGACTCGACGACCAGTATCTGCCCCGGCTCCAGGTGAAGTGGGCGGCCGCGCACGTCAAGCTGGACGAGAGGCTCGCCGAGTACGCCAAGCAGCTCACGACCGGCCGGCGCAGGCGCCCCACCGGCCTGGAGGTGGACACGGGCGCCAAGTTCCTCAGCCAGCGTGCGAAGCCCGGCAAGGAGCTGCGCACCTTCGCCTGGCGGGGCCGAGAGTGTGGGCTGGGTGTGCTGTGGAACTGCCAGGTCTGCGGGCGCGCCACCATCGCCCAGGCGAGCTGGCGCCAGGAGGAGAGGCTCCACGACGCAGCGCTGGCGGCGCTCAAGTCACTGGAGGACCACGGCGAGGGCGGCTGGGAAGCGTGGGGCATGGATGGCTTCGCCTTCCTCGCCCCCGAGGGCTACCATCTCGCCGGGTGGCGTCGGCTGACCCGGTACCTGGAGTTCTCGCTGGAGCGCGGCGGCGCGCGACTGAAGGCCGCCCGCTGGGGCATGGTGCCGCTGGTGCTCCAGGGGCGCTCGGTCGAGGAGTGGTACCGGGAGACGAACCAGGGCCGGCGGGACGTGAGCTGGCATACGCAGGGCATGCAGATCAAAGGACACGAGGGGGCGGCGGCCTGGGGCGAGCGGCGCCGCCTCGCCGGCCGGCTGCGCCGGCGTGTTGCAGAGGCGCTGCGGCGCCGGCCGCCCCTGGACTTCGCTGCCGTGGCCTGGCACTGCCCGGCGGCCAATCGGCTCTACCTGGTCGAGAGCGTGCATGCGGGCGGCGGCGAGGCGTTCGCTGGGGTCGTGGACTCGATCGCCTGCCACGCCGGCGGCGATGGCTAGGGGCGGGAAAACCTGTGAGGATGCTGAGGCGAAGGCCGCGCCTGACCCCGGAGCAAGTGCTGCGGTCGCGCCCGGTGAGGAATCAGGCGGTGAAGAGCGAACCGACGGAGGACGGGGGGATACGGCTGACGATCGGCCGGCGCACCGACTGGTGGGCGCGGGCGCTGGCGGTGGTGTTCCCGATCCCGCGGCAGCGACATATCGAGCTGGATGCCGTGGGGGCAGAGGTGTGGAGGCTGTGTGACGGCGAAAACAGGCTCCGGGATATGATCCGGGCTCTGGCGGAGCGGCACAAGCTGACGCGGGCGGAGGCGGAGTGGTCGCTGCGCACCTACCTGAGGGACCTGGGCAAGCGGGGGCTGGTGGGATTCGCGGTGGAGAAGCCAGAAGGGGAGTAACAGGGAGAGGAAGCGCATGGCAGGAGTGATCGAGCAGGCGGGCCGGGAGCGAGGCATCCAGCGCCAGATCGTTCTCCCCTGGTCGCGGGCGCTGCAGATGACCCGGGAGAACATCTTCGTGCGCATCGGCCGGTCGGTGATCACCGCGCTGGGCATCTTCCTCGGGCTGGCGTTCATGAGCGCGGTGCTCTTCGGCGCGGCGGCGATGCGGGTGCAGGCCCGCATCCACGAGCAGACGATCGGGCTGGTCGAGGACCCGGTGGTGGAGATGCAGGCGCGCACCATCTGGCTGGTGGCGATGTCGCTGCTGGTGGCCACCGTGGGGATCGTGAACTCGATGCTGATGTCGGTCACGGAGCGGTACAAGGAGATCGGCACGATGAAGTGCCTGGGCGCGCTCGACAGCTTCATCGTGCGCCTGTTCATCCTGGAGGCGATCCTGCTGGGGATCCTGGGCTCCATCCTGGGGACCATCGTGGGCGTGGGGCTCATGACCCTGGCGCGCGCGCCGGCGATCGGTTGGTCGGGCGTGCTCGGGGCGTGGGGGGAGGTGGCAGTGGTGCTGGGGTCGTGGGAGATCCCGCTGTGGCTGGGGATCATCCTGGGCATCCTGGTCGGCGGGCTGCTGTCGGTCCTGGCGGCGCTCTACCCCGCCTGGCGGGCGGCGAAAATGCCGCCCGCGGCGGCGCTGCGCTCTGAGTTCTAGATAGGGAGGCTGTGCATGTCTACATCGGTCTACGAGTACATCGTCCGCACCAAGGACCTCTCCAAGGTCTATATGATGGGCGGCACCGAGGTGCGAGCGCTGGAGGACGTGGAGCTCGACATCCGCCGCGGCGAGTACGTGTCCATCATGGGCCCCTCCGGCTCGGGCAAGTCCACCCTGTTCAACATGATCGGGGGCCTCGACAAGCCCACGCGGGGCACGGTGTTCATTGACGAGGTGGACATGGCACAGCTCGACGCCTTCGAGCTCGCCTGGCTCCGGTGCCGCAAGATCGGCTACATCTTCCAGACCTTCAACCTGATCCCGGTGATGACCGCCCTCGAGAACGTCACCCTGCCCATGGTCTTCGCCGGCCTCACCACCGACCAGGCCCTCGACAAGGGCGTCGAGCTGCTGCGCACCGTCGGGCTGGCCGATCGCCGCGACCACAAGCCGACCGAGCTCTCCGGCGGCCAGCAGCAGCGAGTCGCCATCGCGCGCGCCCTCGCCAACGACCCCGCCATCATCCTCGCTGACGAGCCCACCGGAAACCTCGACCTGCGCACCGGCAAGGAGATCATCACCCTCCTCAAGCAGATGAACGAGGACAAGAACGTCACCATCATCTCGGCCACCCACGACCTCAAGATGATTGACGTCTCCGACCGCGTGGTGTGGATCCGGGACGGCAAGATCGAGCGCATCGAGGAGCGAGCCGACATCCAGGTGCGCGTCGGCGAGATGGAGGGGGAGGAGCAGTAGGGCCCCCGGGCGGGGGAGCCGCCGAGCCGGTTCCTTGACAGCCCGCCTGCGATGACCTATGATGCTCCCGCGGCCGCCCGCGAGCCGTTGCGGACGCCGATGATGCCCGGCGCGGCGCGGGCCCTCCTGGGCTAGACGATGAGAGCGGCGCGAGGCCACATCAGTCTTCCCTCGGCACTCCTGACGCTGTCGCTGCTGGCGCTCGTGCTGGCGGTGGGATTCGTGGTGGGCCGGGTGGTCGTCGCGAGGGCCTACCTCAAGATGATGCCCGACCTCGGCGAGCCCGCGGCCCCTGCCCCCGAGTCCGCACGCGCGGAGCCCCCCGGCGGCGCCGCCCCGGGCCGTGTCTATGTGCCGGCCCCGCCCCCGGAGCGCCCTCGCGGCGCGGAGCCGGCGGAGGCGCCGGCCCCAGCCGGAGAGGAGCCAACGGCGGAGGCGGACGGGCCGGCGGCCGCGCCGGCGCCCGCGACCGCGCCGGCCCCGCAGCCGGAGGGCCCGCCCGCCGGCGAGCGCCGCTACACCATCCAGGTGGGCGTGTTCGTGAGCCGGGAGGGCGCTCAGCAGGTGGCCGACGAGCTGACGCGGGCAGGCTTCCCGGCGCGCGTGGAGGCGGAGCGCGCGGACGACCGCACCGTCTACCGCGTGTTCACCGGCCGCTACCGGACCGACTCCGCGGCGCGCAGCGCCCTCGAGCAGCTCAAGCAGGAGGGCTTCCCGGGGTTCCTAGCCGAGCGCTGAGGCACAGCAATACCGCGCGGGAGAGCACTATCCGTGAGGGACATACGGAACGACGACAGCGAGCCGCAGGCGCCAGACCAGCGCGACACCCAGGGCGACCCTGAGGGCGCGCCCGGGCCGCTGGCCGAAGAGATCGCCCCGGCCGAGGAGGAGCCTGAGGAGGAGGAAGCGCGGCGGGAGGAATCCGAGGTGGAGGTCCTGCAGAAAGAGCTGGCCCTGTTGGAGGGGCAGCTCAGGGACATGCGGGACCGCTACATCCGAGCAGTGGCCGACCTGGACAACGCGCGCAAGCGTGCGCGGCAGGAGATCGCCGAGGCGCGAAAATCGGCGGCGGCGAGCGTCATACTGGACGTGCTGGGGATCGTTGACAACCTCGAGCGCGCCCTGGAGACGGCCCAGGCCGGCCCCGAGGCCCCGGAGCAGACCAGGGCGGTGTATGAGGGCGTGTCCCTGATCTACCGGCAGTTCATGGATGCGCTGGAGCGCCGGGGCGTCAAGCCCATCCGCGCGCTGGGCGAGCGCTTCGACCCCAAGTATCACGAGGCGGTGGCCCAGGTGCCGGCGAGCGGCGATCAGCGGGACGGCACTATCGCGCTGGAGATGCAGAGGGGATACCTGATGGGCGACCGGGTGCTCCGGCCCAGCCGAGTGGGGGTCGTGGTGCGGGAGGCGGGGGACAAGCAGGCCGGGTGATGGGCGGGGAGAGGGAAGGCCGCCAGACCGTCGAAGAGGACGCCCGGGCGGCGGGCGACGGGCGGAGGATGGTGAGAGAGGTCGCGTTGTGGTATCTTCAAGGAGAAAGCGACGCCGGGCGAACTCGCCCGAGGAGCCGAAGGAGCAGGTGAACGCGGTAGGCGGGGAAGGGCAGCCGGAGGCGCCCGGGCGAGAGGTTGAGGCCCCGATGCTGAGAGAGGGAGGAACTCCTATGTCGAGCCAGCAGGCGGCCGACGCGAGGCATGCGGTGATCCGGGTGATCGGCATCGGCGGGGCCGGCAGCAATGCCGTGGACCGGATGGTGGAGGCCGGGCTCAAGGGGGTGGAGTTCGTGGCCGCGAACACGGATCTCCAGGCCCTCGCCCGCTCCCGGGCCACAACCAAGCTCCAGCTCGGTGCTCAGGTGACCAATGGGCTGGGCGCCGGGGGCGACCCCGAGGTCGGGGCGCGGGCGGCGGAGGAGAGCCGGTCGGAGATCAAGGGGGTGCTGGAGGGGGCCGACATGGTCTTCATCACCGCCGGCATGGGGGGCGGCACTGGGACCGGCGGCGCCCCCACGGTCGCGGAGGTGAGCCGCGAGGTCGGGGCGCTGACGGTGGCCGTGGTCACGAAGCCCTTCGCCTTCGAGCGGGGCCGGCGGCAGGCCATCGCCGACGAGGGGCTGGACAACCTGCGCACCAAGGTGGACACGCTCATCACTGTGCCGAACGACCGCTTGCTGGGCGTGGTGCAGAAGAAGGTCACCCTGCTCGACGCCTTCCGCCTCGCCGACGAGGTGCTGCGGGAGGGCGTTCAGGGCATCTCCGACCTGATCACCATCCCCGGGCTCATCAACCTCGACTTCGCCGACGTGAAGACGGTCATGCAGGACGCCGGCACCGCGCTGATGGGCATCGGCGTAGGCAGCGGCGAGACGCGGGCCTCTGACGCCGCGCAGGCCGCCATCTCGAGCCCGCTGCTCGAGAGCTCCATTGACGGGGCGACCCGGATCCTGTTCAACATCACCGGCGGCGGCGACTTGTCTCTCTCCGAGGTCGAGGAGGCCGCGCAGGTTATCCGATCCGCCTCCGATTCGCCGGACACCAACGTCTTGTTCGGCGTCGTCATCGCCGAGGAGCCGAGAGAGGAAGTCCGCATCACCGTCCTCGCCACGGGCTTCGAGCGGGGCCGCCGGTCGGCCAAGGGCGAGGGGCGGGGGCTGCCCGCGGCAGAGCCCGTCCCCGATGCCGACCTCGAGGTGCCTACCTTCCTGCGCAACCGCTAGCCGCCCCGGAGGGCGCGCGCAATGGCTCGGAGGTGGGCGGGGGTGGATCCGCAGCACCCGCCGATCAGCGTGGCCCCCAGGTCGCGGAAGCGCGGCGCCGCCTCGGCCATCGCCTCAGGCGCCTCCGGGAAGACCACGCCCTCGGCCGTCCGCTGCGGCCGGCCGGCGTTGGGCTGCGCGATGAGCGGAAGCTCGCTCACCGCGCGGAAGGCGCGGATGATCTCCACCATCTCCGCGGGCGAGATGGTCCCGCAGTTCGCGCCTACCACCACCGCGCCTGCGGCCCCCAGCTCCGCCGCCGCGCGCTCGGGCGTCACCCCGAAGGCCGTGCGCCCGTTAGGGTCGAAGGCCATCGAGGCCACCACCGGCAGGCCTGTCTCCACCGCCGCCTCGACGGCCAGCACCCCCTCCTCGATCGCGCTCATGGTCTCGACGATGAGCATGTCCACTCCCCCCTCGGCGAGGGCGCGCGCCTGCTCGGCGAAGGCGTCCCGCGCCGCGGCGGGGTGGAAGTCGCCATAGGGCTCCAGGATCCGCCCCGTGGGGCCGATGCTCCCGGCCGCGAAGGCCCGCTCTCCCGCCACCTCGCGGGCCAGGCGGGCGCCGGCCGCGTTGAGCTCGACGGTCCGCTCCCCCAGGCCGTGGCGCTCTAGCGCGGGCCGGCTGCCCTGGAAGGTGTTGCTCTGGAGCACGTCCGAGCCCGCCTCCAGGAAGCCGCGGTGCACCGCACGCACGCGGTCGGGCTGCTCGACGTTCAGCACCTCGAGCGACCGCCCGGGCGTGTGGCCCTCCTGGCTCAGGGTCGTCCCCATCGCCCCATCGCCGATGAGGAGGCCCTGGAGAAGGCCCGCCCTCAGCCTGGCTGCCCGCTGCTCGGCCTGCATGGCGGGGCGATTGTACCCTCGGGTCCTCCGGGCGTCAAGCAAGCGCCGGGGCCCTGTGGGCCCGCCACCCGCCTCCGGGTCAGCGCAGGTGGCGCTGGCTCGGGGTCGAAGGGTGAGGGGGCGCGACCGGCGCGGGGGAGAGAAATGGACTTCGGCATCATCGGCGGCACGGGTTTCTACCAGACGGGCGGCGAGCCCGGCAAGCGGATCGAGGTGGCGACCCCGTATGGGCTCGTGGAGGTGGAGCAGGGGAGCTTCGGCGGGCGCACCGTGGCCTTCGTGGCGCGCCACGGGTGGCAGCACAGCGTGCCGCCGCACCGCATCAACTACCGGGCGAACGTCTCCGCGCTGCAGCAGCTTGGGGTGACGAGCGTGCTCGCCTCTGCGGCCGTGGGCTCGATGGCGGAAGCGCTGCCGCCGGGCGCGCTGGCCATCGTCACGCAGTTCCTCGATTTCACGCGGGGCCGGCCGAGCACGTTCTTCGACGGCGACTCAGGCGGGGTCGTGCATGTGGACATGACCGAGCCCTACTGCCCCCACCTGAGCCGGGAGCTGGCGGCAGCGGCGCAGAGCCTCGGCGAGCAGGTCGCGCCCGCAGCCACGTATGCCTGCGCGGAGGGCCCGCGCTTCGAGACCGCCGCCGAGATCCGCATGTACCGGATGCTGGGCGCCGACCTGGTCGGCATGACGAACGTGCCCGAGGTGACGCTCGCCCGGGAGGCGGGCATCTGCTATGCGACGGTGGCCGTGGTCACCAACTGGGCAGCGGGGGTATCGGAGACGCCGCTCGCGCACGAGGAAGTAAGCGCCTTCATGGAACGACAGATACCGCGCCTGCGCGCCCTCTTCGAGCGCACCATCGCGGATCATCAAGAAATCGCTTGCTCGTGCCGCCGATGGCGGACCCTGTAGCCGGTCGGGGTGGCGGAGAAGCCGCACTCTGGTGGGCGGCACTCCAGAGCGTCACTGGCATCGGCCCCGCGAGGGCGCTCCACTTGGCGCGGACCTTCGGCTCGGCACAGAAGGCTCTGCAGGCCCCCGTCGAGGAGCTGGCCGGCCGGGGCCGGCTCTCGCTCGAGCAGGCGCAGGCGCTGGCCGCGATGTCGGGGTCTCTCGCGCGGGTCTCTGAGCGGCTCGATCTCTGGCGCCGGGCGGGCATCGAGGCGGTGGCCGTCGAGGATGAGCGCTACCCGGCCGGCCTTCGCGACCTGCGGAGCCCGCCGCCGCTGCTGTTCTTGCGGGGTGAGCTGAGGCCAGACGACGGCCGCGCGGTGGCCATCGTCGGCACCCGCGAGCCCAGCCGAGAGGGGGCGCGGCTCGCCCGCGGCCTCGCAAGGGGACTCGCCGCGCGCGGCTTCACCGTCGTGAGCGGCCTGGCGCGTGGGATCGACACCGCGGGACACCGGGGCGCGCTCGCCGCGCGCGGGGGGAGGACCATCGCCGTGCTTGGCTCGGGGCTGCTGCGCATCTACCCACCGGAGAACGCCGTGCTCGCGGCCACCATCGCGCGGCGCGGCTGCCTGATGGCCGAGGTGAGCCCCGACGTGGAGGTGGACCGCCGGCGCCTGCTGGCGCGGGACCGCATCCAGGCAGCGCTGCCGCGCGCCGTGATCGTCGTCCAGGCCTACGAGCAGTGCGGCAGCATCGTCACCGCACGCCACGCCCGCCAGTGCGGCCGAATGCTGCTGGCGGTCCCGTGGACGGAGCCGCCATTCTCGCATGGCTGGCAGCGCCTCAGGGAGATGGGCGCGCGCCCCATCGCGGCCGAGGCGGAGCTCGACGACCTGGTGGCCGCGCTGGAGGCGGAGCCGCCCGTCGGCCCGCAGAGGCCGCTCCTCTAGCGCGCTGGCCGGCCGCGGCGCCGCCGCGGCCACAGCACCAGGGCCGCGCAGGCCGCCGCCGACACCAGGGTAAGGGCGCGGCCGACCAGGAATCCCGTCGGCCGATACAGGAACTCGACGGTGTGCTCTCCGGCCGGCGTCACCGCCCCCATGAGGACCCCGTTCACCTTCAGCAGCGGCGCCGGCCGCCCGTCCACGCGGGCACGCCACCCCCGGTCCCACCGCTCGTTCAGCACCACCAGCGTTGGCCCGCTGGCTTCGGTGTGCGCGATGACCCACTCTGGCCTGCGCACCTCGGTCGCGAGGCTGACCGTCGCCCCAGGCTCGAGCTGGAGTCCGTCCAGCTCGCCCTCGACCACTGCGACGTCGCGCAGGCGCCCGGCGCGGGCCAGCTCTGTCGTCCTGAAGTAGGCCTCGATCGGGTCCGCCGCAGCCACCACCTCGCCCGCTGTGAACACGTGCGGGAACGCGCCCGGATTGCGGTAGACGGTGAAGGGCCCGGCCTGTACGCCCTCCAGCTCCGGGAAGCTGGTCCCGCCCCCGACCGCTAAGTACTTAGCGCCAAGAAGAGAGAGCAGCGACAGGTCCTTGTGCAGCACCGCGTCGAGGAAGGCGGCGTTGAACAGCGGCGCCTGCTGGCGGTCCACGAACGCCGCATAGCCGTCCAGGGTCCTCAGTCCATAGGACATAGGTACGTTCGGCGGCAGCAGCCTGCGCGCCTCCGCCCACCCGTCCGGGTTCGTCGCCCAGCCGCCGGGGGGAACCCATTCGGCATCCACCCGCTGCGGTGGCAAAATGTGCACGCGCGCCCAGTCTGGATCCTCGCCAACAAGCTCCGCCACAGGGTGGGGGGTGGTCAGTATCCGCGGATCGGCGAGCGGCGCGAGGGTGCGGCCGAACGCCCACAGGTCGAGCACCGAGGCGGCTGCCACCGCGCCTCCAAGCACTATCGCGCGGCGCCCGCGACCCACCGCGGGTAGTCGTGCGATGGTCTCCCAGCCGTATCCGACGAGTAGCGCTGCCGCGAGCGTGAAGAGGAAGATGAAGCGGGCGGGCACTCGGAAGTCACCGAAGCCGGGGAGGTGGCGAAGAAGCTCGTAGAGCGGATTGTTGCGGGCGAGCGCGAGAAGCAGCGCGGCCGCCGCGAGCCCGGCCAGCGGCCAGGCGCGGCGCTGCGTACCGCCCACAAGCGCCAGCGCGAGTGGCGCGATACCGAGGTACAGGACGTACTCCCAGTAGTAGGGTCGGCCGCTATAGGTGTCATCGGCCGGCGTGCCCTGCCAGTTAGGGGCGACCAGCCCGATCAGGTGCTCGGGACGCAGAGAGAAAGACGTGATGTAGCCGAGGTCGCCGCGCCCGGCGCGGGGCGCGGCCGCGGCCAGCTCGGCGGTGGGCAGAAGCTGCACCGCGGCCAGCCCCGCCCCCAGCGCCAGCGTGCCCGCGGCAACGATGAGGGCGGTCCGCAGCGGCCAGCGCCGCGCGCGGCGCGCCCTCTCGACGGTTCGCCACCCGACCCAGAAGAGCACTGCGAGGGTGATGTGGAAGAGCGTCTGAGGGTGCCCCGCCAGCGCCGCCATGGAGCACGCGAGGCCCGCGAGCGCGATGTTCCGCGCCATCGGCCCGCGCCAGGCCCGCTCGACGAATACCAGGATCACCGGGAGCCACGCCGCGGCGCAGATCAGGCTGACGTGGTGGAGATGGGAGAGCAGATAGCCGCTAAGTGAGAACACCAGCCCCGAGAGCCACGCGGCGGACGGTGAGCACCCGAGAGTGCGCGCCAGCGCGTAGGCCCCGAGACCGGCCGCAAGAAGGTGGACGGCCAGCAGCCAGCCGATGGCCGCGGGGGAGGGGAGGAGCCAGGAGAGAGCGAGGGAGAGGGGGTGGAAGGCCGCGATCTGGCCCTCTGCGGCGAGCGGGTAGCCGCACATGATGTGGGGGCACCACAGGGGGAGCCGTCCGGCGCGAAGCGATTCGTGCATGAACCCCTTGACGGGTTCGAAGAAGAAGAGAAGGTCGCCGTGGATGAACGCGCCGCGGAGGGTTAGCGCCCGCCAGAAGAAGGCCAGGTGCACGAGCGCGAGAGCGCCCACGGCCAGCGAGTCCCACCCCCTTCTGGCAGCCGGTCCCGCCCCCGAGTGCCCATCCAGGCCTGCACTGCTCCGCCTCTGTCTCTGTGGCATTCCTTAGTGCCGATAGCGGCCTCGGCCGGTCCAGCCCGATACCCGCGCGATAACCGCATCGGCCTGCTCGCGTTCTCTGACGCCGTGGACGCTGAGCCACACTCCCTCCGGCCGCAGACTCTCCATGAACAGGTCGAGCTCGTCTGGGGCGAGTCCGATCTGAAGCCCCTTTCCCGCCGCCTGGCACTTAGTGTAAACCTCCAACCAGTCGGAGGCGCGGCCGTTCCCCTCGCCGTAGACCCACTGGATGGCGGTAAGCTCCGGGATCTCGAGCAGCGCGTCCAGGTGCTTAAGCGCGCCCGGCCCGTCGAGGTGGTAGAGCGCGGCCTCGTAGTGGCGGCACTCCTCGGCGATGCTCTCGAGGAACACGTCGCGGAACATCCGAGGCGAGATCATGCAAGAGAAGTCGTTCGACGGCACCAGCCAGCGCTTGGTGGACACGATGCCCGCCCAAGTGCAGATCGGCTGGCGGGCCGCGCGCAGCTTATCATGGTAGCAGTCGTACACGCGGAGGTAGACGTCGGTGACGTACCGTAGGAGCGACTTGACCTGCTCCGGCCGTTCCACCATGTCGAAGTTCAGGCGCATGGGATCGCGGAAGGCCGCGATGGCATCGGCCCCGGGGTGAAGGTCGGTGATGCCGGTGTAGAACTTGCCCTTGCCGGCGGCGAGGAGTGCGTCGGTGATCTCCAGGATCTTGCGCCAGTAGACGTTGTCCTCGCTGAAGCGGACCTTGTCCACCTGCGACCAGTCGTCGAGGATGGGCACAGACCAGGATGTTTCCTCGCCAAACTCCAGCTCGCAGCCGAAGAACGCACTGAAGACCTCCGGCCCGAGATTGGGGTAGGCGTGGGGGAGGGCATCGCCGAGGTACTCGGTGTTCATGGCTGTCGCGAGCGCCACCTCCGCCGCCCGCCCCGCGTCCATCCAGCGCTCGCGCAGGGAGGCATACGGCCGCTCCGCCGGGTAGGGGTAGTCCGAGTCCCGCTTGGGGACTGTGATACATACCACCGGGCGGTCAATGATCTCGCGGCTCCAGAAGGCGTCCTGGCGGGCGAGCCTCTGCTCCCAGTCAGGGATGCGCTCGATGGGCATGACGTCTCGGTGCATGCTGGCGTCTCCTCCGGCTGTCACTCCCCCCTTGATTCTTCCTCGCGTGCCCAGGCACCTCCGTTGTCGTGCGGCCCCGGGGGCTGACGCGCGTGGCCCTGCGGGGAGGGCGCCGGCCCTGGGCGGTCGAAACGTAGAGAGGGCGCGCCCGCTGCCGGTGGCCGCACCTGCACACTCTCACACCCCATGGGATGGCACCCGATGGAGAACGACGCCACACGGACACTCGTGTCCGAGATCGAGGAGCTCTTCGCCGCGCGCGACTGGGCTGGCCTGCGTCGGCGGTTGGCGGAGACGCCTGCCCCCGAGGTGGCCGATGTGCTGGGGGAGCTGGGGAAGGCCGAGCGCGCCTTCGCCTTTCGTCTCCTGCCGCGCGAGCTGGCGGCAGAGGTGCTGTCGTTGCTGGAGCCGTCGCAGCAGAACGCCCTGCTGACCGACCTGAACGAGGACGAGACGCGCCAACTGCTGGCGACCATGCGGCCGGACGACCGCACGCAGCTCCTCGAGGAGCTGCCGGGCATGGCTACCCAGCGCCTGCTCAACCTGCTGAGCGCCTCGGACCTTGCGGAGGCGCGTCACCTGCTGGGCTACCCGGAGGACAGCGTTGGGCGCCTGATGACGCCCGACTACGTGGCGGTGCGGCCCCACTGGACGGTTGGGCAGGCGCTCCAGCACATCCGCCGCCGGGGCCGCGACAGCGAGACCATCAACACCATCTACGTCACCGACGATCACTGGGTGCTGCAGGACGCGGTGGAACTGCGCCGCTTCATCCTCGCCGACCCCGAGGCGCCGGTGTCGGAGATCATGGACCACTCCTTCGTGAGCGTGTCCGCCTTCGCGGATCGGGAGGAGTCGGTGCGCTTGATCCAGCGCTACGATCTGGACGCCCTGCCGGTGGTGGGCTCTGACGGGGTGCTGCTGGGCATCGTGACCATCGACGACGTCCTCGATGTGGCGGAGGAGGAGACGACCGAGGACTTCCACAAGACGGCGGCCATCGCGCCCCTGCTGGGCAGCTACCGGGAGGCGACCGTGTGGTCGGTGTTCCGAAGGCGGGTGGGGTGGCTGCTGGTGCTGGTGGTGGTCAACCTCGCCTCCTCGGGGGTGATCGCCGCCTACGAGGAGGTGCTCGCCTCAACGATCGCGCTCGCCTTCTTCATCCCCTTGCTCATTGACAGCGGCGGCAACGCCGGAGCGCAGTCGGCCACCCTCATGGTGCGCGCCCTCGCCACCGGCGACCTCCACATGCGCCACTGGCTGGCCACGCTGGGCAAGGAGGTCGGCATCGGGGCCTTCCTCGGGGTGTCCATGGGGCTGGCCAGCGCGCTGCTCGGGCTGTTCCGGGGCGGACCGACGGTGGCCATCATCGTCGGGCTGTCCATGATCTCGATCGTGCTCACCGCCAACCTGATCGGAGTGGTGCTGCCCTTCCTCCTGACCCGCCTGAGGGTGGACCCCGCGGTGGCGAGCAGCCCGCTGATCACTACCCTCGCCGACGCGACGGGGCTGCTGATCTACTTCTCGATCGCCACCGCCATCATGGGCCGGGTGCACGCGGCCTGAGGCGCCCCCGTCACCCGGGCCCGGGCACGCGAAGCCACAGGTAGGCCGGCGACTCGTTCACCACCAGCCGAACCCCTCCGTCGGCGGCGCTCTCCCACTGGACGGGCTCGACCGCTCCCTCGGCCAGCGGCATGCGCTCGGCGCGTACGACGGCCCCCGGCGGTCGGGGCAGGGCGACCTCGCGCTCGCGCCCGGAGCCCGTGGGCGACCACGCGACCCAGATGCGATCGCCCTCGTCGTCGCCGCGGCGGAACTCGTAGAGGTAGAGGTCGCCGGCGTCCTCCACCAGCGCACGCGCGAATCGGTACTCGCCCAGCGTGCGGTGGAGGTGGGCGACGGCGTGGAAGGCGGGCTTGGGCTGGTAGTGGCGGGTGAGCCCTGAGGAGCCATGCACCTGCGGCTCGTCCTGGTCATCGAACCAGAAGATGTAGGCGCGCTCGACCCCCATCGCCGAGAACACCAGGAAGGAGCGTACCAGGTACTGCGCCTGCTCGGTCTCGGTGGAGCCGACCCACTGGCTGAACTCCCCGGTCGGCAGCGCCTCCTTCGTGGAGGCGTCCCAGCCGAACTCCGTCACCCACACTTCCTTGCCGGGGGCATGGACATCTCGCCACTCCTGCACCGCCTGCACATCGGTGAGATAGGTGAGCGCGGGGTCCTCGGGGTAGCTGCGCCGCCAGGTGGGCCAGTTCTCCACATGAGCGTAGGTGTGCACGGCGATGGCGTCGTAGAGGTCCTCCAGCCCCTCGAGGGTGGACAGGCCCTTCGCGTAACGATGGCTCGGGCCGGCGGTGGCGGCGCAGGTCACGATCCTGAGCCGGGGATCGCCCTTGCGGATGCCGCGGGCCATGTGCTCGAATATCTCGCGGTAGGTTGCGTCGTCCATCAGGCCCGGCTCGTTGCCGATCTGAACCGCCTCGACCAGCCTCTGGGTGCCCGAAGGGCCGAAGAAGCGGGCGAAGGCCAGCCCGTAGGCGTAGGCGTCGCGGGCCAGGTCGTGCCACTCGCCGGCCAGGAAGTCGTCGAGCACCACGCAGACTAGGGTCTCGTAGCCGGACTCCCTCCAGCCACCGTAGAGCTCCTCCCAGTTCACCTGGTTGCGGGCGAAGGGGAAGCGCGGGGCGTAGTTGGTGTCCCGGCCGATGTCCCACTCCAGGCCGTGGTAGTTGCGCACCAGCCGGCACACCGGCCGATAGAGCTCCGGCCTGAAGAGCACCGTGTGCACGACGAGCCCCATGGAGTCGCGCAACACCGGCCCGGCGACCGACCGGGGCGGTGGCGCGTCGGCGGCCGCCACGACCATCAGCCAGAGCACGGCGAGCACAAACCAGGGTCTGCTCATTGCCGCTCCCATGCAAGTGCCTGGCGCAGGCGGGCAGGGGAGGAGCGGGAAGAACCTCACTGATCCTGCACCTGGCCGCCACGCGCCGCTCCTCCATGGCACTACGCCGCCGGCGTCCACCAGCCCTCCCGCGCATCCCGCATCGCCAGGTACAGCCGTCGGGCGGAGTCTGCGGTTGCCGGCGGCTCCGCTGGCGGCCTGCCCAGGAGCGGAGGCCCGTACATGCGGTCCGGGCCGAGCAGCGCTTCGAGCGCGGGCGTTTCACGTCCGATAATATATCTTATGTTACCTTTAGCCACATCGCCTCCTGGCGGGGACAGCTCTTCGGGGTGATGGGGCTACTGCTGGGCGGGCCGCGCGACGTAGAAGGCGCGGTCGGTGAGGTCGTCGGGGGGCGCCAGCCGATAGGCGGCGTAGACCGCCACGTCGTCGAAGCCAGCGGCGGCGAGCGCGCTCCGCAGTTCCTCATCAGTGTAGGCGCGTTGGTGGTGGACGGCGCTGAAGTGCTCGCCGGTCGCTGCGACCTCGAAGCGCATGCGTACCCGCGAGATGCGGGTCCGTGGGTTGTAGCGGCTGGTCCATCGGTACCGGACGGGCGCGTCCTCGGCGCTGCGCTGTGTGAACAGCTCCATCTCGAGCGCGCGCACGGTGTTGACGTCGAAGATCAGCAGCCCGCCCCCTCGCAGCGCGGCGCGCGTGTTTGCAAACGCGCGTTCGAGACGCTTGTGATCGAGGATGTAGTTGAGGCTATCGTAGACGCACAGGGCGTGGTCAAACTCCGGTGGAAGGTCGAAATCGGTGAGGTCGCAGCACAGGAACTCGACCGAGAGGCCGCTGTCGGCCGCGCGACGGCGCGCCTGGGCCAGCATCGCCTCCGAGCGGTCAATGCCGACCACGAGGCAGCCGCGGCGGGCGAGCTGGAGGGCGATGGAGCCAGTGCCGGTGGCCAGGTCGAGAACGCGCGATCCCGGTCGAATGGGGCGCCCGGCGAGCTCCGCCAGCTGCAGCAGGTACTCGGCCCAGATGCCGTAGGGCACGCTGGACATGATCTGGTCGTAGTAGGGGGCAATGCGGGCGAACGGGTCGTCGTTCGACTCGCGCCTGCGGCGCGGCATTCGCCGGCGCTCCTCCCCTACCCCGCGCGCACCGAGGCCGAGGGCTCGGGGGCGCCGAGGGTCCTGCCCACCGCCGCGGCCACGGGGCCCGCGGCCCGCATCAGGTCGGCGAACTTGTCCGGCCGCAGCGATTGGGGGCCGTCCGACAGCGCCACCGCCGGATCGGGATGGACCTCGACCATGATGCCATCGGCCCCCGCGGCGATCGCCGCCAGCGCAACCGCCGCCACATAGCGGTAGTCTCCAGTGGCGTGGCTGGGATCGGCGATGACCGGGAGGTGGCTGAAGCGCTTGATGACCGGGATGGCGTTGAGGTCGAAGGTGTAGCGGGTGGCGTCCTCGAAGGTGGTGATCCCGCGCTCGCACAGCACGACGTTGGCGTTCCCCTCCAGCATGATGTACTCGGAGGCCATCAACAGGTCGCGCACCCGGCATCCGGGGTGGCGCTTGAGGATCACCGGCTTCCCCGTCTGGCCGACCTCCTGGAGGAGTCGGAAGTTCTGCATGTTCCGCGCGCCGATCTGGATCACGTCGGCGTGCTCCACGATGTCCCCCAGGTCATCCGGGTGGAGCACCTCAGTTACCACCGGCAGCCCGACGAGCCGCCCTGCCTCCGCCAGCACCCGGAGCCCCTCCCGGCCCAGCCCCTGGAAGCTGTAGGGCGAGGTCCGCGGCTTGAAGGCGCCGCCGCGGAGGAGGTTTGCGCCGGCCTCCTTCACCTGCCGGGCGGCCTCGAGCATCTGCTCCCGGCTCTCGATGCTGCACGGGCCCGCGATGACGCTGATCGCGCGCCCCCCGATCTCCACCCCGCCGGCCCGGACGATGGAGGGCTCGGGGTGGCTACGCCGGGAGGCGAGCTTGTAGGGCTCCGAGATGAGGGTGACGCGCTCGACGCCGGGCAGGGCGGAGAAGCGATCCACGAGCTCCGCCTTCTCGGCGTCCATCGCGCCAAGGAGCGCGATGACTTTGCGCTCCACTCCGGGGTTGACGAAGGGCCTGAAGCCGGCCTTCGCCACGGCCGCGATGACCGCCTCGACCTGCTCCTCCGGGGCCCCCGCCTGCATGATGATGACCACGTGCGGGGCCTCCGTTCAGGGGGTGTCGCTGGGGGGGCGCGCGATCAGCGCCTCCGTGACATAGACCGGCGCGCCGCTGCGCACCGCGATGGCGACCGCGTCGCCGGGTCGCGCCTCCACGGCAACCGGGCCCTCGGGGCCGCAAAGGTGCAGCGTGGCGCCCCAGCCGTCCTCCTCCGCCTCGTCAATGAGCACGTGCTCGAGCTGGACGGAGAGCCGCCGGAGGAGCTGCACCGCGAGGTCGTGGGTGAGAGGCCGGGGTGCGAGTTGTTCTTGCAGAGCGAGGTGGATGGCAAAGCCCTCGCAGGAGCCCACCGGCACGCGCACCTCTCGGGCGGCCTCGTCCCGCAGCACGAGCAGGGGCAGGCGCTCCTCGTCCTCCCCGGCGCCGCCGCGGTTCTCGAAGACGCCCACGACTTCCACCCTCACGCTGTCGCCGCCAGCGAACATGGCGTCAGCTCCCTCCCCGACGGAGTATCACTTCGACTCCTTGCTGAGCTCCCGCTGGACCCACTTGAGGAACTCGGCGTTGGTCGAGGTCTTGCGCAGGCCGGTCAGGAGCAGCTCGGTGGCCTGCGTGGTGTCGAGCGCGTTGAGCACCCGCCGGAGCTGGTAGACGCGCTGAAGATCTTCCTCGGAGAAGAGCAGCTCCTGGTGGCGGGTGCCGGAGCGTTGGATGTCAATGGCGGGGAAGATCCCCCGGTCGGCCATCGAGCGATCGAGCACGAGCTCCTGGTTGCCGGTGGCCTTGAACTCCTCGAAGATCATATCGTCCATGCGGCTGCCGGTCTCGACGAGCGCGGTGGCGATGACGGTGAGGCTGCCGCCCTCCTCGATGTTGCGGGCGGAGGCGAAGAAGCGCTTGGGGCGATACAGCGCGCTGGGGTCCAGCCCGCCCGAGAGGGTGCGGCCGCTGGGGGCGACGGTGAGGTTGGAGGCGCGGGCCAAGCGGGTGAGAGAGTCGAGCAGCACGACGACGTCGCGGCCGCTCTCGACGAGGCGCTTGGCATGCTCCAGGACGATCTCCTGGAGCTTCAGGTGATTCTCGGGCACCTCGTCGAAGGTGGAGGCGGCCACCTCGCCGTCCACCGAGCGGCGGATATCGGTGACCTCCTCCGGGCGCTCATCAATCAGGAGCACGAGCAGGTACACCTCGGGGTGGTTCACGGTGATGCCGTTGGCGATCTGCTTGAGCAGGGTGGTCTTGCCGGCCTTGGGGGGGGAGACGATGAGGCCCCGCTGCCCCTTCCCGATGGGGGCTACGATGTCAATGAAGCGCCCCGAGACGTTCTCGGGGACGGTCTCCATACGGAGGCGCTCGGAGGGGTAGATGGGGGTCAGCTCATCGAAGCTCTTCCGGTGGCGGGCGGCCTCGGGCTGGGCGCCGTTGATGGCGTCCACCTTGAGGAGGCTGTGGTAGCGCTCGCCGCTCTTGGGGGCGCGGACCGCGCCCACCACCGTGTCCCCGGTGCGCAGGCCGAAGCGCTTCACCTGCGACTGCGAGACGTAGATATCGTCAGCGCTGGGCAGGTGGTTGCGGACGCGGAGGAACCCGTAGCCCTCGGGGAGCACCTCGAGGACGCCCTGCGCGTAGCGCAGGCCGTTGGACTCGGCCTGGGCGCGCATGATGCCCAGCATGAGGTCGCGCTTGCGCAGCTTCTCGTAGTCGCCCACGGAGAGCTGCTTGGCGATTGACTGCAGGTCGTCTACGCTCTTCTGCTCGAGTTCAGCTAGCTCGATCACCTCAACCGCCCCCTCTGTGCCGCATCTGCGGCAAGTCCTCGACGGTGGCTTCGGCCTGGCGCGGCCTCGGAAGGGTGCTGTGGGGCGCCCGGCGAGGGAACGACCGCGGGGTCTGGCGCGCGTTCCGCGTCAGGCAGGTCGGGATCGCAACCTCGGCGCGCCCGCTCACATTCCGAGCTGTGGCGCTTGCACAGCGCCGGCCGACGCGCGAGACTTCAGGGAATAGGCTCTGAATACCCCACGCGCATTATACCACAAAGCACGGGCCATGTACACCGGCCTTGCGCCATCTCAGCCCGCCTCGTCGGGCGGGGTCCCCCGCCCGGCGTAGATGTGCGACTTCAGGATCCCGATGAAGGGCAGGTTTCGGTAGTGCTGCGCGAAGTCCAGCCCGTAGCCCACCACGAAGGCGTCCGGCACCTCGAAGCCCAGGTAGTCCGCCTTCGCCTCGATCTTGCGCCGGCTCGGCTTGTCCAGCAACGCCGCCACCCTCACGCTCGCCGGCTTCCGGGAGCGGATGTTGTCCAGCAGGTAGTGCAGCGTCAGGCCTGTGTCTATGATGTCCTCCACGATGAGGACGTGCTTGCTCTCGACGTTCGTCTCGAGGTCCTTCAGGATTCGGAACACCCCGCTCGACGAGGTGTCCTTCCCATAGCTCGACCAGGAGACGAAGTCCACGGTGCAGCGCAGATCGAGCCGTCGCATGAGGTCGGCCAGGAAGACGAAGGCCCCGTTGAGCACCCCCACCAGCACGGGGTCCTTGTCCCGGTAGTCCCGTGAGATGCGCTCGGCGAGCTCCTCCACCTTCGCCTGGATCTGCTCCTCGCTGATGAGCACCTCTTGGATGTCGGACACCATGGCGGACACCTCACTCCCACTCGATGGTCGCGGGGGGCTTCGAGCTGAGGTCGTAGACCACCCGGTTGACCCCGCGCACCTCGTTGATGATCCTGGTGCTGATGCTCGAGAGCACCTCGTAGGGCAGCGGCGCCCAGTCGGCCGTCATCGCATCCTCGCTGACCACCGCCCTCAGGATGATGGTCTTCGCGTAGGTGCGCTGGTCGCCCATGACCCCCACGCTCTTGACTGGGGCAAGCACGCCGAAGCACTGGAACAGGCGCCGGTAGAGTCCCGCAGCGCGGATCTCGTTGATGATGATGTCGTCTGCCTCCCGCAGCGTCTCCAGCGCCTCCGGCGTCACCTCGCCCAGCACGCGGATCGCCAGCCCCGGCCCAGGGAAGGGGTGCCGCCACACGATCTCCGCCGGCAGCCCCAGCTCCTCCCCCACCGCGCGCACCTCGTCCTTGAACAGATACCGCACCGGCTCCACGAGCTTGAGCTGCAGCGTCTCTGGCAGCCCCCCCACGTTGTGGTGGGTCTTGATGCGGGCCGCCTGCCGTGTCCCGCTCTCGATGACGTCGGGATACAACGTGCCCTGGGCCAGGAACTCCACCTCCCCGATCTCCCGGGCCGCCTCCTCGAGCACGTTGGCGTACTCCTCCCCGATGATCCGGCGCTTCTGCTCGGGGTCGCTCACCCCGCGCAGCCTCCGCAGAAAGCGGTCCTGGGCCTGCACGTGCACCAGGTTCACGTGGAAGTGCTCCCGGAACGTGGTCACCACCTGCTCCCCCTCGCCCTTGCGCAGGAACCCGTGGTCCATGAAGATGCAGGTCAGCTGATCCCCCACCGCCCGGTGGACGAGGGCCGCCGTCACCGCCGAGTCCACGCCCCCGCTCAGCGCGCACACCACTCTCCCGTCACCCACCTGCTCCCGGATCGCGCGCACCGACTGGGTGACCACCGACTCGGTCGTCCACAGCTCCCGACAGCCGCACTGGCGGTGCAGGAAATTCCGGAAGATCTCGATGCCCCAGGGCGTGTGGGCCACCTCGGGGTGGAACTGCACGCCGAAGAGGCGGCGCTCCCGGTTGGCCATCGCGGCCAGGCCGCTGGCCGTGCGGGCGGTCTCGATGAAGCCGGGCGGCACCGCGTCCACGCGGTCGCCGTGACTCATCCAGGCGATCAGACGCGGGTTCAGGTCCTCAAACAGGTCGCCGTGGTCGAGCACGGTGATCTCGGTCTTGCCGTACTCGCGGCGCTCGCCGCGCCGCACGCTCCCCCCCTGGAGCATGGCCATGAGCTGCATGCCATAGCAGATGCCGAGGATGGGCACCCCGGCCTCGAACAGCGCGGGGTCGCAGCGCGGCGCTCCGTCCTCGTACACGCTGCTGGGCCCGCCGGAGAACACGATCCCCTTGGGCCGGCGGGCGAGGATGTCGGCCACGGGCGTGTCGTGGGGCACGATCTCGCAGTAGACGTGGCACTCCCGGATGCGGCGGGCGATGAGCTGGCCGTACTGCGCGCCGAAGTCAACGACGAGGACCAGCTCCTCGGGCTGGGGACTCCTGGGGACGCTCATGTGCCGATCCTCGGCCCGCTCCCTATCCCGTGCCCCCGACGCCCTGGGCGCGCTGGTGCGCCTTGCCTTCGGTGGGCAGGGCGGGGGCGACGACGATCTCGGCGCGCTGCATGTCCCGGAGCGTGCGCGCGCCACAGCAGGCCATGGCGAGCCGCAGGGCGCCGAACAGATTCGTGGCGCCGTCCTCCCGCTTGGCCGGCCCCAACAGGATCTGCTTCATGGGCCCGACGACGCCGACCCGGATGCGAGTCCCCCGGGGCAGGCCCAGGTCCGAGGTGGCCATGCCCCAGTGGAAACCCCGGCCGGGCGCTTCGGCAGCCGCCGCGAGGGGCGAGCCGATCATCACCGCGTCGGCGCCCGCCGCGAAGGCCTTCGCGATGTCGCCGCCGACCCGCATGCCGCCGTCGAGGATGATGGGCACGCGCTTGCCTGTCTCCCGCTCGTGGTCGTCCCGGGCCGCCGCACAGTCGAGCGCCGCCGTGATCTGGGGCACGCCGATCCCCAGCACCCGCCGCGTTGTACACGCAGCCCCCGGCCCCACCCCCACCAACACGCCGTCCGCGCCCGCCCGCATGAGGTCCCGCGCGGCCTCGTAGCTCACGCAGTTGCCGACGAACACGGGCGCCTCGACCATGTCCGCGAGGCGCCGGAAATCCAGCCCCTCGTGGCGCTCTGAGAGGTGCCGGGCGGTGGTGACCGTGGACTGGACGATGAGCGCATCCACCTGCCCGGGCCCGATCACCTCCGCGGCATGCCGGGCGAAGGCGGGCGTCGGCGACACGGCCACCTTCGCCCCCCGCTGCCTGACCTCCGCGACGCGGCGGCGGATGAGCTCGTCCTTGACCGGTTCCTGGTAGATCCCCTGGATGACAGCGACTGCCTCCTCGGCGGAGGCGGCGGCGATGCGCTCATAGAGCGGTGCAGGGTCCTCGTAGCGGGTCAGGATGCCCTGAAGGTGGAGCACGCCGAGGCCGCCGAGCTCGCCGAGGGTGACCGCGGAAGCGACGTCCATGACCGCGTCCATCGCGGAGGCGAGCAGGGGCAGCCCCAGGCGCACCCCGGCCAGCTCGCAGCTCAGGTCCACCTGCTCGGGGTCAACCGTCACCGCGCCGGGGACGAGCGCCACGTCATCGAAGCCAAAGGTGCGGCGGCTGATCCGCCCACGACCGATCTCGATAGCCACCCTTGTACCGCCCTCCTGGGTGGACGCCGGCGCCCCACCCGCCGCGCCCGGGAAATCGTGCCCCCGCTCAAGCTGCACGCGGGACGCGCAACACCGGGGTCGGTGGGCTCGAGCAGAGGCGCGGGTAGATGGGGCCGTCTCCGGGCCGCCTCACCCGAGGATGGGGTATTCTAGCAACCCGCCGCGTGGTTGTCAAACACCAGGCGCCGCCGGCCGATGGGGCCCGCGACCATGCGGGGGAGGGGTCTGCCCGCCGGGCCGGCTCCTCCCCTGCTCCCCGGCACTTGACAGGCCGGCGGCATCATGTTAGTATTCTCTGAAAGGCTTACCGACCGCACCATGGGCGATCTCGTCAAGCTGTTCAAGGCGCTCTCCGATCCCACCCGACTGGAGATCCTGGTTCGGCTCTCCGACGGCGACCTGTGCGTCGGCGCGCTCGCCTACCGGCTCGGGGTCACCCACTCGGCGGTCTCTCAGCACCTGCGGGTGCTGCGGGAGGCCGGGCTGGTGGAGGGGCAACGGCGCGGCCCCCGGGTCCACTACGCGGTGAGGCGGGAGCAGGTCCGGGCGGCCTCCGAGCAGGTGTCGGAGTGGCTGAGCAGGCTGGGCGCGCAGCCTGACGAGAGAGGTGCGGCAGGGGCCGTGCACGCGAGGCGGGCCCGCCCGCGCCGCGTCGAATCCGCCGCGAGGAGGTGAACCATGCCGGCCGAGACGAAGAAGTGCGAGAAGGGCAAGGACCCCAGGACCTGCACCCCCGAGCAGATCAAGGAGTGCCACGGGGAGGTCGCAGTCCACCCGTGTGGGTCCGGCAACCCGAAGAAGAAGAAGTGAAGGCCGGAGGCGGGCGGCCCGGGGGCGCCTCGGGCCGCCCGCGCGCGGGGGAGTGCTATGGCTGCGGACGTCATCATCGAGGTGCGAGGGCTGGCCAAGCGCTTCGGCGGCGTGCAAGCGGTGGCCGGGGTGGATTTCGACGTCCGGGCCGGGGAGCTGTTCGGCTTCCTGGGGCCGAACGGCGCAGGCAAGACCACGACCATCAACATGCTCACGGGCCTGGCGCGGCCAGACGCCGGCACGATCCGGATCGCCGGCATAGACTGCTCGGCCGACCCGAAGGCCGCGCAGCACCTGGTCGGCACCGTTCCAGACGAGACGAACCTCTACCCCGAGCTGACAGGCTTCGAGAACCTGAGCTTCTGCGCCGCGCTGTATGGGATGCGGCGGGCCCCGCGAGAGGCCCGGGCGCGGGAGCTGCTGGAGAGCTTCGGCCTGGGGGAGGCGGCCGACCGCAAGTTCGGCGGCTACTCCAAGGGCATGAAGCGCAGGCTCACGCTGGCCGCGGGCATAGTCCACCAACCCCAGATTCTGTTCCTGGACGAGCCGACCACCGGCATTGACGTCGCCAGCGCGCGGCAGATCCGCCAGCTCATCGCCGACCTGCACCGCCGCGGCACCACCATCTTCCTGACTACCCACTACATCGAGGAGGCCGAGCGGCTCTGCGATCGGATCGCCTTCATCGTCGCCGGCCGCATCGTGCGCACCGATTCCGTGGCCGCGCTCATGCAGGAGACCGAGGGCCAACACGCGGTGGAGTTCGCGCTGTCGGGCGAGGCCCGACAGGTGTGCGGAGTGCTCGAGGAGGCGCTCCCAGGGCTCTCGTGCCGGCTCGTCTCCGATGGGCGGCTCCGGGTGGAGGCCGCCTGGCCGGTGCCCATCGGCCCCATCGTGCGCCTGCTGGAGGAGCGCGGCCTCGAGGTGGAGGAGGCGCGCAAGGTGCGCCTGTCCCTGGAGGAGGTGTTCGTGCGGGTGACGGGCATTGAGGCGGCGGCCATGCAGCGGGAGCGGGAGAAGGCGGGGGCCGGGCCATGAGGGCATGGATCGCCTTCTGGAGCATCCTCCACAAGGATCTGCGGGCCTACTACCTCAAGCCGCCCAACATCAGTTGGGGGCTGATCTTCCCCCTCGCCTGGGCGGGGATGTTCTTCCTGCGCTCGGGCGCGGGGATGGACAGCGTCCGGTCGCTGCTGCCGGGGGTGATGGCGGTCTCCGTGCTGTTCGGGACCACGTCAATGTTGGCGGTGACGATCACCTTCGAGAAGCGGACGCGCTCCTTCGAGCGGCTGCTGCTGGCGCCGATCTCCCTGCAGTTGCTGATGTTGGCCAAGACCACCGGCGCGATCCTGTTCGGGGTGGTGAACGCCTTCGTGCCCGCGCTGATGGCGGCCTTCCTGACCGACCTGTCGGGGGTCGCCTGGGGGGTGCTGGTGGCGAGTGTGGTTCTGATCGCAGTCAGCTCGACCTTCCTGGGGCTGTTCATCGCGGTGTCGGTGAGCGAGGTGTTCGAGGCGCAGACCTTCTCGAACTTCTTCCGCTTCCCGATGCTGTTCCTGTGCGGGCTGTTCTTCCCCATCGCGCGGCTGCCGGTCTGGCTGCGCCCGCTCTCCTACGTGCTGCCCCTGACCTATGGCGCGGACGCGATGCACAGCGCCATCCAGGGGGCGGGGCGGCTGCCGCTGGCACTGGACTTCGCAATGCTGGCGATCTTCTGTGCGGTGCTGTTCGCCGGCAGCCTGCGCAACATCAGGCGGAAGTGGATCCTGTGAGCGCGGGGAAGGGGCAGGCGCGGCGGACAGGGTGAAGCCGGGGGCCCGCGCCGCCGGCCGGAGGGGCTCCCATACGCGGGGAGAGGCCCCGGCCCCGGGCATCGCGCTGAGCGTGCAGGCGCATGCGTGCTGGGCATCCGGGGCCAGGACCCTCCCGTGCGACTGCGGACGAGCAGTGCGCGCGGGGCTTCGACGAGCACCCTATGCCGTGTACTATGGGCCGCCTTGTCCTCGCCGCCTGCGCAGGCGAGGCCCGATGGGACGGACCAGCCTACACCATAGCAGTGTAGCAGAGTCGGTCCAAAGATGCATTGCACCTTCTGACTAAGGTCTTGTATATTCAACTCATGACCCAGGGACAGGAAGTGCCCTATAGCACCCCGGACTGGACGGTGCGCTGTACCCATGTGAGCTTCCGGCTGGACACAGCGAGGCCGTTCCACGCGACCATCGTCCGCTTCCCGGCGCCCACGCGGCCGCGGGTGAGCATCCACGATGGGTTCGAGATCTGCGTGATGCTGCGGGGGGGCGCCGACATGCATGTGGGCGATGGGTTCAGCTCCGGCCGGCCCGGGGACCTTTGGCTGATGGGCATGTGGGAGCCACACCGTTGGCGCATCACGAAACGGTGCACGGAGCAGGTCAGCCTGATCTTCCTGCCCGAGTACATCGGGGACGATGTGCTCCGCGTCAGCGCCTGGATGGGGATGTTCGCCTGCGCGCCGCAGGACCGGCCCGCGGTGCGGAGCGAGGCAATGCGCCGCAGCGTGCTGGCGATCGGACGGGAGCTGCGAGCAGAGATCGAGGCGAAGCGCTGCGGCTGGGAGAGGGGGGTGCGCCTGGGGGCGCTGCGCCTCCTCCATCTGCTCGAGAGGGAGTGGCAGCCGCCGCGGCGCCTGGCAGGGGTGGCCAGCACCGAGGCGCTCCCCAGACACATGAGCCGCATCATGCCGGCGATCGCGGCCGTGCACGCGCGCCCGGCCGACCGGGTGAGGCTGACGGACGCGGCCGCCGCCTGCGGCCTCAGCCCGGCGCAGTTCAACCGCGTGTTCCACCAGGCCACAGGGGTGAGCTTCGGGCGCTTCCGGCTGCGGTCGCGCCTCGCCTATGCCGCTAACCTGATCTACGGTACCGACCTCTGCCTGGAGACTATCGCCCAGCGCGCCGGCTTCACCGACGCCAGCCACCTGCACCGGAGCTTCGCTCGCTCCTATGGCGTGACCCCTGGCGCGTACCGGGCCGCCAACCGCTGATCACTCCTGCTCGACCGCGTTGGCTCGGATGACGCCAGCGTACCAGTCGGCGCTGGCCTTGGGGGTGCGCCGCAGGGTCTCGAAATCCACGTACGCGATGCCGAAGCGCTTGCTGTAGCCGTAGGCCCACTCGAAGTTGTCCAGAAGCGACCAGCAGAAGTACCCGCGCAGGGGCACGCCCTGGTCGAGCGCGCCCCGCAGCCCTCCGATGTAGCCGCGCAGGAAGGCGATCCGGTCCTGATCGTCCACGCGGCCCGAGGCGTCCGGCCGGTCGGGGAAGGCGGCTCCGTTCTCCGTGACGTAGATGGCGGGAGGCGAGTACTGCTCGTGGAGCCAGCACACGGCCTCGCGCAGGGAGTCCGGGTAGATCTCCCATCCCATCTCGGTGACCGGGCCCGGCGGCGGGACCAGCGCGGTGCGCAGGGGTCCGCCCGCCGGGTCGTCGCGGACGATGAAGCGGGTGTAGTTGTTCACGCCGACGAAGTCCACCGGCGACTGCACGGCCCGGAGCTGCTCGGCCGCGAACTCGGGCAACTGGTGGCCGAAGATCTCCCGCATGAGCGCAGGGTACTCGCCGCGGAAGATCGGGTTGAGGAACCACTCGCTGCCATAGGCGCGGGCGCGGGCGGCGGCGGCCTGGTCGCCCTCGGAGTCGGAGGCGGGGTGAACGGGGATGAGGTCCACGGTGATGCCGATCTGGGCGTCGGGGTGGAGGGCCCGCAGGCGCTGGACGGCGAGCCCGTGGGCGAGCAGCAGGGTGTGGCCCGCGCGCAGCCCCTCGCCCTGGTCCTGGTGGCCGGGGGCGTGCTGACCGCCGACGTGGCCGATGTGGGCGACGACCCAGGGCTCGTTGAGGGTGATCCAGAACTTGACGCGGTCTCCGAGTCGGCGGCCCATCAGCTCCGCGTAGTCCGCGAAGCGGTCGGCAGTGTCCAGCGCGGGCCACCCCCCGGCGCGCTGGAGCGCCAGCGGCAGGTCCCAGTGGTAGAGGGTGGCGGCGGGGGTGATGCCCGCGGCGAGAAGCTCGTCCACGAGGCGGTGGTAGAAGTCCACGCCCTTCTCGTTGACCCGGCCGGCGCCCTCGGGGAGCACGCGAGGCCAGGAGATCGAGAAGCGATAGGCCTGCAGGCCGAGTGACTTCATGAGGGCGACATCTTCGCGGTAGCGGTGGTAGTGGTCGCAGGCGACATCGCCGGTGTCGCCGTTGAGGACGCGGCCGGGGGTATGGCTGAACTCGTCCCAGATGCTGGGCCCCTTGCCGTCCTCGTCCCAGGCGCCCTCGATCTGGTAGGCGGCCGTGGCCGCGCCCCAGAGGAAGCCCTTGGGGAAGGTGAGCTTGGGCACGGGTCTGCCCTCCTCTCTTGGAATGGGCTGCCTCCTGGTTCGACCTGCGCCCTGGCAGCCCTCGCGCGCGGCGGCGCCCGCGAGCGGCGGGCGCCGCGCGAGACGATCTTCTGCTGGTCGCGCCCCGCCCTAGCTGGCGAGGATGGCGACGAGGATCAGCAGCAGGAGAACCGTCACGGTGTCCCACTGCTGCCCGGTGGCGCCGGCGGCCTGGAGCGCGTCCAGGTCCGCGGCGATGGCGTGCACCTCCTCGTCGGTCAGGAGCTCGACGCGGCCGGCCGCCGCCTCCTCCGAGAGGCCGAAGTCCATGAGCTTGCCCTTGACGAGCTCCCGCGCGGCGGCGATGGCCTCAGCGTCGGGTCCCCCGGGGGCCGCGCAGGCGGCCTGTGAGGGCACCGGCGCGGCCCACGCGCCTGGGCCGAAGAGGGCCAGCGTGAGCACCGCGACGAGGGTGAGGGAGAACAGCCGTCTTGCCCGCATGGTAACCGGTTCACCTCCTTTCGATCGGTCTCCCGGGGCCGGGGGTTCGCCCGCCCCGGGAACCGTGGCCCGCCGAACCTTCAGATTCCGCGCTCGCGCTCGAGCGCCTGCTGCCGGATTCGCTCGGCGCGCGCGAAGTAGGCCTCCCGCCCCTCCAGGCTGAACTCGGCCATCAGATCATCCACACTCAGACCCTCCCGCTCTGAGGCGATCACCCAGCAGGCCTCGCGCGAGTAGTAGCGGAAGGAGACCCCGGGGCCATAGGCGGCCAGGATGTCGTCGAGCTTGTCGGAGTTGTAGTCCAGGTGGAGCAGGCGCGAGTCCAGGTTGACGCGGCGTGCGACGACCACCTCGGAGGTGGACTCGGCGAGCACCTCGCCCCCGCGGTCCACGATCATGCCCAGCTCGCCGGTGATGGCGCTGACCATGAAGGCGGCGAGCTGGAAGGCCCACATCCGAAGCTGCAGCCCTCCTCGGTACATCGAGCAGAAGAACACGGCCTCCGCGCCGGCCCGGCCGAGGCCCTCCATAGTGTCGCCGAAGTTGAGGTCGAAGCAGATGCACAGCCCGATGCGGCCGAAGTCAACGTCGTAGACCCCCACCTGCTCGCCCGGCGTGATCCCCTGCTCGATCTCGCTGATGGTCGGGTGCATCTTGTGGTACACGCCGGCGACGCGGCCCCGGCGGTCGAGCAGCACCGCCGAGTTGTGCACCCTGTCGCCCTCCCGGGTGAGCGTGGGCCACACGATGTACAGAGCGCGCTCCCTGGCGCACTCCCCCAGGGCGGCGATGGTGGGGCCGCTGGCCGGGTCCTCCGCGAGCTCCATCCACCTCTCCCAGCCCTCGGCCTGGCCGAGCTGGGCATACACCTCGGGGAACGCGACGATGTCCGCGCCCTGGCGCGCGGCCCGCTCGACGAGGCGCGCGGCCCGCGCAAGCAGCGCCTGCCGGCCCTGAGCGGGGGGATACTCGGACACGCTCGCAAGGGTCACATATCTGGCCATCCAGTGATCTCCTGGGCGCCCTTCACTCCGGCGTAGGCCGCGCAGCGCCGTGGTTCGCCGGCCCTGGCGGCGACGCCTGCCCGCAGCGGGCGAGCGCCTCGCGGAGGACGGCCAGGCGCTCAGTCACGGCGGCAAGGAGATCCGGGTCCTCGGCCTCCGCGGCGGCGCGCTCCAGCAGCGCGGCCGCGCGCTCGTGGTCGCCGCGGAGATGGTGGAGCCAGCCGAGGGTGTCGAGGCCGTGGGCGCGGTGAACCCCGGCCTCCTCCAGCAGGGGAGTGAGGCGGGCGACGGCCTCGTCGAGGTGCAGGCCCAGATGGGCGCAGAGGTCGGCGAAGTTGTTGGCGGCGATGAAGCTGTGCGGGTCGGCGGCCATCGCCTGCCGATAGCGAAACAGCGCTTCCTCATGTCGGCCCTGCGCGCGCCTCACGTTGCCGAGGTTCACATAGGCCGGCGAGTACCGCGGATCGCGCCAGACGGCCTGCTGGTACGCCCACGCGGCCTCCTCAAGCCGGCCCCCCCGCTCGTAGAGGACCCCCAGGTCGGTGAGTTGTTGCGCGCTGAGGCTGGCCAGTATGCGCTCCACCTGTTGGCGGCCGGGCTGGCGGTCCACCCGGGCGCGGTACGCGCGCAGGGCGGCCGAGAGGTCCACGTAGACGCCGTCGCGCTCCGTCTGGCAGCCCCACAGCAGGCACGCGGCGGCGAGCCCCAGGGCCAGGGCGACTCGCGCGCCGCCGCTCATCGCGGCCCCCGCTCTGGGTGGGCAGCCCTCCCCTCGACGATGAGCATCCACCGCCCGCACTCCGCCCAGTCCCGCCCGAACCGGGCCGCTGGCACCGCCTCCTCGCGCCCGCGGCCGGCGTCCACGTACCACAGCGCGGCGACCTCATCGTAGCCCCGGAGGACGACGAAGTGGTTGCGGTCAGCGAGGGCCCCCCGAGCGCGGACCATGCAGATCACCGGCAGGTCGCGTGCGAGCACGGCCCGAAGCTGCTCCTCCGAGCCGGCCTCGGCGCGTGCCGTGAATCCGCGCTGTCGCGCCCAGAGCAACAGGTCGAGGTTGATGGCCCCCCGGTAGGCGGAGAGGTGGATGTCGCGCGCGATGTCGGCCGGCCGGACCGACTCGCCGTGGTACTGGAGCACTGCGGCAAGGGCGGCCGGGCCGCAGTGGTCGCGGCTGGGATCGGCCAGCGGTACGCCTGCGACGCGGTGGGCCGGGGGCGGCGGCGCGGGACCCGCTCCGGCCGCGAGGGCCGCGGCGAGCACGGCCGCGAGTGGGGCGAGCAGCATGTGCATGGGCAACCCCCGCGGAGCTGGCTTCGCCGCCGGGACCGCGGCCCCTGTCGCGGGAAGGCGCGCGCAGGACGCGGCGGCGCGGGCTGGAATGGAGGATGCGGAGGGCGCTCGCGTGGGATCGCGGACTTCGCTTCTCTCGACGGTCATCGCGGCCGCCCTGCTGGTGGTCGGGCGCCTGCCGGGGGCGCCCCGCGGCGCCGCATCGGGCGACCCGACGCCCACCGTCCGGCCGGCGGCCGTGGTGGGCGCCTTCTACCCCGCGAACCGCGATGAGCTTGCCGCCGCCGTCGCGAGCTACCTTGCCCAGGCCTGCCCCGCCCGGCACGGGGGCGACCTCGTGGCCCTCATCGTGCCCCACGCCGGCTTCGTGTACAGCGGCCTGGTGGCCGGTGAGGCCTACCGTCAGGTCGTGGGGCGCCACTACGACACCGTCGTCGTCGCGGGGCCGAGCCACCAGGTCGCATTCCGCGGGTTCGCCATCTCGGGGGCCGACCAGTGGGAGACGCCGCTGGGCCGTGTGAAGCTCGACCAGGCGGGGCGAGACGAGCTGCTCCGGCTGCTGAGCGCAGCCCAGGTGTTCGACCCCGCGCACGCGCCCGAGCACTCGATCGAGGTGCAGCTCCCCTTCCTACAGGTGGTCGCGCCTGATGCCGCGCTCCTGCCTGTGCTCATGCCCGATGGATCGCTGGCGGCGGCCCAGGAGCTGGGCGAGGCGCTGGCGCGCTACGCGCAAGGGCGGTCGGTGCTGCTGGTCGCGAGCAGCGATATGTCGCACTACCCCGGCTATGAGGACGCGGTGCGGGCGGACCGCGAGGTTCTCTCAGCGATCCAGCGGCTGGACGCCGCACACCTCGAGGCCACCGTCGCGGAGCTGCTGGCGCGGGGAGTCCCGGGGCTGAGCACAGCCCTGTGCGGGCAGGGCGCGGTGAAGGCGATCCTCGTTGCCGCGCGCGCC
This sequence comes from uncultured bacterium, assembly GCA_964385645.1. Classification (GTDB taxonomy): domain Bacteria; phylum Armatimonadota; class Hebobacteria; order Hebobacterales; family Hebobacteraceae; genus CAYLPT01. The sequence goes on from CAYLPT010000072.1 coordinate 61,607, forward strand.
CTGGGCGCTGACCGGGTAGAGGTGCTGCGGTACGCGAACTCGGGGGACATCCCTGGCGCGCCTCGCGACCGGGTGGTGGGCTACTGCGCCGTGGGCATCTACCGGAGCCGGCGGCCCTGACCCGGCCACCCGCGCTGGCGGGATGGCGTCAGAAACCTGCGGGGACCGGGACGCCGTGCAGCCGGGCCTCCGTGACGGCTCGCCCGAGCTGACCGCGGACCTGTTGGGTGCGCCGGTCGGTCGGGTGCCAGTAGGCGAACTCGGCGGCCGCTCTGGCGAGGTTCGCCTCCGCGGCTGCGTAGTGACCCAGGCGGATGTTGACCCGTGTCAGTGCGCTGAGGCCCAGCACATTACCGGGCTGCAGTTCGACGGCGTGGCTGAGCAGGGGCTCCACCTCCTCGACCGGCCAGCCCTGGTCGAGGTGCAGATCGGCGAGGTACACGGCCGCTGACGTGTAGTCGGGCGCGACCCTGAGGGCTTGCCGCCAGCTCCGGGCTGCCGCTTCGAGGTCGCCGAGCGACTGCTGGGCGAGTCCGAGGAACACCCACGCGTCCGCGTCCTCCGGGTCGTCGGCGATCGCGCGCTCGAGCGCCTCCCGCGCCTCTGGCAGCCGCTGGGCGGTCCCCAATGCACGCCCGATGTAGAACCAATCGCGGTTGGCGGCGCGGCTGCGCCGCGCGCCGTAGGCGTCGGAGTTGACGAGCAGAGCGAGGACCACCAGCCCCAGGGCCGCGCCTCCGAGCGCGCCCCAGCGGCGGCCCTTCGCAAGGCGGACGACCGAGAACACCGCGTAGGAGGCGAAGACGCTCAAGATCGGCACCGCGGGCATCCGGTAGCGCCCACAGAAGAAGAAGACGATGACCGCGAGCATGTGCGCCAGCACGATCAGGGTGAGCACCCAGGAGTCGCGGCTGCGCCAGCCTCCCAGGGCGATCCCCAGCAGCGCCAGCGGGCCGAGCACGCCGAAGGTGAGCGGCAGGATCCGCAGCATGGAGGCGTGCTGCCGGCCCCAGTCGTAGCTGAGGTTGTTGGGCACCTCGTAGGCGTTCCAGTAGGCGTAGGCCTTCCTGAGCAGGAGGGCGAGCGCCTCGCCGGGGTGTTCCCGCCAGAACTCCCTCACCTTGCGGAGCCAGTACTGCCCCTGGGTGCGGGGCGAGATCGCGCCCGCCTGCCTGGCCTCGTACCAGGTGCGCTCCCAGGCGATGCCGGAGGGGATGGGCGAGATGCCGTCGGCCCCGGGGCGGTTCCCCGTGTACAGGTTGATGGGGCCATTGGTGGAGATCCAGATGAGCTCATTGCTGACCAGGTAGTTGCGCACGGTGATGGGCAGGATCGGCAGGACGATCCCGAGGGCGAAAATCCCCGCCAGACGGGCCAGGCCCCTCGGGCTCTCGGCCCGGCGGAGCACGACGACCATCGCCCCCAGGGCTACCGCTGCGAAGGAGAGGAGGTTGGGCCTGGTGAGGCCGAGCACGCCGAGGAGCAGGCCGAGGCCGAACCACCGCGCGCCGGTGGGCCGGTCGAGCACAGCGAGAAGGGCGAGCACGAAGCCGAGGGTCAGGAGCGTCGCGACGGCGGTGTCGAGTAGCTGCCCCTCCCGGAACAGAGCGGGGCTGTAGAGCGCCAGAAAACCGCCAGCCAACAGGCCCACGCCGGCGCCGAACACCCGCCGGCCCAGGCTGTAGGTCATCCCGCACACGACGGCCCCGAGGAGCAGCTGGATCGCCCGCGCGCCGAAGAGGGCCGGCCGCCCCTCCCCCAGCAGAAGCTGAACGAGCGCCAGATAGTAGGTGTATAGGGGCGCCTTGGCGAGCACCTCGTTGTTGCCGATGCCGAGGGTCCGCAGCAGCACCAGGCTCCAGCTATACTGGGTGTGGGAGTCGAGGATCGGCTGGTAGAAGTCAGGCCAGCGCTGGATCTGGAACAGGTAGACAAGCCGGGGCACGAGGGCGAGGGCGATGATCGCGGCGACATGCAGGCGCGGGTCGCCGAGACGATCTCGTCTCGGTGAGGCCGGCCCCTCGGCGTGCGGGCTTTGCGCGGCGTCCTCGGCTGTCATCTCCCGCTCCGGTGGTGGCGCTCGGGCGCCTTGGTGTCATGCTGAGCGTAACTAGTCCGCCAGACGGCGGACGTCCGGTGTCTCGGGCCTGCAGGCCCGAGACCGCGCGCCCGGCCGGCCTGGCGGGACAGGCGCCCAGCCTGTCCGGTCCTGGCCAGACAGGCTGTCTGCCCCACCGGGTACGGCCAGTCGCGCCCGGGTGCTGTCCTCAGTTCACCACAGGGAGGCGCTTCTCCTGCGCGCCCTGGCACGGCGGCAGGCCGCCCCCCGGACGCTAGAGGGCCCGCAGCCGCTCGATCGCCTCGGCGACCCTCCCGCGATGTCCGTGGATCGGCTCCGGGGTGACCGTGAAGGTGGTGAGGTCGGCCGTCACCTCCTGCGGCACCTCGAGGAGCCGCTCCGCCTCCGCGTACACCGACGGGTCTGCACCCGCCTGCTTGAGCCGCTCGACCTCGGCCCGCAGCAGGACGAAGTACTCGTAGTCCTCGATGCCATCCCGCAGCGCCTCCCAGCGTATCGAAGGGATCGGTCCACTCAGGTACTTGGTGCGGTCAGTCTCGGGGTCGCGGTTGGGCGGGTAGAGGAAGCGGCCGTCGCCATTGCCCCAGGGCTGCTTCGTGCCGGCGGGCACCCCGTAGCCCGAGGTCCAGCTCATCGCGTCCTGCCAGGGGTTCTGGAGCGCCGGTGGCGGATAAGCGGTGTGCGAGGTCCAATAGTTCGTGTCCCAGACGAGAACGCCCTGGATGCCGTACTTCCAGGTCTGCCACAGCCAGAGGCGCATCTCGGTGCCGTAGTGGTCGAGGAAGAGGGTGATGTAGGGCGCCTTGGGCGCCGTGCACAGATACCACCAGATCTCCTCCCCCGCCGCCTGCCGCTCGTGGACCACCGCGGGATCGAGCTCATAGGTCGGCAGACACCACAGGTCAACGGCGCCGTAGAGCTGAGGCGTCGGCTTGGTCGTGAGCATCCGGGTGAGCCCGGGGGCCGCCCGGTGGATGAGCTCCATCCCCTCCCGGACGAAGTCGAAGTCCCGCTCCGCCGGCTCGTCGAACCAGTAGACGTACGCCTTGTCCAGCCATCCCCTCTCCTCCAGGTGGCGCTGGACGGCCCGCGCGTAACGCCGGAAGGCTTCCTCGTGGGCAGGGGTGCCCTGCTGGCGCCCGAGGACCTCGCCCAGGCGGCGCTCATGGAACGTGCCGCCGCCTAGGCCGGCCAGACTCAGCACGAAGCTGTTGAAGCGCAGCTCCTCGATCCCATGCCGCGTGTCCTCGTCGAAGCCGCTGAAGTCCAGCCGGGGCACGATGTGCGCGGGCCCCACCTCCTCCCACTCCACCCCGATGCCGCGGCCGAAGGAGTACGGCGAGACCCGGTGGGAGGCGAAGCTCTCCAGGTAGAGGCGGTGGACCTGCCGCAGCTCCTCCTCCGTCTCCAGGTTGTGGTAGCGCCGGATGAGGTGTGTGGAGAGCCCGAACCCGCTGCGCAGGGTCGTCTCCGCCGGCAGATCGAAGCCCCAGACGCGGACCTCGATGGGAGCCCGCGCCCACTCCCTGCCGGCTGCGTTGAGCACCACCTCGCCTCGATAGAGCCCGGCCGGGGTGCCCGGGGGCGCGTACACCGTGATCCAGAAGGGCTGGTTGGCGCCGGCCGCCAGGTCGAGGGGCTCGCCGTGGGGAGGGAGAGGGTCCGGCCAGTCGCCCACACAGCCGACGTCATCGGTCGGGTGCTCGACGCGTACGTACTCGACCACCCTGACCTCCACATCGGAGGCAGGGATGCGCGCGCCTTCGGGCCCCACCAGGTCGCCCACCGAAACGCGTACTCCTTCGAGCGGAGCCCGGGGCGTGATGACGAGCTGCGCGGGCTCGTACTCGTTGCCCGCGGCGCTGATGCGGAGGGCCGCGCCGCGGCCGCTGGGGGCCGGCCGCGTCCTGCTGACCCGGCGCTCGGGCTCACACCACCAGAGGACCGCCGCCTCGTCCTCGAATAGCACCTCCCCACCGCGAGCGTCGTAGAGCGCGGGCACGGTGAAGCCTCCTCTCGCCTCGAATAGCAGTTCGTCAGTATGGGCGTCTGCGCAGGTCAGGCGCAGCTCGTGCTCGCCTGGGGCCGCGAGGGAGTAGCCGAGCGCCACCCTTGTCCGCGAGCCCGGGGGTATCGTGACCGTCTCCTCCGAGAGCGACACGATCTCGTCCCCCCGGGCGATGGCCAGCGCGACGCGCAGGAGGCGCCTCTCCCCGGTGTTGTGGACCTCGAAGCGCGCCTGCGAGCCGGGGGCGGGCAGAAGTGGGCCCAGGTCGAGCGGTTCCGCGCTGATGCCGGCGCCGCCGACCAGCACCGCCAGGTAGTGGCTGGCGCCGACGGCCTCGGGGAGCCAGGCCACCTCCTCCAGCCGAGAGGTGTACTGGTAGCCGTTGATCTGAAGGTCAACCTCGCCCTCGCTGCGCAGGCGCACCCACACCTCCGGGGAGGGCGCGACCGGCCGCAGCACGGGGAAAGCGGCCGAGCCCACGGCGCTGACCTCCCCCAGACGCGTCCACTCCTGTCCGTCGCCGCTCGCCTCCACCAGGACCACGCCTCGCTCCGCGCGGTTGACGCGGATCTCCACCGAGGGCTCGCTGTGGCGCAGCCGGCCCACGCGGTGTCGGTAGACGACCTCGGCCGGCCCGCTGAAGACCCACCGGTTGGTGTTGAAGCGGGCGTCGAAGCGCTCGAGGAATCGGCAGTCGCTGGCCCCAGGGCCGTCGAGCCTGTGGCTGGCGCGGTAGCGCCCGGCGAGGAGTGACTCGCCCTCGCCCAGAGGCAGGCCCAGGTCCTCCGGGTGGCGATGGGCCACCAGGGCCGGGGTGAGAGAGACCCCGTCGAAGTACAGGGTGCCATCCACGTGCCACTGCCCGACGCGGAAGGAGGGGCGCCAGATGGGCGGGTCGGGGGTGCGGAAGAAGAAGCGCTTGCGCTCCCACTCGGGGCCGGCCTGCCAGTCGCGGTTCACGGGCTCGAAGCCAGAGATCGCCACGCCGCCGCGAGCCCGCTCGTCTCGCCGCAGCCAGAAGGCCACGGAGTAGAGCGCATTGCGCTCTACCGGCGCCGAGACCGGCCGCCACCAGGAGGCGTCGCGGCCGTTGCCGGTGACGCTGACGCAGCGCTCTCCCTCCTTGCCGCCGAACTCCCACCGGCCGGCGCCAAGGGCGAAGACGGTCCACCCCTCCGGCTCCGCGCGTCCGACCTCGAAGGAGGGGTTGGGCAGCACGTTCGTATCCACCCCCCGGGTGGCCAGGGCCGCACCGCCGGCGGCGGTCACGGCCAAGCACAGGAGGCACGCGATCGTCAGACGCGCCATGGTCATCTTCCTTCCCGCGGCTAGTGGCGCCCATGACCACGCAAGCCGCGCGCTGCCCACTTGGTTCGTCCCCACCGCCGCCCGTCCTCCCCCATTCCAGGCGGGAGCCGCCCCTGGGCCGGCAGGACCTGGCGAGGCGGGGCGCCGAAGACAAGGATCAAGAGACCTCACTTCTGAGCGGAAGGATGCCATGGCGGACTACGAGAGAACGGTGCCGGCCGATCCCGCGACCTACGGGCGCGACCTGAGGGGGGACAAGCTCGACGAGCTCGCCGTCAACACCATCCGGGCGCTGGCCATGGACGGCGTGCAGAAGGCGAAGTCGGGCCACCCGGGCATGCCCATGGGCATGGCGGATGCCGCCTATGTGCTGTGGACCCGATTCCTGCGCTACAGCCCCTCCGACCCGTGCTGGCCTGATCGCGATCGCTTCGTGCTGTCGGCCGGGCACGGTTCGATGCTGCTGTACTCCCTGCTCCACCTGGCCGGCTTCGGGGTGTCGCTGGAGGATCTTCAGCAGTTCCGTCAGTGGGAGAGCCGCACCCCCGGCCACCCCGAGCACTGGTGCGCGCCCGGCGTCGAGACCACCACTGGACCCCTGGGCCAGGGCCTGGCGAACGCCGTCGGCCTGGCGATGGCGGAGCGTATGCTCGCCGCGCGGTTCAACCGCGAGGAGGCGGTGGTGGATCACTGGACATACGCGATCGTCAGCGACGGAGATCTGATGGAGGGCATCTCGCACGAGGCCGCCTCGCTCGCCGGCCATCTGGGGCTGGGCCGGCTGATCTGCCTCTATGATGACAACCGGATCACCATCGAGGGCGAGACCACGCTCGCCTTCAGCGAGGACGTCAGGCGGCGCTTCGAGGCCTACTGCTGGCACGTCACCACCGTAGATGGGCACGACCGGGCAGCAGTCGCTGATGCTCTCGAGGTCGCCCGCGGGAGCGAGGAACGCCCGAGCCTCATCATCTGCCGGACGCACATCGCCAAGGGCAGCCCGAACAAGCAGGACACGGCCGACGCGCACGGCGCACCCCTCGGGGAGGACGAGGTGCGGGCGACCAAGGAAAGGCTGGGCTTTCCCGTGGAGCCGAGCTTCTTCGTGCCCGAGGTCGTGCGGGAGCGCTTCGCCCAGCGGGGCGAGGAAGTCGAGCGTGAGGCTGCGGAGTGGCGCGCCCGGCTGTCGCGCTGGGAGGCCGCTCATGGCGACCTCGCTGCCGAGTGGCAGGCCCGCATCGCCGGCGAGCTGCCCTCCGACCTGGCGGCGGGGCTGCCGCGCTTCGAGCCCGGCAAGGCCATCGCCACCCGCAACGCCTCCGGTGAGATCCTCCAGGCGCTCGCGGCCCGCACGCCCGCGCTGGTTGGCGGATCGGCCGACCTCGCGCCCTCCACGAAGACCCTCATCGAGGGGGAAGCGGACTTCGCGCGGGGCCGCTGGCAGGGCCGCAACCTCCGCTTCGGCGTCCGCGAGCACGCCATGGGCGGGGTGCTCAACGGCCTGGCGCTGCACGGCGGCCTGATCCCCTATGGCGGCACCTTCCTCGTGTTCTCCGACTACATGCGCCCCTCCATCCGGCTCGCCGCGCTGATGGGGCTGCGTGTGATCTACGTATTCACGCACGACAGCGTCTTCGTGGGCGAGGACGGCCCCACCCACCAGCCGATCGAGCACGCCATGGCCCTGCGCGCCATCCCGAACTTGACGGTGATCCGCCCGGCCGACGCGGCGGAGACCGCGGTCGCCTGGCTGGTGGCCCTGGAGCGGACGGAGGGGCCCACCGCGCTGCTGCTCACCCGCCAAGATGTGCCGGTGCTTGATCGCCGCGAGCTCGCGCCGGCCGAGGAGCTGCGGCGCGGGGGCTACGTGCTGCTCGATGCGCCGGACCCCGAGCTGATCCTCATCGCCACCGGCTCGGAGGTGCACGTCGCAGTCGAGGCGGCGAAGCTGTTGCAGGCCGAGGGCAGGCGCGCCCGGGTCGTGAACCTCGCGAGCTGGGAGATCTTCGACGCCCAGCCCGCCGCCTACCGCGAGGCGGTGCTGCCCCGGTCGGTGACGCGGCGGCTGGCGATCGAGGCCGGCTGCAGCTTCGCCTGGGCGCGCTACGTCGGCCTCGAGGGCGCTGTGATCGGCATAGACCGCTTCGGAGCCTCCGCGCCGTGGAAGGTCATCGCGGAGAAGATGGGCTTCACCGCGCAGTCGGTGGCCGGCGCGGCGCGTCGGCTTCTCGAGGGGTGATGAGCCGTGGTGGTGCCGGCTGTTTGGGCGCTGCTGGCCGTGCTGGCGCTCGTTCTCTCCTGGGTCACGGG
>CAYLPT010000073.1:0-7424 GCA_964385645.1 uncultured bacterium
GCTACTACTACAACACCTACACCCAGGCCCTCGATGCCGGGCTCGACGTCCGCGCTGGCGACCCTCAACACCTGTGCAGCCCCTCCTTCCTCTATCCGCTAGTGAACAACGGCCTCGACCGGGGCGCAAACCTGGCCTTCACGGTGGGCCGGCTCGGGGAGGTCGGCTGCTCGAGCCTCGCCCTCGCCCCCTACCAGGAGTGGGACTACATCACCTGGCCCACGGAGGCGGCCTGGGTGGATGCCCTGAGCCGCCGCACCCTGGGCGCGTACGCCCTGGCCGCCGACACCCCGGAGGGGCTGGAGGCCCTCAAACAGCGCCTCGCCAATGGGCGGCTCGCGGTGGTCCGCTTCGACGTCTACTCCACGTTCGAGGATCGCTACCCGGCCCCCGCGCCCGGGATCAGCAACGGCGTCTACTACTGCCCCGATGGGGCCCGCATCGCCGGGCACGCGGTCACCGTCGTCGGCTACGACGACGCCCGCAGCTACGTGGACCATCGCGATGGCAGCACCCGCTACGGCGCTTTCCTGCTCGCCAACAGCTGGGGCGACTCCTGGGGTGTCACCAACAGCACCGGGACGGGGACCAAGGGCTTCCTCTGGGTTGCCTACGCGGCCTTCCAGGAGGGCAGCTTCGGCCCCTATGCCTACTTCACCGACGATCGGCCCGGCTATCGCCCGCGGGTGTACGCCGTCGCGGGCGTGAACCACCCCACCCGCAGGTCCCTGCGGGTCCTCTCGGGCGTCGGCGCGCCGGGCTTCCCCCAGGCGCTCAGCTACGCGGCCATTGACGGCTCGGGCGGCGCTGCGGCGATCAGCGACGCGCGCCGCATCGCTGTGGACCTCACCGACCTGCTGCACTCCGTCCCGCCAGACGGCGTAGCGAATCTGTTCGTCGAGGTGCGGGTCGCCGGCGCCGCCTCGGACAGCGCGACGGTGACCAGCGCCTCCTTCTACGCCGACCTCGAAGGCGACGGAACCTACACCGAGCTGCCCTCCGCCGACCCCACCCTCTCCATCACGCCCGGCTCCCTGGGCTGGGCCTGCGCGGCGGCCTCGGGCGGGGCAGTCCGGTTCGTGGACGCCCGCAATGCCGCCGGCCCCTGGGAGGGCACCACCCCGAACCCCTACCAGACCATCCAGGCCGCGGTGGACGCCAGCGCGGCCGGCGACCTCGTCGTCCTCATGCCTGGGGCCTACCCGGAGGAGGTGATGCTGAGCCGCTCCCTCCACTTGCTCGGCGCGGGGCTCGACCGCTCGGTGGTGGCGGCCCCGGATGGGGGCGCGGCCATCTCCGTGGGCGGCGGCGCGGAGGTAAGCATACGCTCCCTCACCGTGGAGGGAGGCGCCGTGGGGGTTCGCGTGGAGGGCGGATCGGCTGACCTGGTGCGGGCGAAGGTCCGCAGCTGTGAGACCGGCCTCTCGATCCTCGGGCCAGGCGACCGCCTGAGCGTCAGGGAGACGACAGTGGCGGGCTGTGGCGTCGGCCTCGAGGCGCGGGCGGGCACGACAACGGTGGACCGGGCGACCTTCCATCGGAACGCGGAGGGGATGGTCCTTGCCGCGGCCGCGACGGTCCAGAACACCATCGTCGCCGAGGGCGGAGGGGCCGGCATCCGCGCCGCGGGCGGAGCGGCCCCCACCATCCGGTTCTGCAATGTGTGGGGCAATGGGCAGGACTACGCGGACTGCGCGCCGGGGCCGGGCTGTCTGTCGGAGGACCCGATGCTATTCGCCCCTTTCGAGGGCTACCATAACCTCGGCTATGGCAGCCCGTGCGCCAACGCCGGCGCGGCGGATGGGGTCAACGCCGACGGCGAAACCGACATCGGGGCCCATGCGGCGGTGACGGTCGCCCCCGAGGGGGCCGACTACGATGACATCGCGCTCGCGGTCGAGGCGGCCGCGAGGCTGGGCCCGCGCGCCTCGGTACTGGTCGGCCCGGGCGTCTACCAGATCCCGGACGGCCGGATTCGGCTGTTCGCGCCGGTAGCGGTGATCGGCGCCTCGCCCACCCACGTTGTGGTGGACGGCGCTCGCGGGCCCGGCAACGGCTTCTGCGTCCACGACGGAGCGGGCGGCGGCGCGATCAGCGGCTTCACCGTCGCCAACCACGGGTTCAACGGCGTGGCCCTGTACCTGGAGTCGCGCGACGGCGCGCCCGTGCCCTTCCTCATCAGCCACAACATCATCCGCCACAGCTTCCGCTCCGGTGTGCACATCCACGGGGACTCATCGCCCCGCATCGCCAGCAACACCATCGTCGCCAACGGCGATGACGGCGTTCGGCTGGCCGCCGACTCGACCTCCCGCTGCCAGCCCGTCATCGAGAACAACATCATCGCGGACAATCTGCAGGCCGGCATCGTGCAGCTTTCGCCGAGCGCCGCCCCGGTCGTGGACTACAACGACATCTACAACAGCCCGACGCTCGCCTATGGCATCACCCTCGGCCAGCACAACCTCCACGCCAGTCCGCTGTTCGTCAACCCCGCGGGGCACGACTATCACCTGTCTGAGCTGTCACCTTGCATAGACGCCGGCAACCCCGCCTCCGAGTATCGCCGGGAGCCCGAGCCCAACGGCGGCCGCATCAACCTCGGCGCCTATGGCAACACGTCGGAGGCGCAGCTCTCGCCGCTGTTCCGCGATGTGCCTCGGGGCCACTGGGCCTACGACTACATCGCGGCCTGCCATGATGCCGGCATCGTCGGCGGCTATGGCGATGGCACCTACAGGCCCGAGCTCGCGGTCTCCCGGGACCAGATGGCGGTGTTCATTTCCCGGGCGCTGGCGGGCGGCGATGCGTCGGTGCCCCCCGGGCCAGCAGAGGCCACGTTCCCCGACGTGCCGGTGGAGCACTGGGCGTTCCGCCACATCGAGTACGCCGGCGCCCAGGGCATCGTGGCCGGCTACGAAGACGGCCTGTACCGGCCGGAGGGGCTGGTGGACCGCGGGCAGATGGCGGTCTTCGTGGCCCGCGGGATGGCCGGCGCCGACGGCCAGGTCCCCGAGCCCGAGGGCGAGCCGACCTTCGCCGACGTGACCGCGGAGGGCGAGTGGGGCTGGTGTCACCGTTATGTCGAGTACATCGCCGCCACGGCCGTCACCGGCGGCTACCCCGACGGCCTGTACCATCCCGAGTACGTCGTCGGCCGCGACCAGATGGCGGTCTTCGTGGCGCGCGGCTTCGGCCTGCCGATGGAGTGAGCCTCACCGGCCGGGCGCGGCCGGCGCGAACTCCCGCAGCAGGCGCAGCTTCTCCCGCGCCGCCCCGGAGGCGATGGATTCCTGCGCGAGGGGCACCGCTTCGGCCGGCGAGTCGGCCGCGCCGGCCGCCGCCAGCGCCGCCGCGGCGTTGAGGACCACAATGTCGCGCGCCGGCCCGTCCGCCCCCTCCAGGATGGCGACGAGTCGGTCTGCGTTCTCGGCCGGCGTCCCACCCAGGAGGTCCTCCACCCGCGCCCGGGGCAGCCCGACGTCCTCGGGGGCCAGATGATAGGTGCGAAGCGCACCGTCGCGCAGCTCCGTGATCCGCGTCTCGCCGATGGTGGAGAGTTCGTCCAGCCCCCCCAGCCCGTGGACGACGAAGGCCCGCCGCGCGCCGAGGTTGCGCAGCGCGCCGGCGTGGAGCTCCGTCAGCGCCGGCGCGTAGACGCCCAGGAGCTGGGCCTCCGCGAACGCCGGATTGGTGAGCGGGCCCAGGGCGTTGAACACCGTGCGCAGGCCCAGCTCGCGGCGCACCGGCATGGCGTGCTTCATCGCCGGGTGGTAGGAGGGCGCGAACATGAAGCCGATGCCGACCTCGTCCACACACCTCCCCACCTCCTCAGGCGGCAGGTCGAAGCGTATCCCCAGAGCCTCCAGCACGTCCGCGCTCCCACACTTGCTCGTCACCGAGCGGTTGCCGTGCTTGGCCACCGCCACTCCCGCGCCCGCGGCGACGAACGCCGCCGCCGTCGAGACGTTGAACGTCTTCACCGCGTCGCCGCCGGTGCCGCAGGTGTCAACCACAGGGCGCCTGCTCGTGTTCACGGGAATGGCATGGTTGCGCATCACCCGCGCGAACTCCGTGACCTCCTCCACCGTCTCCCCCTTCATGCGAAGCGCAACGAGGAAGGCGGCGATCTGCGCGGGCGTCGCCCGGCCCTCCATGATCTCCCCCATCGCCTCCCGCGCCTCTTGCGGGGTGAGGTCCCCCCGGTCTGCGGCCTTCCGAATCGCCTCCGCGATCATCGTGCTCTCCCCTTTTCACATGGCCAGGAAGTTCCGGAGCAGGTCCTTCCCGCAGGTGGTGAGGATGGACTCCGGGTGGAACTGGACGCCCTCGACCGGGTGCTCCTTGTGCCGCACGCCCATGATCTCCCCCCGGTCGGTCTCGGCCGTGATCTCCAGGCAGCTCGGGAGCGTCTCCCGGCGGATGATGAGCGAGTGATAGCGGGTGGCCTCGAAGGGGTTGGGCAGCCCGCGGTAGATCCCCCTGCCATCGTGGTGGATCATCGAGGTCTTGCCGTGCATCAGCCGCGGCGCCCGCACCACCTCGCCGCCGAACACGTGCCCGATGCACTGATGCCCCAGGCACACCCCCAGCAGCGGCACCCGACCCGCGAAGCGCCGGATGATCTCGTTCGACACCCCGGCCTCCAGCGGGCTGCAGGGCCCCGGCGAGATCACGATGCGCTCCGGCGCCAGGCGCTCCACCTCGTCCGGGGTGATGCGGTCGTTGCGGTAGACCCTCACCACCTGCCCCAGCTCGCCCAGGTACTGCACGAGGTTGTAGGTGAACGAATCGTAGTTGTCTACCATCAGCACCATGGTGTCGCTCCCTCCGAGTCCCTCATTCCAGCCCCGCCTCGGCCATCTCTATCGCGCGCAGGAGGGCGCCGCCCTTCATCTTCACGCACTCGTCGTACTCGCGCTCGGGCACGGAGTCGGCCACGATGCCGGCCCCCACCTGCATGTGCGCGGCCCCGTTGGCGCACACGATGGTGCGGATGGTGATGGCGGTGTCCATGTTCCCGGAGAAGCTGAAGTAGCCGATCACGCCGCCGTAGGGCCCCCGCTGCGTGGGCTCGAGTTCCTCGATGATCTCCATCGCCCGCACCTTGGGCGCGCCCGACAGCGTGCCCGCGGGGAAGCAGGCGCGCAGCACGTCGTACTGGTCCCGGTCGGGGCGCAGCCGGCCCCGGACGTTCGAGACGATATGCTGCACGTGGGAGTACTTCTCGATCACCATCCGCTCGTCAACGCTCACCGTGCCGTACTGGCACACCCGCCCTAGGTCGTTGCGGCCCAGGTCGAGCAGCATGATGTGCTCGGCCCGCTCCTTCTCATCCGCCAGCAGCTCCGCGGCGAGCGCCTCGTCCTCCTCGGGGCTGGCGCCCCGGGGTCGAGAGCCGGCGATGGGGCGTGTTACGACCTCGCCGTCGTGCACCGACACCAGCCGCTCCGGCGAACTGCCCACAATGCGCAGGTCGCCATAGGTGAGGTAGTACATGTAGGGAGAGGGATTGAGCGAGCGCAGCGCGCGGTAGATGTCGAAGGGGTCGGCGGCCGCGGGGCGGGAGAGCCGCTGGGAGAGCACCACTTGGATGATGTCGCCCGCGGTGATGTACTGCTTCGCCCGGGCGACGAGGGCCTGGTACTCCTCCCGCGTCAGGTTGGCGCGGAGCTGCGTGTCGCGGGGCTGGGGGCGGGGCGGGGGCACCGCGGGCGGCGGGGCCTGGAGCCGCGCGCAGAGGGCCTCGATCTTGCGGACGGCGGCGTCGTAGGCGCGGTCGGGGTCGCCGTTGACCAGCGCGTTCGACAGCACCTTCCCCCGATGGAAGGCGTGGTCGAAGATCAGGCAGGTGTCGGTGAGCACCAGCATGCAGTCGGGCAGGCCGAGATCGTCCTCGGCGCGGCGGGGCAGGCGCTCGAAGAAGCGCACCACATCGTAGCCGATGAAGCCCACCGCCCCCCCGCAGAAGCGCGGCAGCCCCGCCACCGGCACGAAGCGATACTCCGACAGCAGCGCGGCGAGCGCGGTCAGCGGATCCTCGCCCGGCCCGAGCCGCCGCGTGCGCTGGCGCCCGTCGCGACTGATGGTCACCGTGTCGCCCTTCGAGCTGAACACGGCGAAGGGCTCGGAGCCCAGGAATGAGTGGCGCCCGACCTTCTCGCCCTGCTCGACGCTCTCCAGCAGGAAGGCGTACTGCGTGTTGCCGATCTTGCGGAAGGCCGACACCGGCGTCTCGGAGTCGAGCAGCACCTCCTTCCACACCGGCACCAGGTTCCCGTGCCTGGCCTTCTCTCTGAACTCGGCGCGGCTCGGGTGGTACATCGTCCTTTCCTCCCCGGGTGACAAAACGACCAGCCCGGGCTTGCCGGGCTGGTCGGGTCTTCCCTCGCTCTCTATTCGCTTCGCTCGATCGCTACCTCACCCTGATCTGCGCGCGTCTGCGCCCGGCAAGCCGGAGGACTCCCCGCGCCAGCGCCAGCACACAGCACCCAGGTTGGCGATCAGCTCAGCGGCCATGGTCGTGCGCGCTTACTTGTACCACAAACCGCCCCGCCAGTCAAGCGTCACCTCAAGCGCCCAGGCGCCCCTGCAGGGGGCGCAGGCCCCCTACGTCGTCATCCCGAGGATCTGGCGCACGACGGCGAACAGGCCGCCCATGACCGCGTCCCCGACGATCATGCCCAAGGCCACCTGGTAGGACAAAGGATACAGCCCCCGGCCCCCCCACCGCAGCACCATCCACTTCACCAGCCAGGCGATGAACACCGCCAGCGCCATCCCCTCCACGCCGGAGCCTGTGGAGACGGGCAGCGCCACCGGGTGCAGGGGGAACCCCGGGAACTGGAGCTTGAGCACCATCAGCACCGCGCACAGCAGGGCCCCTCCGCCCATCGCGCCCACTGCTAGCCAGCTGCCGCCCACCGGGTGGAGGAGGTTCTGGTGCAGCCCGCTGTAGGCCCAGCCGGGCATGAGCACCGGCGCCATGTGGGCGCGGATGGAGGCCCCGTCGCGGTACACCACGTGGAGGTTGGCCCAGAACAGAGAGAGCGTGCCGAGCGCGGCCGCGATGACGATCGGGTAGCCGAGGCCCCGCAGGCTGGTCTCCCGCTCGCCCATCTTCATCGCCTCCAGAGGCAGAGGCGCGGGGTTGGCGCGCTGCTGTTGCAGGAAGGGCTGCAGCAACGTGAAGCAGGAGAGCGTTCTGCCGTCGAAGGCGCGGGTGCCCAGCGTGAGGGTGAGGATCTGGCTGGGCCCGGCCTGGAAGATCTCGTGGCTGGGCGGCCCCAGTTGCGCGCGGAAGCGCGCCAGCGTCACTGAGATGACGAGGAACAGCCCCAGGAAGGCCGGCACCACCACGGGCGCGATGCCCATGTTGCGCAGGAACCACCACAGATACCCCACCCCCGCGGCCAGCCCCAGCA
>CAYLPT010000074.1:0-7774 GCA_964385645.1 uncultured bacterium
CCTGTGGATCGGGGTGGACCGCGCGCAGGTGCAGACATCCGCGCCCTGCGCCACCAGGCCCCATCGGGCAGGGCGCGGATGTCTGCACCTGCGCGCGGTCCACCCCGATCCACAGGGGATGGCGTGTGGGGCGCGAACCGCACAGGCCAGAGGGCAGGCAGGGCGCCTGCCCTACCGGGAGGCGGCGCGCGTGGGAACGCCGGCCCGATAGGAGCGACACGGACCCCCGCCGAAAGCTAACCCCAGGGGGATGCGCCCATGCCTCCGGCGCCCATCAGCCAATACCTCGCCGCCCTCCGCCAGACGCTCAAGGGCGGGGACGCCACTGAGCGCTCCTACTACCCCGCGCTGAAGGCGCTGCTGGAGTGCTTCAACTCCGCCGTGGAGGCCGTCTCCGAGCCCCGCCGGCGCGCCTGCGGCGCCCCCGACTTCCACGTCAGGAAGGGCGGCCTGCCCATCGGCCACCTGGAGGCCAAGGACCTCGGCGCCAGCCTCGACGACGCCGAGCGCTCCGAGCAGATAGCCCACCGCTACCGCCCCGCGCTCCCCAACCTCATCCTCACCAACTTCCTCGAGTTCCGCTGGTACGTCCGGGGCGAGCACCGCCGCACCGTCCGCCTGGGCGAGGTCTCCGGCAGCACGATCACCACCAGTCGCGCCGGCCGCGCCGAGCTCGCCGACCTCCTCGCCGCCTTCCTCTCCGCCGAACCCCAGGGCGCCGACAACGCCCGCGACCTCGCGACTCGCCTGGCCCGCCTCGCCCACGAGATCAGGAACGTGATCGTCGAGGGCTTCGCCCGCGAGCACATATCCGCGGACACTGCCGACCTCCGCGACGCGGTCCGCAAGGAACTGGTGCCCGACCTCGACGAGGCGCACTTCGCCGACCTGTTCGCGCAGACCCTCGCCTACGGCTTCTTCGCCGCCTGGGTGCACCACCCCGAGGGCGCCCCCTTCGAGCGCTCCCGCGCCGCCGCCGACATCCCCAAGACCAGCCCCTTCCTGCGCCGCATCTTCGACATCATCACCGGCCCCCAGCTCGACGAGGAGCCCTTCGCCGGATATGTGGACGACCTGGTCCAGCTCCTGCGCGCCACCGACAAGGCCGCCATCCTCGAGGACTTCCTGCGCGCCACCGGCCGCGAGGACCCCGTCGTCCACTTCTACGAGACTTTCCTCCAGGCCTATGACCCCAGGACCCGGGAGCTCCGCGGCGTCTACTACACCCCCGAGCCTGTCGTCTCTTACATGGTCCGCTCGGTGGACCACCTGCTGAAAACCCGCTTCGGCCTGCCCAACGGGCTGGCCGACACCGCGCAGGTCGAGTATGAGGCGGAGGGCGAGGACGGCGAGAAGGTCGCCGCCACCGGCCCCCGCGTCCTCATCCTGGACCCCGCCTGTGGCACCGGCACCTTCCTCTACGAGATCGTCAGCCACATCCGCGACCGCTTCATTCGCAAGCGCCAGGCGGGCGCCTGGTCGAGCTATGTCCGGGAGCACCTCCTGCCCCGGCTCTTCGGCTTTGAGCTGCTCATGGCCCCCTATGCCATGGCCCACCTCAAGCTCGGCATGCAGCTCGCCGGCCACGACCTTGCCCCCGGTGGGACAGGCGCCCTGCCTGTCCATGGGGCAGACAGGGTGTCTGCCCCACCAAGGGATAGCCCCCCGCTCCTCCACTCCCAGTTTGCCTACGACTTCGCCTCCGAGGAGCGGCTGGGCGTCTTTCTCACCAACACCCTCGAGGAGGCCGTCCGCCGCGCCGACGAGCTCTTCGGCATCTACCGCGTCATCACCCAGGAGGCCAACGCCGCCGCCGAGATCAAGGCCGAGCGGCCCATCATGGTGGTGATCGGCAATCCCCCCTACTCCGGCCACTCCGCCAACCGCAGTTGGGAGCGCAAGGGCGGCAAGCGCGTCCGCACCTTCATCGGCAAGCTGCTCCAAGACTACTACCAGGTGGACGGCAAGCCCCTCGGCGAGCGCAACCCCAAGTGGCTTCAGGACGACTACGTCAAGTTCATCCGCTTCGGCCAGTGGCGCATCGAGGAGACGGCCGAGCGGACCGAGGGCGGCGGCATCCTCGCCCTCATCACCAACCACAGCTACCTGGACAACCCTACCTTCCGCGGCATGCGCCAGCAGCTCATGGAGGCCTTCTCGGAGATCTACCTGCTCGACCTGCACGGCAATGCCCGCAAGAAAGAGGTCTGCCCCGACGGCTCGAAGGACGAGAACGTCTTCGACATCCAGCAGGGCGTCGCCATCGCCATCTTCGTCCTCGCCCCCGGCACGGGTAGGACAGGCACTCTGCCTGTCCAAGACGGCGCCCCGCCAGGCATCGGCGAGAACCTGACCATCACGCGCCGGCATCTTCCACATTGGCAGCTCGGTGGCTCCACCTACTTCATCACCTTCCGCCTGAAGGGCGCAGTCCGACCCGGTACCGGTGGGACAGGCGCCCTGCCTGTCCAAGGGGCAGACAGGGTGTCTGCCCTGCCGGGAGGCGCCACCCCGCCTCCTCAAGAGCCCGGAAGAACAGGCGCCCTGCCTGTCCCGGGGGCAGACAGGGCGTCTGCCCTGCCTCTGCGTCAGGAGGAGCGGGCGATCGTCAGACGCGAGATACTCTACTGGCACGGCAAGCGCTGGAACGTCCACGCCCTCACCGTCATGCCCGACCACGTTCATGTGCTGGCGACTCCCCTGGAGCAATCGCCCGGCCAATGGCACCCCCTGTCACCCATCCTCCAGAGCGTCAAGTACGGGTCGGCGCTCAAGATCAACCGCCTCCGCGGCCGCCGCGGCAGCCTGTGGCAGGCGGAGAGCTTCGACCGCATCGTCCGCGACCAGAACGAGTTCGACGAGAAGGCCAACTACATCCTCGGCAATGCGAGCCGAGCTGGTCTCACGCCAGATGGGTGGGAGTACGACGGCTTCTGGTGTGAGGCGATGGACGAAGGCCGCCTGACCCACCCCGGTAGGACAGGCACCCTGCCTGTCCAAGGGGCAGACCGGGCGTCTGCCCCACCGCAGCCCGGCCCCCGGAGGGCCCGCGTCTTTCACGCCGACCTGTGGGGCCTACGCCGGGCGAAGGAAGCCTTCCTCGCCGAGCGCTCCTGCGAGGGCGTCGAGTGGCAGGAGATCCACCCCCAGTCGCCGAGCTACCTGTTCGTGCCGCAGCAGGAAGAGCTGCGGGAGGAGTATGGTGACGGCTGGCAGGCACCGGACATCATGCCAGTCAACTCGGTGGGGATCGTGACGGCGCGGGATCGCCTGGCCGTCGCGTTCAGCCGTGAGGAGCTCGACGCGCGCGTCGATAGGTTCCTCGACCCAGCCATCGGCAACGAAGAGGTCCGTCAGGCCTTCCTCGGCGCCCGCGACAAACTCGATGTCGGGAGCGCGCGACAGGCCCTGCGGGGGGCCGACCTCTCAGCCTGCACGCACGCCTGCCTCTTCCGCCCCTTCGACACGCGCTTTGTGCTCTACCATGACGCCATTATCGAGCGTGCTCGTCGTCAGGTCATGCGCCACATGCTGGCCGGGCGGAACGTCGGGATCGTGCTGCCCCGACGCGTTGAGACCACAGGGCCCTGGCAGCACTGCTTTGGAGTGGAGATGATCGTGGATCACGTAGCGGTGTCCTCGAAGACCATTGACAGCCTCTTCCCCCTATACCTCTACCCCGAGGAGGGCGAGTCGGCGGTGTCGCGGGACCAGAAGATCAACGAGGCCCAGGAGAGCCTCTCGAGGGCCGGCGGCGACGCGGCCGCGCAGGCCCGCCTCGCCGGGACCATCCGCCGCATCTTCCCCGAGCCCGAGTACCCCCGCTGGCCCAACCTCAACCCCCTCCTCCTCGCCGACCTCGAGGCGCGCCTGGGCCTGCGCTTCAGCTTCCCCGCCGCCCACACCGGTAGGACAGGCACCCTGCCTGTCCAAGCCGGCACCCTGCCTGTCCAAGCCGGCACCCTGCCTGTCCAAGCCGGCACCCTGCCTGTCCAAGCCGGCACCCTGCCTGTCCAAGCCGGCACCCTGCCTGTCCAAGCAGACACCCTGCCTGTCCCTGAGGCAGATGGGGCATCTGCCCCACCAGAGGCGTTCGGCCCCGAGGACGTGTTCCACTACATCTACGCGGTCCTGCACTCCCCCACCTACCGGGCCCGCTACGCCGAGTTCCTCAAGCGCGACTTCCCCCGGATCCCGTTCACCTGCGACCCCGCGCTCTTCCGCACCCTGGCCGGGATCGGCCGCCGGCTTGTCGCCCTGCACCTGCTCGAGGCCGACGAGCTCGCCGGCGTCGCCTCCGCCCTCATCGGCGAGGGCGACAACACTGTGCAGAAGGTCCGCTACGAGGCCGACCAGCGCCGCGTCTGCATCAACCGCACCCAGCACTTCGCCGACGTCCCGCCCGAGGTCTGGGAGTTCCGCGTCGGCGGCTACCAGGTCTGCGACAAGTGGCTCAAGGACCGCAAGGGCCGCCGGCTCTCTTACGACGATCAGGTCCACTACACCCGGGTCACCGTCGCCCTCCACCACACTCTCCGCCTAATGGAGGAGGTGGACGCCGCCATCCCCCGCTGGCCGATCGGGTAGGTGGTCCATGCCCACCCTGAGCCCTTCATCGCCTTCTGCCTGAAAGGCGCCCTCCGGGGCCGTACTGGTAGGACAGGCACCCTGCCTGTCCCTGGAGCAGATGGGGCATCTGCCCTACCAGGTACCAGGCACCCTGCCTGTCCAGGGACCGCCCGACCGCGGAGGGGGCAGATAGGGTGTCTGCCCTACCGGGGGGTACCCCTGCCTGAGCCTGGTAGGACAGGCACCCTGCCTGTCCGAGCCGGCACCCTGCCTGTCCCTGGGGCAGATGGGGCATCTGCCCTACCAGGTACCAGGCACCCTGCCTGTCCAAGAGCTCCCCGCAGGTCGCCGGCCGCCCCGCGTCGAACTCCCCCCACACATTGATAGCCCTGAGCTTCTGACCGGAGGTCTGCCATGATCGGCAAGCAGATCCGCATGGAGCGCATCGTCAACCGCAACACCGGGCGCACCGTGATCGTCCCTATGGACCACGGAGTCACCGCCGGGCCCATCCCCGGTCTGGAGGACATGCGCGAGACCGTCACCCGCGTCGTCAACGGCGGCGCCAACGCCATCCTCATGCACAAGGGCATGGTCCAGGCCGGCCACCGCGGCGGCGGCCGCGACGTGGGCCTGATCGTTCACCTCTCCGCCGGCACCAGCCTCAGCCCTGATCCCAACGCCAAGGTCCCTGTGTGCACGGTCGAGGAGGCCATCAAGCTGGGCGCGGACGCGGTGTCCATCCACGTCAACGTCGGCGCCCCCACCGACGCCGCCATGCTTGCCCACTTCGGCGCCGTGTCCGAGCGCTGCCTCCACTGGGGCATGCCCCTGCTCGCCATGGTCTACACCCGCGGGCCCAAGATCGAGAGCGAGTACGACGTCAAGCACGTCAAGCACGCCGCCCGCCTCGGCGCGGAGCTCGGGGCCGACCTGGTCAAGGTCAACTACTCCGGCTCCCCGGAGAGCTTCCGCGAGGTGGTCGGCGGCTGCCCGGTTCCCGTCGTCATCGCCGGCGGAGAGAAGGTAGAGACCGACGAGGAACTCCTCCGCATGGTCGCCGGCGCCCTCCAGGCCGGCGCCGCCGGCGCCTCCATCGGCCGCAACGCCTTCCAGCACGCCGACCCGGAGGGCGTGGTGAGGGCGATCAGCATGATGGTCCACGAGGGCGCCTCCGCCGAGGAGAGCAAGCGCTTCTTGGAGTCCCGACGGTGAAGCGCGCCTGGGTCCGCATCCAGCCCTGGGACAAGCGCCTCGCCATCGCCGCCCTGGAGAGCGGCGCCGATGCGCTCGTCCTCGCCGAGGGCGATTCCCCCAGGGCCAAGGAGCTGGGCGCCATCACCACCATCGCCCCAGACGGCGACCTGAGGCCGGGCGAAGACGTCCTCTGGATGGACATCAAGGGAAAGCCCGATGAGGAGGCAGCCGCCGCCTCGCCGCCCGAGAAGACCCTCGTCCTGCGCTGCCACGACTGGACCGTCATCCCCCTCGAGAACCTGGTGGCTCGCCGCCCCAACCTGATGGCCGAGGTCGGCGGCGCGGAGCAGGCCCGACTGGCCACCCAGGTCCTGGAGCGGGGCGTCGAGGGCGTCGTGCTGGACACTCGGTCCGAGGAGGAGATCCGCCGCACCGTGGCCCTCGTCCACGCTCTGTCGCCCAGGCTCGACCTTGTCCCCGCCACCATCACCGGGCTGCGGCCCCTGGGCATGGGGGATCGCGCCTGCGTGGATACCTGCACCCAGATGAGAGAGGGCGAGGGAATGCTCGTTGGCAATACTAGCGCCGCCTTCCTTCTGGTACACTCTGAGAGCCTCGAGACCCCCTATGTCGCGCCCCGGCCCTTCCGGGTGAACGCCGGCGCGGTGCACGCCTACATCCTGCTCCCCGAGGGGCGCACCAAGTACCTCTCCGAGCTGCGCGCGGGCGACGAAGTGCTACTCGTCCGCCACGATGGCGCCACCTCCGTCGGCTACATCGGCCGCAACAAGATCGAGCGCCGGCCGCTGCTGCTGGTCGAGGCCGAGGCCGGCGGACGGACGGTATCGCTCATCCTCCAGAACGCCGAGACCATCCGGCTCACCGCGCCCGACGGCCGCGCCCTCTCCGTCGCCTCCCTCCGGCCAGGCGACCAGGCGCTCGCCTACTTCGAGGAGGCCGGCCGCCACTTCGGCGTGCGGGTCGAGGAGACAATCGAGGAGCGGTGAGGGGCCCTACTCCCCCCCATTGGCCGCCAGCGATAGCACCCCCGTGAGGTCGTCCAGGAAGGCCAGCAGCCGCGCGATCTCCCCCTCCAGCCGCGCCTGACCTGCCTGCGCCCGGACCAGCTCCGCCTCCAGCGCGGCCGCCCGGGCCCGCCACTCCCCGGCCGCCTCCGCCTCCAGCTCCCGGCAGCGAGCGCTGACCCGCGCGGCTGCCTCCCGCGCCTCGACGAGCTCTGCCTCCAGGACCCGACAGCGCGACCGCCACCGCTCCGCCTCCGCGCGCCATTCCTCGGCCGCTCGCTGAGCCGCGGCCAGCCCCGCCTCCAGGGCGCGCACTCCCTCGGCCCCGCTGTCGGCGTGCTCCCGCGCCTGGCCGCCAGGGCCAGCCCCCGGCCCTGGCGCCCGCAGCCGCGCGCACTCCTGGGCTGCCCGCTCCCACCGGGCCCGCGCTCGGGCCAGCGCGGCCTCCGCCGCGCGCACTCGCTGGGCCGCGCGCCTGCGCGACTCCGCCAGAGACAGCGGCACGCCCCCGCGCCCCCCGGGGCTCGCTCTGCTCCGCTCTCGCTCGCCCTCGCAAGCCATTCCCTCGCCCCCGTCGCCCCGCTGCCGAGACGCGCGCCACTCCCTGTGGTGGGCCGACGAGGAACACGAAGGAGGGCGCGGCGTCCGCGATCGCGGCGGGGATCGACGCGACCAGCATACGCGCCCGCGCCCGCGCGGTCAAGCCGTCCAGGGGCGCCGATGTGCGCGATCGCGACAGCTTGCCCGCGCCAGGCGCGCCCCCGTGCCGGCTTGACAGGAAGGGCGTACTCGGTACAATACCGCCGGGCGCACGACGCGGCGGCGCCCTCCACGACCCGGAGCAGCCAACAGGGAGCGAAGGAGATGGGCAAGGCGAAGTTCGAGCGGACCAAGCCGCACGTGAACGTGGGCACCATTGGGCACGTGGATCACGGCAAGACCACGCTGACCTCGGCGATGACGCATGTTTTGTCGAAGGCCGG